>JAZQXX010000037.1:0-11587 GCA_045633085.1 Negativibacillus sp. | reverse complement strand
AAGAGGTGCTTTTTGTGCGTTTAAATTCCGACTTCAACAAATTTACCGCCCTGCAGCTGCACGATGTGCTTGAAGCCCACAGATTTGAGGATCTCGATGGATTCATCGAAGTAGTAGATCAAGTGGTCTTTGTTATGGCTGTCGCTGTTCAGTACCACCTTGCCGCCCTGTGCCAGGATTTCCTTCAGGATGAACGGTGCAGGATATGGGGTTTCCTTGAAGCGGCGGCTCATAGCGCCGGTGTTCATTTCGATGAGCGGAGTCACTTTCAGGCTGTCACTGAGAGCGTCCAAAGCCAGTTTGCGGTAAACCGGGTCAGTTTCATCGAAAACGTTGAACTTAGTCAGCAGGTCGAAATGACCGAGGATGTCCGGTTTCAAACGGTGGATGGAGTCGGTGTAGGTTTCAAAATATGCTTTCGCATAGGCGTTTTTCTCGCCGCCGAAGTGTTTTTTGATGGTGGAGAGCTGTTCTTCTGCGGAGTCATCCACGGTATAGATCTCGCCGCCGAGCTTCAGATAATGGCTGTCGCCGAGGATGTAGTCGTAAACCTCGCGGTTTTCCACAGTGCTGAACCCGTCGAATTCCATGCCCAGATAGATCTCGATTTGATCGGCATATTTTTTCTGCAGACGGCGGATCTCGTCAATGTAAGCCTGGAATGCAGGCGGACGAATGCAGCAGTCCAGCTTGAAATCGGTGTAGCTGTGGTCGGAGAAACCGAGGGAAACCATGTTTTTCTCGATGGCGGAGAGGACGTTGTCTTCCGGCATATGTCTTCCGTCGGAGAAGATGGTATGTGCGTGTAAGTTGGAGTATCTCATAAAAATCCTTTCTGCCTATGTTTAGTGCAGGCCAGGGAGTTTTTTTCTGCTTTTTGGTGGGCAGATGATGGTTCCGAAGAGCACTAGGCCCAGCCAAACCAAGATCAGATTCTTCCAGCCGATGGCATTGACTGCGTTGGCGAAGAGCGTGGAAGAAACTGCCGCTGCCATGTAGCTCATGAAGTCCAGGAAGCCGGTGGCAGAGGATACCATGCCGGTGTCACGCAGGCTTGGACAGTAGCGGCTCCACAGCATACAAGCGGCACAGTTGGAAGCCATGATAGCAAGCACCAGCAGAGCGATGTTCAGCACAGGCTGTTCCACGAAGTAAACCATCAGGAAGAAGAAGGTGGATGCACCGAATACCAGGAAGAGCATCAAATCGATGTTGTGGCCCAGCTTTTCGTAGAGAAATACGGCAATGAAGCTGGTGAAGGAGATGATGAAGGTGGTCACGGTAAAGATGCTTGCAGCTTTGCTTGGGGAGAAGCCAAGATACTGGGAAATGTAAGTCGGCATCCAGAACACCACAGAGGTGCGGACAATGCCGGTGATCACGGAAATAAAGGTAAACTTCACGATGCGGCGTTCCAACAGACCTTTGATGCCGTGAGGGGTATCTTCCGGTGGTTCAAAGCGGCCATAAGCCACGATGCCTTTGCGTTCCAGGATGAGGAAGGCAACGAAGCACAGGACACCCATCAGAATCAGAATGGAGCTGCTGGTGTAGAATACCATCTGCCAGGTCATCACTGCTGCTGCAACACCTGCCATCGGAGAACCGAGGAAGGAAGCGAAGGTATAGCCCAAACTGCAGCGGGTGGCGTAGATCGGTTCGGTGTTTTCTGCCACGACTTTGGTCATCGGAGCATAGATCATAGCAAGGAAGAAGCCGGTCATGCCGTAAATCAGCTGAGCACCCAACTGCCAGTCCATGACGAAGGGGAAGACCAGACTGCTGACGCCGGCCAAAATCAAGCCGAAGCTGATCATGAATCGGGCACGTACCTTGTCGCCGATGATGCCGTTGATCAGCTGACCAACCGCATAGAATCCGAAGTACAGGGAAGAAAGAGAACCGATGTAGTCTTCTTTATAGGCGGTGGTGGCAATGATCTGCGGAGTTACCGCGCTGAGGATGTTTCGCGCAAAATAAACGCCCAAATAAGACAGGGAACAGAGGGTTCCGATGAGAAGAGCGTTTCTTACGCTTGTTTTTTTCAAAGCCTGAAGCATGGCTTCGCCTTCTTTCTGATTTTTTCGTGTTAACATGCTAAAGAGAGTATGGCACAAACAGCGGGGAAAGTCAAGGTTGAGGGAAAGATAGCACCATGAAACAGAAACAAGAAAAGAGCCGACTCGTGTAAAGAATCGGCTCGCATTTTTGGACACTATTTTGAAATCAACTTTAAACCAGACCAACGGCGTTCGATTTTTGCGCTGTATTGTAGCGTATAGGTTGGGATCCCCTTGGAAATCGCGTTATGGATCGCTTCCATCTCTTTGGAAATCAGTTCTTCGTTCGCATACCAGCCCAAAAAAGTAGCTGGCTCACCAAAAAACTGTGAACCACCGTGGGTAAAACCGTAGAGCGCATAGTTTGGTTTGTTTTTTCTTCGACTCATTCTTTGAGAGGATTGGACTTTGGAGCAAGTTGCGATGACATTTTCGTTGGGCGAGGTGATGATAAGGGACCCGGTGATGCTTGTCTTAGGAGTTTCAGTACAAGAGAATCCGGTGGACAGCATTTCATCAAGGGAAACAGAGAGCGTTTTGGAGAGAAGTAAGAGGGTTTCCACTTCGGGATAGCTCAAACCCTGCTCCCATTTCGAAACAGACTGCCTGCTGACATTCAGCAACTCGGCAAAATCTTCCTGCGACATCTGTTTTTCTTTTCTTAATTGTTTCAAGTTTTCTGCAAAGCTCATAAAAATACCTCCTTTGTTGTTTTCAATTATACGAAAAACAACAGATGCTTTCTACCATTTTGGCTTTGCATTGGTGCAACTTCAGGTTGCAAACAAATAGAAAAGACAGAGGCAGATGCCCCTGTCTTTTTCACGCTTATTTTTTGTTGCTCATTAGAGAGATGCCCACACAGGCAAGACCGATGCCCAAAAGAATCATGCCGGATTTCACATCCAAAGAATCCAGTATGGTCAGTGCAGCGACCGCAACACCCATTGCCAAAGCAACTGCCTTTGGTGCGACCTCCAGGATTTCGGCTACCTTGCTTGTTGGTGCTTCCGCTTCTTTTTTGACCTGCATCAGATCTTCCACGGAAACGCCAAGGACTTCAGCAAGATTCGGCAGAGAGCTGATGTCCGGGCAGGACAGGTCACGCTCCCATTTGGAAACGGCTTTATCGGTGACGCCCATCTTTTCTGCCAGTTCCAACTGAGTCATGCCGTGCTGTTTTCTAAGTTCTGCAATGATTGTTCCAAGTGTCTTTTTCATCTATCATCGTTCCTTTCACAAGGTTTTGTTGTTGTCTTGATTGTAACATCGGGGTTGAAAATACTCAACCGACCGGAAGTTTAGCTCTCTCGACCATCAGTTTAGTGCCAGTAGAGTGGATTTTTACCCATTATATCACGCACAAACACAAAAAAACAGAGGAAGATGCCCCTGTTTGTGTTTTGAGCTGTCGCTGTTATTTTTTGATGTTGCCAACCAGCGGATCGCTGATTTCCCAGCTGATGATTCTCGCGCCGACTACATTCATCAAATCCTGTTCATAGTATGTCGTGCCGCTTGCATTATCGATGTAGAAGAGATATGGTGTAGCCAATTCAGCACTTGCGGTTGGGGAACCCATGTAATAGTCTGCGCTCTTTGGAATCTCAATGCGCAGAGTAGGGTACTTCGCTTCGTCCAAATAATAGTAGTTTTTATTGTCATTATTGGTGATGTAGCAATTCCAGTCACGGGAATTACCGCCATCCAAAGCGAAGGAGATACCCTCATAATCACAAACAAGGGTTTCCTTGATGGTGAACTGTTCGTTGTTGTACTCATACACCAGTTCGAATGGGAACTCAGCGTATTTTACTTTTGGCTTACCTGGTCTGTCAAAGAGGGCTTCTCCAAGAATTCCGGCGGTGAGGTAGTTTAATACTGCAAGGACAAGTCCTAAAACCACCAGTACGCTTACCAAAACCACCAACAATTTTTTCTTCATACAATTACACTTCCTTAACGAATGAATTTTTCTCGAATCCATTATAGCATATAGCATGAAAAAAGACAGGGGCAAAGCTCCTGTCCTTCTGAATGCAGTAGATTATTTTTCTTCCCGGACAAACTCCAGAATATCTCCCGGTTGGCAGTCCAACACATCACAAATGGCTTCCAAGGTAGAAAAACGAATGGCACTGACGCGGCCGTTTTTCAGTTTTGACAGGTTGACGTTTGCCACGCCCACTTTTTCGGAAAGCTCATTGAGAGACATTTTTCTGTCTGCCATCACTCGGTCCAAACGTAAAATAATAGGCATTGTATACCTCCTTATAAGGTTTCGTCGGACAGCTGCTGAAGGGTCTGTCCGTAGGTAAAGATATAAGAGAGCAGGAAAACGGCACATGCGACCAGTACAAAGTTAAGGTCGATATTGAACACGAACTCGATTTTGGAAATCGCAGCCGAAGTGAAAAGCTCGTGGATGGAATAGGCTTTGATCAGCAGGATTCGTGCGCCGATTCCAAGGAGTTCGCTTAAAAGTCCACCGATCAGAACGGCCCAGCCTACTTTTTTCAAGTGCTCGGAGATTCCGCTTTCGAACGGTCTGCCAACTTTCATCGGAGCCAAGATGGCACGCAGCAGCTTGGAAATGTAGTAAACAAGGAAGCAGATGATGCTGCCGCCTAAAGTAGCTGCACACACATAAAGTTTCAAAAAACGCTGGTTCACATAAGCGCTGTCGCTGAAATGGAATTTGATGAAGTCAAGATTCAGCGCAGTGGTTCCTTCTGTGAACATTTTGCTGCCGAAAAGAAGGGTAAGAAATGCGGTCAATACGCAGACAATGCCTGCAGCAACTGTGATTTTGCCTCCGACATTTGCAAGAATATCAAGATTTTTTGCAACACGGGTCATTTTGTTATTATCCATGAGATAGCCCCCTAATATTAAATATCTAATGTTTATCGTTAATTTTATAATAGCAGGCGTAAATCGGATTGTCAAGGATTATTTAATGTTTAACGTTAAAAAATTTATAAAAGCAATAAAATAGCGGGAGTATTTCACTCCCGCTAAACACGTATCTCACTGTTTCCAGCATATTCTCAATAAATTTGATCATTTACAAATCCACGATGAGTACGCCGAAATACTCAGGTTAGATTACCATGGAAAGGCCGATGATAAAGCCGATTACCAGAATGATAAAGAGGATGATCGGAGCCGCCATCACCAGTACCAGTCTGCGGTAAAGTTTTCGTTTGATTGCTTCGTCCTCTGCTTTTTTCAGTTTTGGAACGAGATAAATCAAAAGAGCGAGCCAAATAACTACAACTGCTGCGATTGCAATATAGGCTGTGTTATTGTACAACAGGCTCAGTACGGCAAGGTCCAAAATCAATTCTACTAGCAGCAAAAGCATGTAAAGTACTTTTTTCACGAATTTCACCTCTTTTCCTACAATGATGGAATCTTAAATTCATTATATCAGAAACGTAAATAAAAATCCCATAACCACGTGTTGGGTCGCTCACGAGTGATTGTCATTAAGGACAACAGTTTTTAGTTCTTGAATTGCCGAAAGGAACGCAACTGTACACACGATGCTGGCACTGTATTTGATTTCTATAAAGGGCAAACTCAAAGGCAATAAAAACAACAGAAAGCCGGTAAGTTTGTTCATAAGCGTATGTTTAAGTATAAATTGTTGTACAAAGATATATCTCCAAACAACAGCTGTAATTTTCATGATGAATACAATCAAAATACTGAACCAAAGCCAGTGAGGAAGGTATATTACAGGTAAAATCTTTATGCTTGCAGCAACTAGAAAAATTAGATCCGCGATAGAATCTAAATGACTTCCGAAGGGTGTGACAGAGTTTGTTTTCCGCGCAATCGTTCCATCTATCATATCCGTAAATCCACAGAGCAGGTATGTGCTGTAAAACAGGGGTGAAAATACGGATGAGCAAAGCATATACACACTGCAAAGGATGCGAATACTTGTCACTATGTTTGCGATATGTTTTTTCATTTTGCCTCCAGCATTAAGAGAATAATCTGAACTAATTATATCAAAAAACTAAAAAAATGACAGGGGTTCTTTGCCCCTGTCATACCATTATCCCGCTACTTCCAGCATATTCTCTATAAAAATCCCATAACCACGTGTCGGATCGCTAACAAAAACGTGCGTCACCGCGCCAACCAGTTTCCCATCCTGAATAATGGGACTGCCAGACATTCCCTGAAGGATGCCGCCGCTTTGTTCCAGCAAGTCGGGATCGGTGATGTGGAGAACGAAATTCCTGCCGGACTTATCGTCGTACGAATGGATCCGCTCGATCTCCACATCATAATACTGCGGTACAGAGCCAGAAATGGTGCAGAGCAGCTGCGCCGGACCGCTTTCCACTTCCTGTGCAAAAGCCGTGGAAATCAGCGGAAAGTTTTGCCAATCGCTGAGGAACTGTCCGTAAACACCGCTGCTGCAGTTCTGCAGGATGATACCCCAGTTTCCGTGGTTGTGGAAGGTTCCCTGTAGCTCACCAGGCTGTCCCGGAAGTCCGACGGACAGGCCGGTGATGGAGGCTTTGACCACTTCGCCTTGATACAGCGGCATGATCTGCCCGGTATCTACATCACAGATGGCGTGTCCCAAACCGGCAAACTCGCCGGTGACAGGATCACAGTAGGTGAGGGTACCGATTCCGGCAGAGCTGTCCCGTACCCACAAACCGATGTGGTACTGTTGGTCGCTGACGGACAGTGCCGGTGTGATCACGGTGGTGGTGACGGTTTCCTCTCGCTGATAGCGAAGGGTCAGCGGTTTTCCCGCACTTTGACGCACAAGCTGTGAGATAAGGCTATTACTGAGAACACTGTGTCCGTTGATGGAGAGAAGCAGGTCGCCTTCTCGGATGCCTGCTAATTTTGCTGGGTTGACCATGCCATCGGCTGTTTGAATGGAACCGGTACCTACGACCATGACACCGTTTGTGGTCATTTTGATACCGAATGGAACGCCGCAGAGTGCTACCTCCTGCTGTTTGGCAACACGGACAGCCACGTCCTTGATTTTAATGATGCCGAACAGTTTTAGTTCTGCGCTGTGGTCGTCGCTGACTGTACTGGAAACGGAAATGCTGTTTTCGCCACTGCTGTCACAATGGATATACGGTGGGGCAAGCTGTAGTTCTTCGCCGGCGGCTACGGTAAAGCGATCAGGCAGGGTTTCCTGCAGATAGAGAGCAGGTGCCATGGTACCAACAATGACCGCAGACAAAGCTCCGGCAAAGAAACGATAGATTTGCCGCAAATGCATTCACTCCTTTTTCATCGATTCCTTTTTACTGTGTGCATTGCGGCAGGAATTATGATGAGGGAAAGATTGTGTTTGTGTCGGGGCTTATGTAGTCCCCGGACGACTAAGACCGAAGCTGATAGAAAGGGCTTTGTTGACTTCCGTCATGGAAGCTGGGTCCAGTGAACCCATTTTTTCCCGAAGCCGGCGCTTGTCGATGGTTCTGATTTGCTCCAGCAGTACCACGGAATCCCGGCTCAAACCGCAGTGTTCCGGCAGGATATCGATGTGAGTGGGAAGGCGGGATTTATCGGTTTGGCTGGTGATCGCCGCAGCGATGACCGTGGGGCTGTATTTGTTGCCTACATCGTTCTGCACGATAAGAACAGGCCGCACACCGCCTTGCTCCGAACCGATGACAGGGCTTAGATCGGCATAATAAATATCACCGCGTTTTACCATCATATGAAACACTTCCTTTGGAAACTTCATTGTTCATCCATAGTTTGTCCCGTAGAAAAAGTCTTAAACACGGTGGAGAACAGGTAACAAAAATTTGCAATTTATTACAGACTGGCAACAGCTTTTGTGGCTTTCTTGACTTCACGAAATGGGCAGACTATAATGAAATCGAATCATAATCGTATGATTTGTGAATGAGAATGATGAGTATTGCGTTACCGCGAAAGGAGTCTTAACATGTTTCATAAATTTTCTCGGTGGCTGTCCTGTGTGCTGACTCTTGTATGTTCCGTTGTGGGACTGAGCATAAGCACCTTTGCACTGAACCCAATCATGGGCGATGAAACTCAGGGCACAGTGAAACTGATGACGATCCTTTTGATCGTTTCTGCGGTGTTGATCGTAGCTCTTGTAGGTATGTCTGCACTGAAGAAAAAAGGAAACAAGTAAACAAGGAAAGACAGAAACAGAGAACAGATGAAATGTTCTCTGTTTTTTTTCTTCTTTTTTGAATGAAATACTTGCAAGCAGCGTTAAAATAAGATAAGATAAGAAGATAGTCGAGCAGTATGTCCACTGCCCACAACTGAATATGGAAAGGAAGGTCACAATGGTAAACGTGGAAGAAAACACCGATCTGACACTGTATTTACCGGAAGGAACCTACCTGAACCAGTATCGTATTGGAAAAGTTCTGTTCTCCAACGGGGAGAGCAGTGTGTACGAAGCCCAGGCCGACGGAAAGGCATGGTGGATCAGGGAGTTTCTTCCAAAGTCCATGGTATGCCGTGATGCGGAAACTCTGGACTTAGTCCCAAATCACGAATCTCAGACAATTTATAAATATTCTCAGGCAGCTTTTGAGGAGCTGTTCCGTTTCCTGCAGAACAGCAACGAGCAGAAGATGGAGTATATCCAGCCGGTGGAAGAACTGATCCACATTCACAACACCGTTTACGTTGTGAAGCAGGCCATGACGCTGAAAACTCTCAAGCAGGCTGCAGAAGAAAAAGGCACTGCCTTTACCTGGACAGAAGCCAAAAAAGGTCTGCTGCCTCTGCTGAACTCGGTTACACAGCTTCATGACAAAGGCATTGTCCATCTTGGCATTTCTCCGGAGAATCTGTATGTGACCGACGACGGTCACCTGATTCTCAGCGGTTTCTCTACCCTCGAAGCAAGAACCTCCGACGGTGAACTGGACCACGAACTGTACGACGGCTTCAGTGCACCGGAACAGTACGAAGGCGGCGAGTGGAAAGGTGGAACCTGGAGTGATGTTTACGCATTGGGTGCAGTCCTTTACTGGATGCTCTGCGGAGAAGCTCCACAGTCTGCACAGCTGCGTGTGGAATACGATGAGTTCCTGCCACCGATGGAGAAAAATCCGTCCATTCCGGAGAATGTATCCGATGCCATCAGCGGTGCGCTGATGCTGGATACTATGCTTCGTTCCGCAACAGTGGATGACTTCACTTCCGCTTTGCTGGAATCTGTTTCCGGCAACACCACCGTCTATGAAGTACCGGACCTACCGCCAAATGAACATACTGTTCATCTGGAGCCGGAAAAAACACAGAAACGCCTGCTCCCGAAAGTACTGGGCGGCAGTTTGCTGTTTATTTTGCTGGTGCTGGCTTTGGGCTTTGGTGCTTTCTGGCTGGTCAATAACCGCATTCTGGACAGCGGTGAGGAAGAACCAACTGATACAGTAACAGAAGAACAGACTCTCTACGCAGTACCGGACTTTGTCGGTCACAAGTACGAGGATATTCTGAACAATACGTCCTACCGTGCGAACTTTAATCTGAATGCGATCATGGAACACAGCGACAGTTATCCTGCCGGTGTTATCATTGCACAGTCTGTGGCGAAGAATACACAGGTTCCGCATCTGACTACCATTGTGCTGACTGTCAGCGAAGGAAAGAAAACAGTCGTTGTGCCGGAACTGATCGGTTGGGGCTTACAGGGTGCAAAACAGAAGCTCGATGAGCTGGGCATCGCCTATACTGTTTACACTGTGGAAAACAGCAAGTACACTCCAAGCACGATTTTCCGTACGGATCCTCCAGCAGGTACCGAAATCGCTCTTTCCGATGCCACTGTGCTGAAAATCTATGTAACTCCTGAAAAGGCAGCTGTGGAGGAAAAGCCGGATAAGTCCGATAAAAAGGATAAAAACAAGAAGAATAACGACGATTAAAAACAGGGAGCTGATCGGCTCCCTGTTTTTGTATCACTCAGAGTTTGCTTGCAGCCTTTGTCGAATTGTGGTATAATAATCCAGTTACAATACATATTCTGACATTACCATATATTTTGCAAGAAAGAAGGGTTTGTTTATGAAACAGCCATCTCTGGTTATTTTGGCAGCCGGTATGGGTAGCCGTTTCGGGGGTCTGAAACAGATCACCCCGATTGGTGACAACGGCGAGCTGATCATCGATTTTTCTGTATTCGACGCTCT
The DNA here is from genome assembly GCA_045633085.1 of Negativibacillus sp. GTDB lineage: Bacteria > Bacillota > Clostridia > Oscillospirales > Ruminococcaceae > Negativibacillus. Next base: position 1,344 of record JAZQXX010000037.1, on the reverse strand, counting down.
GCGTGCAGGCTTCAAAAAAATCGTGTTCATCATCAAAGAAGAAAATGAGGCGGATTTTGAGCGTCTGATCGGCTCTAAGGTTCGTCCTTTTGCAGAAGTGCAGTACTGCTATCAGTCCATGAACGACATTCCGGACGGCGAATCTGTTCCGGAAGGCAGAACCAAACCATGGGGCACCGGCCATGCAGCGCTCTGCTGCCGTAGCGCAGTGGACGGTCCGTTTGCTGTCATCAACTCCGATGACTACTACGGTCCTCAGGCATTCAAACTGCTGTACGATTATCTGAGCAGTGCACAGGATGACGAAGTTTGCCACTACGCAATGGTCGGCTATCGACTGGGCAACACTCTCACCGAAAACGGCACTGTTTCCCGCGGTGTCTGCGAAGAAAATGAAAACAACTATCTGACCTGCATCACTGAACGCACCAAAATCGAAGGCAAAGGCAATGTTGCTGTTTTCCACGAAGGGGAAGAGCAGCAGGAGCTTCCGCTGGACACCATCGTTTCTATGAATATGTGGGCTTTCACCGAAAGTGCGCTGGCTGGTCTGCAGCAGGAATTTGAAGCCTTCTTCAAAAACAAACTGCCAAGCGACCCAATGAAAGCCGAATTCTATCTTCCATCTGCGGTGGATACCATGATCAAAAGCGGCAAAGCGGACGTAAAAGTTCTGCGCAGCCCGGATAAATGGTACGGCGTCACCTACAAAGAAGACAAAGACTTCGTTGCAGCGTCTATGAAAGCGCTGAAAGATAACGGCACCTATCCAAACGAACTGTGGAAATAAGAAAAAGCACCTCGTAAGAGGTGCTTTTTTGCGTTATAAGCCGTCTTTGATCTGTTCCAAAGCGCCTTTTTCCAAGCGGCTGACCTGTGCCTGTGAGATACCGATTTCCTTTGCCACTTCCATCTGGGTCTTTCCGCGGAGAAAACGCAGATGGAGAATGCGTTTTTCCCGTTCACCCAACTGACGGATGCTGTCCCGAATGGACAGCTCGTCCAGCCAATCCAAATCGGTGCCGTTTTTGTTGTCACGAACTTGGTCCAGTACGTAGATGGTATCGCCGCCGTCGGAGTAAACCGGTTCGTAGAGGGAAACCGGATCAACGATGGCTTCCAAGGCCAAAACAACATCCTCCCGCCGGACTTCCATCATGGCAGCAAGCTCGTCCATGGTAGGTTCCCGCTGCTGCTCGTTGATGAACTGCTCTTTGCACTGCATGGCTCGATACGCTGTGTCCCGCATGGAACGGCTGACTCGGATGGCGTTGTTATCCCGCAAATAGCGGCGAACCTCTCCAATAATCATCGGGACTCCATAGGTAGAAAACTTCACATCCA
>JAZQXX010000036.1:0-3692 GCA_045633085.1 Negativibacillus sp. | reverse complement strand
AACTACTGCTGGAGCTTTCCCTTTTTTGTGCTTCAGCAGGTCGCTAACATAGACATCCCCTTTGTCTTTTATATATCATTTTCCTTTTCTGTTTGTATCAACAAGAAGAGCTGCCTTTCGGCAGCTCTTCTTGTTTTGCATGAAAAAAGGCTGTCGCACAAGCGACAGCCTTATCTTTACAAAGAATCAACGACTATTTGTTGCCGAATTTTTCCTGCAGGTATTCGTGCATGGATTCTGCAGCAGTTTTGCCTGCGCCCATTGCCAGAATTACGGTAGCAGCACCGGTAACAGCGTCACCACCAGCGTAAACGCCTTCTTTGGTGGTAGCAGCTTTGTCGTCAGCAACCAGACAACCCCATTTGTTAGCTTCGAGGCCTTCAGTGGTGGTTCTGATCAGTGGGTTTGGAGAAGTACCGATGGACATGATAACAGTGTCAACTGGAACTTCGTAGTTGGAACCTTCAACAGCAACTGGTCTGCGGCGGCCGGAAGCATCTGGCTCACCCAGTTCCATTTTGATGCATTCGATAGCACGAACATTGCCGTTTTCGTCACCCAGGATTTTGGTTGGGTTGTTCAGCAGCAGGAATTCGATGCCTTCTTCTTTTGCATGATGTACTTCTTCAGCACGAGCTGGCAGCTCTGCTTCGGAACGACGGTAGATGATGTAAACGTGTTCTGCACCCAGACGCATAGCGGAACGAGCAGCGTCCATTGCTACGTTACCACCACCAACTACTGCAACGGATTTACCTTTGCGGATTGGGGTGTCGTATTCGTCGAGGTAAGCTTTCATCAGGTTAATACGGGTCAAGAATTCGTTTGCGGAGTAAACACCTACGAGACCTTCGCCTTCAATACCCATGAAGGATGGCAGACCTGCACCGGAACCTACGAATACAGCTTTGAAGTCGTATTCGGACATCAGTTCGTCGATGGACAGAACTTTACCGATAACCATGTTGGTCATGATCTTAACGCCCATTTTCTCGAGGTTTTCAACCTCTTTCTGAACGATAACTTTTGGCAGACGGAATTCAGGAATACCGTAAACCAGTACGCCACCAGCTTTGTGGAATGCTTCGAAGATGGTTACATCGTAGCCCAGTTTAGCCAGATCGCCAGCGCAGGTCAGACCTGCAGGACCAGCACCGATGATAGCAACTTTGATACCATTGGATTCTGGTTTAACGATTTCTTCTACGCCATGTTCACGAGCCCAGTCAGCAGCAAAACGTTCCAGACGGCCGATAGCAACTGGTTCGCCTTTGATACCACGAACACATTTGCATTCGCACTGGGTTTCCTGTGGGCATACACGACCGCAAACTGCTGGCAGTGCGGAAGTTTCCTTGATAGCTGCGCAAGCGTCAGCGAATTTGCCTTCAGCGATCAGAGAGATGAATTTAGGGATCTGAACGTTTACAGGGCAGCCTGCAACACATGGCATGTGTTTGCAGTTCAGGCAGCGCTGTGCTTCGTTGATTGCCATTTCTTCGGTATAACCGAGGGTTACTTCTTCAAAATTGCGAGCACGAACTTTAGCGTCCTGCTCTGGCATTGGGTTTTTCACCAGGGACATATTAGGCATTGTAAACTCTCCTCATTCTGCAGTTTTCACAGTCATGGCGTTCCTGTTCTTTGTTGGTACCGTTACGTTTCATCAGCTCGTCGAAGTCAACCAGGTGACCGTCGAAGTCAGGGCCGTCAACGCAAGCGAATTTGGTTTCGCCGCCAACAGTTACACGGCAGCCACCGCACATGCCGGTACCATCGATCATGATTGGGTTCAGGGAAACGATGGTTTTGATACCGTGTGGTTTGGTGGTTGCAGCTACGAATTTCATCATGATAACTGGACCGATTGCAATAACTGCATCGTATTCGTTACCTTCTTCCAGCAGCTGCTGCAGTTTGTTGGTAACCAGACCTTTTTCGCCGTAGGTACCGTCATCGGTCATAACGAAGAGGTTGTCAGCAACAGCTCTCATTTCGTCTTCGATGATAACGATATCTTTGGAACGGAAGCCTGCGATCATATCTACATGAGCGCCTGCATTGTGCAGAGCTTTAGCCTGTGGGTATGCGATTGCACAACCTACACCGCCGCCGATAACGCAAACTTTTTTCAGGCCATCCAAATGGGTTGGGATGCCCAGAGGACCTACAACGTCCAGCAGAGCTTCGCCTTCATTCATTTCGCCCAGCATAATGGTAGAACGACCAACAGTCTGAACGATCAGAGTGATGGTGCCTTTTTCTCTGTCATAGTCAGCAACAGTTACAGGGATGCGCTCGCCCAGCTCATCGATTCTGAAGATGATGAACTGACCAGGGAGTACTTTTTTAGCAATGAACGGTGCTTCGATTTCCATCAGAACAACAGCGTCATTGAGTTTCTGTTTTTTAACGATTTTGTACACTTTGGCTCACCTCTTAATATATTGAACATACGAAATATCCGCACATAGTGCGGTCCACTTATAAGTTTAACGACTATTAATTATTTTGTCAATCACCTGCCCTTGCTTTTTTTGCTTTAAAGCTACTTTTTTTGAGCACATAGGCTAAATTCACATACCGAACTTAATCATATTGTGCAAAAAAGCAGGGAATTTGCAATCAAATTCCCTGCTTTTACTTAATTGGTGATTGAAATTTCTTTCGACGCTCTTGTGCCGTCGGACAGTTCCACCCAAACAGTGATCGTGCCTGCTTTTTTTGCACTCAATTTGCCGCTGGAACTCAGACTTGCGAACTGCTGGGAGTACTCATACATGAACCACTCTGCATCGTCTTCTTCCTCACCGTCGAAGAGCGCTGTCAGTCGAACTGTGTCGCCGACTTCGACTTTAGACGGCGCATCGATTTCAAGACCACTGCCTTTCACATCAGATGTTTGCTCGTCATCATCATCGTCTTCAGAACGAACAGTGACCTCAATGGAAACAACCATATCGTCCAGTCGAGCTGCAACAGTAGCTTTACCCACACCGACTGCTGTGATCGTACCGTTGGAATCAACCTCGACGATATCTTCGTCTTCACTCTTCCATTCGATCTCATCTTCATCGTAATCGTCCGGAATGGAATATTCAATATCGTAGGTTTCGCCTTCGTAGAGGGTCACTTCAGTTTCGCTAAAGCTAAGCTCATCTTTGTTAGTAGATGAACTGCTGCCTGTGCTGTTTCCTGTACTGTTACCGTCGGAAACCGTACCCACATCTCCGCCTACAGACTGTGTACCTGTCGCACCTGCATTTCCGGAACCTGCCGATTTCAGGAAGGATGCAATAGCATCAGCCATTGCTGCTGCCACATCGTCTTGATAATCTTCATCGATCAGTTTTCGATATTCTTTGTTATTCGACATGAAGCCGCCTTCCGACAGAACACCTACAAATTGAGGATCGCGGGTAACATAGAAGACATCGTAACGTGCACCGCGGTTGTTGGTGTTCAAGGCACCGCTGATTGCAGAGCTCAGCTTGCTTGCCAAAGACTGTGCAAACGGATAGAAGTAGTAAACTTCCGTGCCTGTTGCGGTGGATGATGCGGAGTTATGGTGTACAGAAATGTATACCTGAGCATTGAACGCCTGTGCCTTCGCCAAACGGGTATCCATATCCATGGTCGTATTGATGGTATTGAGCAGAAGGACATTAGCACCTTTCTTCTCCAGTTTTGCT
>JAZQXX010000035.1:0-2376 GCA_045633085.1 Negativibacillus sp. | reverse complement strand
GTCAACGACAACTACGATTCGCTTTACAGCGAGGGCAACGAATTCGCTCCCTTCAAGAACTTATTCAATGAATGGTTTGCAAGAGATACGAGCAAGAAGATCCGTGCCGTCGTAAAAGCAAAAGCGGAGCGAGGCGAGCGTGTCAGCACACAGATCCCGTACGGATACAAAAAGGATCCTGATGTAAAAGGTCATCTGCTGATCGATGAAGAAACCGCTCCTGTAGTAAGAATGATCTTTGATTTATGTGCCGCCGGAAACGGTCCGAGGATCATAGCCAATATTCTACGTGAGAAGAAAATTCTCAAGCCTACCGTTTATCGTTATCGACAGATTGGCAATTATGGTTGCATTACCGATACCGAAGATATCTACGGATGGAACGATAGAACCGTTGCAGGAATTCTTGATAACGAAGTCTACCTCGGACACACGGTCAACTGCAGAACAACGGTTGCTTCTTACAAGGACAAGAGAAAACTTGAGCGTCCCGAAAGCGAATGGCTTCGGTTTGAGAACACACATGAAGCAATCATTGATCTGGCTACTTGGGATGTTGTTCGAAAGGTACGCGCAGGCAAACGCAGAAGAACAAGTATGGGGGACCTCAATAAATACAACGGACTCCTGTGCTGTTCGGATTGTGGTTCCAAATTATACTTTGTCAGAGGCACTACCATCAAGCCGGAAAACTACAGCTTCATCTGCAGTCGTTACCGTAAGCACATGGGTGAAGAGCAATGTACGCCTCATAGCATTAAAGAAGCAGTGCTTGATGAAATCATCCTTGAGGAAATCCGTAAGGCAACGTACTATGCGCGGGCGAAAACGAAAGAATTTGTTGAGTTCATAAACAAGAAAAGCTCATCCGAAAACCGAAGAGAGCTTACTGCAAAAACAAATGAACTCAGTAAATTGGAGAAACGTAACGCAGAGCTGAACGCCTTGTTCAAAAGACTTTACGAGGATAACGTCCTCGGTAAAATCACAAACGAGCAGTTCAGAATGCTGTCGGATGGGTATAATGCTGAGCAACGTGAAATTCAAGAACAGATTCCAAAACTTCAAGCGGAGATAGAAGAACTGAAAGCTGCATCTACGAATGTGGAGAAGTTCATAGACGTTGCAAACAAGTACACGGATCTGAAAGAACTGACTCCCGAGGTGCTCAGAGTCTTTATAGCAAAAGTAGTGGTCCACGAACGCGATTGCAAATGGTCCAAAACATCGGAGCAGCAGATCGACATCTACTTCCGCTATATCGGCAGATTAACCGCAGAACCAACAAAACAAGCAGTATAACAGGAAAGGACGGACAGCCGAAACTGTCCGTCCTATTCGGGAACACCGCCTTACGCTAAATATCCTTATGAGAAGTAGCGTAAGCAGTGCTTTTTCTTTTTGAGTATATAAACCCATCACTTTGCGTAAGCAGCGCTGTGTCAGCAGATACGGCGCTGCTTTTTTCTTGAAAAACAGGGCCGGGTGTGGTATACTAAAAGAAAAAGGCGGTGACGGTATGTACGAATGGCTGCATGGACTTCTGGCGGACCGGAGGGGTGGGGTGCTGTTTTCCTGCTTCGGGCTGTGGCATTTTGGGTATATTGCGGTGGCGGTGCTGGCTGCGCTGGCGGCGGTGCTGTATTTGAAGCACAAGCCCCAGGCGGTGCGGGAAAAGGTGATGCGGCGTATTGTGTACGGGGCGTTTTTTCTGTATGTTGCGGATTTCTTTCTGATGCCGCTGGCCTATGGGGAGATCGACATCGAAAAGCTTCCGTTCCATGCCTGCACGGCTATGTGCGTGCTGTGTTTTCTGAGCTATCACAACCGCTTTCTGGAAAAGCTGCGGCCATCGTTGGCACTGCTGGGCTTTCTTTCCAATTTCGTGTATCTCATCTACCCGGCGGGGGTGATGTGGCATGGGGTGCATCCGCTGAGCTATCGGGTGGTGCAGACGCTGTGCTTCCATGGCATTATGAGCGTGTATGGGCTGCTGATGTTGACCTATGGCCCAAAGGAAACGCGCTGTGGTCGTGATTTGGCCGTGGTGATTGGCATGACCCTGTGGGCGATGGTGGGAAACGATGTTTATAACGGTCAGGCAGGGGACTATGACCACTTTTTCAACTGGTTCTTTGTGGTCAGAGATCCGTTTTACATCCTGCCGGAGCAAATTGCGCCCTTTGTGATGCCATTTCTGAATGTGGCGGTGTTCTTTGTGGCGGAGATGCTGATCCGTTGGTTGGTAGGAAAAATTAGGAAGGTGGAGTGAATATGAAAAATAAAAGTATGAAGATTATTGCTTTGTTTATCAGCTTCCTTTTGGTTCTGAGTTTGTCTGCATGTTATCCAAAACAAACAGTCGTGGAGCTTTCA
>JAZQXX010000034.1:0-1921 GCA_045633085.1 Negativibacillus sp. | reverse complement strand
TGTTATGGGTATCGGTGAGATTCTGGAGGAGTGGACGGCTTGGCGTACGGATTGCGTTAAGCGCAGGCTGTTCTTCCAAATTCAAAAGAAGGAAGATCGCCTGCATCTGCTCAAGGGTTTGGAACGCATCCTTCTCGATATCGATAAGGCAATCAAAATCATTCGGGAAACTGAAATGGAAAATGAGGTTGTCCCCAACCTGATGATCGGTTTCGGTATCGATGAGATCCAAGCAAACTTCGTTGCAGAGATCAAGCTGCGTAATATCAACAAGGAATACATCCTGAAGCAATTGAAGGCCGTAGACGAGCTGGAAAAAGAGATCGCAGATATGCGTGATGTCTTGGGTAACAGCCGAAAGCTGAAGAACCTGATCATCAAGGAACTGCAGGCTGTTTCCGATAAGTACGGTCAGCCAAGAAAAACAGAGATCGTATATGAATCTGCGCTGATCGAACCCGAGGAGGAAGAAGACGATACCCCTGATTATCCTGTTACTTTGTTCGTATCCAAGGAAGGTTACCTAAAGAAGATCACTGCGCAGAGTCTTCGCATGTCCGGCGATCAAAAGTTTAAAGAAGGGGATAGTTTAGCATTTTCTCGGGAAACTACAAATAAGGCAGAGATTCTTGTCTTTACTGATCAATTCCAGTGCTACAAGTCCAAACTCAGCGATTTTGAGGATGGAAAGGCTTCTCAACTGGGTGATTACCTGCCGCAAAAGCTGGGTATGGATCCCGGTGAAACCGTGCGTCAGATCATTCTGCCCGGTGACTACAAAGGCTTTGTGTTGTTCTTCTTTGAAAATGGCAAGGCTGCGAAAGTGCCGCTGTCTGCATATGAAACTAAGACAAATCGTCGCCGCTTGACAGGTGCATATTCCGACAAGAGTCCGTTGGTAGAGGTTCTGGCAATGGACGCAGATGAGCAGGTTGCGCTCTATTCCAGCGATGGCAGAGCTTCTGTGATTTCTACAGCTTTGTTGCTGCCAAAGACCACTAGAAATACACAGGGTGTAGCGGTGATGTCCCTGAAGAAAAAGGCTGTCCTGAACCGTGTGATGCGCCTTGAAGAAAGCGGTATCGTCAATCTTAGTCGTTATCGCTGCAGAACGATTCCTACGGCAGGTGCGCTGCTAAAAGAAGATGATTCCGCTGAGAAGCAAACAAGCTTCGAAGTGTAACGGAGGAAAGAAATGAAGAATCGATGGAAGTTTCTTGGTGCGACAATCAAAACTGTGGTTGGATGCGCTATTTTTGCATTGGGCTTTGATCTGTTTTTGGTTCCCAATGATCTAAATGCTGGTGGATTGACCGGCCTTTCGATGGTGTTGGTGCATCTCATGGGCATTGGAAGCATCGGCTTGGTAAGCGCTATCATGAATCTTCCGTTGTTCGTTTTGGCCGGCGCCAAAATCGGCAAGAAATTCTTTCTGCTTTCTTTAATGGGCATGCTGTTGTCCTCTGTGTTTATTGACTTGTTTGCGATTTTGCCATCACCGAATACAGAGCCCCTGATTGGGGCGCTGTATGGTGGTGCGATATGTGGCTTGGGCCTTGGTATTGTATTTGCCGGTGGTGCATCTACCGGCGGATCGGATATTATCGTCCGGTTACTGAAATTGCACTGGCGTGATGTTCCGATTGGAACAATCAATATTTGCTTTGATTTTATGGTTGCGGCGTTGACGGGCATTGTGTTTCAAAATGCTGCAAGAGCGTTGTATAGTGGAGTAGCAATCTTTGTTTGCGGTCAAGTAGTCGATGCTGTGGTCTACCGATTTGATTACTCCAAGGTCGCTTTGATTATTAGTCCAAAATACGAAGAAATTGCTGTCAAAATTACAGAAAAGTTGGATCGCGGAGTAACCTATCTTGATGGCAAAGGTTATAAGTCGGATCGTAGCCATGTCGTTCTGTGA
>JAZQXX010000033.1:0-5983 GCA_045633085.1 Negativibacillus sp. | reverse complement strand
GGCAACATGATCGTTGATATCGGCGGCGGCACCACAGATATTGCTGTGCTGTCCCTTAACGGCATTGTAAATAAAAAATCCATCCGCGTGGCTGGTGACAACTTCTCCGATGTGATCGTGCGTCATATCCGCAGCAAACACGGTGTGCTGATCGGTGAACGAATGGCAGATTTTCTGAAGAAGGAGATCGGTTCCGTGTTCTATGATGAGAACAAGACCGTGATTGCGAAAGGCCGTCATCTGGAAAGTGGTCTGCCTTGTGCCATTGAAATCAGCCGCGAAGAACTGTACGAACCTTTGCTGAAAGAAGCGATGCAGATCGTGACTGCAGTTCGTGAGGTCATTGAACTGACTCCACCGGAACTGGTGGGTGACTTGTCCGAAAACGGCATTATCCTTACCGGCGGCGGTGCTCTGCTTCACGGTATGGATCGCCTGCTGACACAGCAGACAAAAATCGAAAGCAAAGTGGCAGACAACGCCGTTCAGTGTGTTGCTATCGGCACTGGTTTGTCCTTTGATTACATGGACGTATTGGTGGATGGCTTTATGAGCCCATCAATGAAAAAATTCTAAGGAGGAGCAATATGACAACAGCAGAAAACTTTTCCTATGAACTTATCAACGGCAAGCTGAAAATTTGCACCTCCAATGAGCATAAATTCGGTACCGATGCTTTTCTGCTCTCCGATTTTGCCCAGGTAAAACGCAAGGATCGCTGCGTGGATTTGGGCACCGGCTGCGGTATTATTCCGCTGCTTTGGTTCCGTGAGATGGAGGATGCTCCACAGGTGGCTTACGGTGTAGATATTCAGCCGCAGGCGATCCAGCAGATGAAGCTGACTGTGGAAGCCTGCGAATTGCAGGATCGACTGATCCCGGTAGAAGGAGATTTGAAAGATCTGTCCCCACAACTGCCGGCTGACAGCTTTACTTTGGTTACCTGCAATCCGCCGTATAAAGCAACCAACACCGGCATTCTCAATGAGGCAGATGCTCATACCATCGCTCGTCATGAGATCCTCTGCAACATCAATGATGTGTGCCGTGCAGCAGCAAGACTGCTGAAATTCGGCGGCAGACTTTGTATCTGTCAGCGTCCGGAACGTCTGCTGGATACATTGGAAGCTATGAGAAACAACAAGATCGAACCGAAACGTCTGCGTTTCGTTCAGAAAAAAGGGGACACAGCGCCATGGCTCTTTCTGGTGGAGGGCAAAAAAGGCTCTGCTCCTTATCTGAAAGTGGAGGCTCCGTTCCTGATCCAGGCGAAAGACTCCGACGAAAATTCCGATGAACTGCGCCGTGTGTATCGGCTGATTTAAGAAAGAGAGAAAACTATGGCTGGCATTTTATATGTAGTGGGTACTCCAATCGGGAACCTGGAGGATATGAGTGTTCGTGCAGTGCGTACGCTGCAGGAAGTGGACTTCATTGCCGCAGAAGACACCCGTGTTACTCTGAAACTGCTGAATCATTTTGATATCAAGAAACCGATGGTCAGCTACCATGACCACAACATCCGCGAAAAAGGCGAAATCATCATCGCGAAACTGCAGTCCGGCGAAAACGGTGCCATCGTGACCGATGCAGGCATGCCTTGCATTTCCGACCCGGGTGAAGACCTTGTGCGTCTTTGTGCAGCAAATGACATTATCGTTCAGGTTGTACCAGGACCAAGTGCGGCGATTTCTGCGCTGGCACTGTCCGGCTTGAACACCAGTAAATTTGTGTTCGAGGGCTTCCTGACCACCAACAAATCCGGACGTATCGAAAATTTGGAAGCTCTGAAAAATGAGCCAAGAACTCTGATTTTCTACGAAGCTCCTCATAAGCTGAAAGATACTCTCCGTGATCTGCGCAAGGTTTTGGGCAACCGTAAAATCAGCCTTTGCCGTGAGCTGACAAAGATCCACGAGGAAGTGGACCGCACTGATTTGGACGGCGCGATCGCAGAATATGAAGAGCGCAATCCAAAAGGCGAATATGTCCTCATCGTGGAAGGTGCACCGGAAGAAGCCGGCGAAGTGAGCTTCACTTTGGAACAGGCTATCGATATGGTGTTGGCTCTCAGCGCAAAAGGCACCCCTCTGTCCAGTGCGGCAAAAGACGTGGCAAAACAGACCGGATTCAAGAAGGGTGAACTGTACAAAGGTGCTTTGGAACGCGAATAAGCCTTTGAAATCACACTGATTTTGTGGTAAAATAACAGTATAGACAGTGAAAGGGGGAAGAACCATGAATTTTCAGCGAACCTGTGAACATTGTTTGCATAACTTTGGCGGTTTCTGCACAGCGAAAGGTTTCGGCCAGGTGGTAGAATCCGATGACAGCAGCTGCGAACTTTGGGAAATCAGAGAGAGGTATCTGGCGAGAATTGCCGATGCTGCTCCATGGTATCTGAAAAAGCCGTATGAAAACGGAAAACTCAGCCAAAAGGACTTCCTTCAGAAGCTGGAGCTGGACAGTCAGGGACTTCCGGTAGAGGTGAACCTCTACGATGCTATCGAAGAGGTTTACGGTATCGACCAGAAACAGATCGCAGCGATTTTGGGTGTATCTCCCGATGTTGTGGGTTATGCAAGGTCCAAAGGTACGGTAGCTCGCCGTATCCCGCACTTCTCCAAATGCCTGTTTATCCCGGAAGAATTCTTCCAGAGTTTTACCACAGAAGAGCTGCCAGCGATGGCACTCTGCTTCGAAGAATATAAAAAACGCAATGAAAAACCGGAGGATCTGGATTAGTCCAGAAACTCCGGTTTCTTTTTTGTGTTATCGTTTCATCCAATTGGATTTTAAGTAATAGGTGATAAAGAGAATGGATGTGAGGGTCCAGCTGACAGGGTAGCTGGTGGTGACCATGCTCAGATCGTGCCAAATCGGATTCAGCAGGAAGACCCAAATCACACGGAATACGCAAACGCCGCAGCAGGTCAGCAGCATAGGCGGCAGGGAATTACCGCAGCCTCGAATGGTACCGGAAAGGATCTCGATGCAGACGAAGCAAACATAGAATGGGGACATGCGGAAGAGAATGAATTTACCGATTTCCAAAACAGCAGGGTCAGTGGTGAACATGCCCAGCAGCGGCTGCGCAAACAGACAGAAGAGCAAACCGAGCAGGGCACTGGAGGTAAAGGTCATGATCAAGCAGGTCTTCATGGCTTTGCGCACACGCTCATACTGACCGGCACCGTAGTTTTGTCCAACAAAGGTAGTGATGGAGATACCGAAGGCACCGATGATCATCCAATGGAAGCTGTCCACTTTACCAAAGGCAGTCCAGGCAGCGATGGTGTTGGTGCCGAAGGAGTTGATGCAAGCCTGCAGTGCGATGTTGGAGATGGTGTACATATTGGACTGAAGTCCGCTTGGAACGCCGACACGGAGAACGCTGCGCAGGTGTTCACGGTCGATGGCGATTTCTTTTGGATAAACCCGAATCGGCAGTTTGGTTTTCATCAGGACCATGATGACCATCACAGCTGCAACCAGCTGAGAAAGAATGGTCGCCAGAGCGGCACCTGCAACGCCCATACCCAGCCCCATAACCAACACAACGTCCAGAACGATGTTGGTCATACAAGCAGCGATAAGGAAGTACAGAGGGCGTTTGTTGTCACCGACTGCACGGAGGATACCGGAACCGATGTTATATACGAAAGATGCCAAAGAGCCCAGGAAGTAGATCTGCATATAGGTGGTGGCATGACCGATGATATCGTCCGGAGTACCCATGAGTTTCAGCGCAGGTTTGGACATGAGGAAGCCAAGCACAGTAAAAGCAATACCCACAATGATGGTCAGCGCCATGGAAGTATGGACGGAGCGTTTTACGGCTTCTTCGTTTTTAGCACCGAACTGCTGCGCGATGATAACCGTCGCACCGGAAGAAATGCCGGCAAAGAGATTGACCAAAAAACTGATGAGTACACTGGTGGAACCACCAACGGCAGCCAATGCTGTTTTACCGACAAACTGACCGACAATGATGGCATCGACAGTGTTGTACATCTGCTGGAAGAAGCTACCCAGCAAAATCGGGAAGAAGAAGGTCAGCAGCTGTTTCCAGATTGGGCCGGTGAGGACAGGATTTTCCCGTTCCATCATAGAGGACTTCACTTGTGTCATAACAAACACCTCGCAGTCTTAATGAGTATGTGTGTTGATAAATTCAGGGATGTACTTGGAATATGGCATTCTCTGATCATGGTAAAGGCCGACATAGCCGGACATCAGATGAGTTACAGCAATAACAACAGCGAAGAGGATCAGTCCCTGTCCGCCGAAGAGCTCAATGGACAGAATGAAGGAAGCGATCGGACAGTTTACAACGCCGCAGAATACAGCAACGAGAGCAGCTGCTGCACCGAAGCTTGCAGGCAGTCCCAGCAGAGGAGCAGCAATGCAGCCGAAGGTAGCGCCGACGAAGAAAACAGGTACGATCTCGCCGCCTTTAAAACCTGCACCCAAGGAAACAGCGGTGAAGAGCATTTTCAGCAGGAAGGCACCGCTGAAAACGGAACCTGCGATGGCAGCTTCTACCATGTGCATGCCGGCACCGTTGTAATCCTGAGAGCCGATGAGCAGGGTAAGAGCCAGTACCAAAGCACCGCCGACAGCACCACGAAGCACAAGGTTTGGCAGATATTTTTTATAGAGGTCGCCGGCTGTATGCATGAAAGTACAGAACAGTGCGGCAACTGCAGCGCAGAGGATACCGAGAATAACGGTTTTGCCGATAGTCAGCGGGTCAGCGACAGGGATCTCAGCCACAGCAAATGAGGTTGGTGCTACATGGAAGAAGGTATTTGCCACGCCGAAACCAACCAGAGAAGCCAGCAGACATGGCAGCAGAGCAGATGGATGCATCATACCGACAGAGATGACTTCAACAGGGAAGAGAGCTGCGGTCAGCGGAGTACCAAAGAGTGCAGAGAAAGTAGCACTCATGCCGCACATAGTGATGATGATCATGTCTTTCTTTGACAGTTTGATCATGCGGCCGATCCAGCTAGCGATACTGCCGCCTAACTGGAGAGCTGCACCTTCGCGTCCGGAAGAACCGCCGGCCAAATGAGTAAGTGTCGCACCGAGGAAAATCGCCGGAGCCAGACGGAATGGAATGGTTTCTTCGCTGTAAACAGAACGGAGAACGATGTTGGTTCCCGGGTCTTTTGCCAAGCCAAGGCCTTTGTAGATCAGTGCGATCAATGCACCGATAAAAGGAAGGCTCCAAATGATCCATGGGTATTCCGCACGTAGATGGGTCGCATGGTCGATGGCATGGTGGAAGCCGCTGCCTACCACACCAAGAACTGCACCGACCAGAACGGTCAGCGGCAGCCATTTCAAAAGGCTGAAGAAGCCGGGTTTCATGTCCTTCAGCACAGGAATTTGTTTCATAAATCGTACCTCCAAAACACAGTCAATCAAGATGTTACTTGTATTATACTGGTTGACGGAAGAAAAAGCTATGGATTTTACTCGAAAATGTAAGGATTTTGTAAAATTTTATCGATAAGTTTTTTGTATTAGACGGTATCAAAAGAATGACTTATAATAAAAACAGGGAGAAACCCGATCAAACATGGAAAGGATGTTTTCATATGCGCAAGATTATCGTTTTTGGTACCCCAACCTGTCCTGACTGCCCACCGGTTAAAGAGGCTTTCACCGAAGCAGGTGTTAAATTCATGTACATCGACGTTTGCGAAAGCGTTGGCTCTCTGAAAAAATTCCTGAAAATCCGTGATACTGCTGATTCCCACGCATTCTGCAGAGAACGTCACACCGTTGGTATCCCATGCATTCAGATCGATGAAGAAGTAATGCTGGTAAATGGCCCAGACCATGCAAGAGAACTGGTTGAAAAATATAATCTGTTGTCTGAAGAATAATTTCGTATCAAAGCCGCGAATTTGGCGGCTTTTATTTTTTGCATAAGCAAAATTGACAATTCTTTTTTCTTATCAAATACTAT
>JAZQXX010000032.1:0-13631 GCA_045633085.1 Negativibacillus sp. | reverse complement strand
AAAGTAGCGATATCTTCATCGTAGAGAGAATCGGGGGAAGTTACGCCGGCATTGATGATGTTGCCTTTGTACAGTTTCAGTCTTACTTTACCGTTTACGGTTTCCTGAGTTTTGTCAACGAATGCATCGAGTGCATCTTTCAGAGGGGTGAACCACTGACCATTGTAAACCAGATCAGCGTATTTCAGAGCAACCTGAGCTTTGTAGTGAGCGGTTTCTTTGTCCAGACAGATGGTTTCAAGAACTTCGTGTGCATGGTACAGGATAGCACCGCCTGGAGTTTCGTAAACGCCGCGACTCTTCATGCCAACCAGACGGTTTTCTACAACGTCCAGCAAGCCGATACCGTTTGCACCGCCAACTTTGTTCAGAGCATAAATCAAGTCGGAAGCTTTCATTTTTTCGCCGTTGAGAGCAACAGGAGCACCTTTTTCGAATTCGATTTCTACATAGGTAGGAACATCAGGAGCCTGTTCTGGGGAAACGGTCATTTCCAGGAAGCCTTCTTTGTTGTAGAGAGGTTCATTGCCTGGGTCTTCCAGATCCAGACCTTCATGGCTCAGATGCCACAGGTTTTTATCTTTAGAGTAGTTGGTTTCACGGGTGATTTTCAGAGGGATGTTGCGAGCTTCTGCGTAATCGATTTCTTCTTCGCGGCTCTTGATATCCCATTCACGCCATGGAGCGATGATGGTCATGTGAGGAGCGAAAGCTTTGATGGTCAGCTCAAAACGAACCTGGTCATTACCTTTACCGGTGCAGTCGTGGCAGATTGCATCAGCGCCTTCAGCCAGAGCTATTTCAGCGATACGTTTTGCAATGATTGGACGTGCGAAAGAAGTACCCAGCAGGTAGTTTTCGTATTTCGCACCAGCTTTCATGGTAGGAATGATGTAATCATCAACGAATTCATCCTGCAGATTTTCGATGTAAAGTTTGGAAGCGCCAGTTTTCAGAGCTTTTTTTTCCAGACCGTCGGTTTCACTGCCCTGACCTACGTCGCCACAAACTGCGATAACTTCACAACCGTAGTTTTCTTTCAGCCAAGGAATGATGATGGAAGTATCAAGACCGCCGGAATAAGCGAGGACACATTTTTTGATCTGTTTTTTCATATTATTAACCTCCAAGGAGTTGGTATTCAAAGTCGTGAATAAATAATATCACACTATGAATGCTTATGCAAGTGCTTTTTGATAAAAATATATAAAAAAACAGCCATTCGTGAAGAATGACTGTTGAATATTGCTATTTAATTTGACTCCAATCAATGCGGCGGTCTTTGAAGTAAAATTCGCGGTCGTGCTCACCGATTTCACGGAGAACACGGCAAGGATTGCCCACGGCGATGACATTGGAAGGGATATCTTTGGTCACAATAGAACCTGCACCAATGACGCTGTTGTCACCAATGGTGATGCCTGGAAGAATGATCGCTCCGGCACCGATCCAAACGTTGTTTCCGATGCGAACAGAGGAGTTATACTGATACTGTTCACGGCGAAGTTCCGGCAGGATCGGATGACCTGCGGTGGCAATGACAACATTCGGTCCGAATTTGCAGCAGTCGCCTACATAAATATGCGTATCATCCACTAAGGTCAGATTGAAGTTTGCATATACTTTTTTACCGAAATGAACATGATGTCCACCCCAGTTTGCATGAAGCGGCGGTTCCACGTAACTTCCTCCGCCGATTTCAGCGAACATTTTCTTCAGCAGAGATTCACGTTTTTCAGCTTCGGATGGGCGAGTGAGATTGTATTCATACTGCAGTTCGAGGCAGCGGGCTTGTTCCTGCATGATGGATTCATCACTTGGATAGTAAAGAGAACCGTCGTGAAGCTGTTGGAATTGATTCATAACATCACTTCTTTCTGCGATATTTTTTCATAATTTTCAGTTCATAGATAAGTGCCATGCCTATGACCCAAGCAAAAGTACCCGGCATACATAATAAAATAAGGATGGCTTCGTTGTCGCTGCAAAGCAGCAAAGGCAGACCCAGCAAAGCAAACACAATGCCTGCACTGATGAGCAATTTTCCAACTGCTCGGTTGTATGCGGTCACATCGGTCAGATTTTCGGGTTTTGGTGGAGGTCCGATGTTGTAAAAACCGACAGGTTTTCCGCAATGAGCGTTGACCATATCAACGATTCCCAATACAACAAATAGTAAGGCGATTGCAAGCCAAATCAAATAGGCAATCAGCATTTCGTTCATGGTTTCACACTCCTTTTTTCCATTATATCACGGGAAAGAAAAAAATCCACCCAGTAGGAACAGGGTGGATTGCTTTAAGCTTATGGTCTAAGACCGATACCGCCTTCGAAGGTGAGGGTTTCGCCGGTCATGTATTTGAAGTCTGGGTTAGCCAGAGCAACACAACCACGGCCGATTTCGGTTTCAGGGTCAGCGTAGTGGCCCATTGGAGGCATTTTTACGTTAGCAGCGAATGCTTCTGGGTATGCTTTCTGGAACTGTTCCAGCTGAGCAGTCCAAGCTAGTGGGCAAACGATGTTTACATTGATGCCGTCTTTACCCCATTCGGTAGCAGCTACACGGGACAGACCACGGATACCTTCTTTTGCAGCAGCGTAAGAGCCCTGACCGAAGTTGCCGAACAGACCTGCGCCGGAAGCAAAGTTGATAACAGTACCTTTGCTCTTAGCAAGGTATGGATAGCAAGCCTGCATATAGAAGAAGGTAGCATACAGACCGGAGTACATTGCCAGATTGAACTGTTCCAGAGTGTGGTCAGCGATGGTAACGCCGGAAGCGGAAGCCTGTGCGTTGTTGATGAGAACATCGATACCGCCGAAGGTGTCAACAGCCTGTTTTACAACATTTTCTACGATTGCTTTGTTGTCCTGACCTTCGGAAACATCAGCCTGAATTGCCAGTACTTTGATGCCGTATTTGCTTTCCAGTTCTTCTTTTGCATCAGTCAGTTTTTTTACATTACGGCCGGTGATTACCAGGTTGCAGCCTTCTTTAGCGTATGCAGTAGCAATACCGTAGCCGATGGAGCCGCATCTGCCGTCAGAGAGAACAGAGTAGCCAGCGCCGGTGATAATAGCAGTTTTACCAGTTAAGAATCCCATAAATGATACCAACCTTTCAATGATAAAATACAGTGATAGTCTGTACGAATTTACTTTGTTTATGAATCTTCTTATCAAGAATGATTATTGATTTGATTCAATTATACCATATAGGTGTAGGAAAAACAATAGATAAACTGTCAAAGTTATTCGTCTGTTTTTGGCGGTTTTTATTGTAGCACTTCGCTATGTGTATTTCAAGGAAAAACAGTGTGCGTCTATAAAAGTCTGTGAAAATGTTTATTTTTAACAAGTTGCTTAAGCAAAATGCCGACTACGGATGTCCGCAGTCGGCAAAAAAGTTTAATCAAATTTTTTGTTTCCTTCAAATCCGAGAAGAATACCGCCTTTTTCTGCATAGAAGCAGTCCAGACCGGCATGGTCACGGATGGTGATGGAAGCAGATGGGAACTGTTTCAGAATCATCGCTTTGAAGGTTTCAGCAGCGTTAGGATTCAAACCGTGTCCGATAATAACTTTACCACCCTGATAACCCATGTCGTTCATCATCATGGAGAACATGGTTTCCAAAGCTTTTTTCTCACCACGGCATTTGTGCATTGGTTCGAGAGTACCGATATCGCTTGCTTTACCAACCAAGCGGATACCTAGCATACCTGCCATAGTAGCAACAACAGGACTTACACGGCCGTTGTTCGCCAGATTTTTCAGGCTTTCCAAGGAGAAGAGCAGGTGAGTGCTCTTTTTGTATTCGTTGATTTCAGCAACGATCTCTTCGAAGGTTTTGCCGGCCAGGATCAGTTCTTCCAGTTTCAGAACGATGAGGTCCTGTTCGGAGCCGGTGGAAAGAGAGTCTACGATGTGGATTTTTTTGTCCGGATAGGTTTCCTGGAACAAATGCATGGCATCCACAGCGGAGTTATAGCTGCCGGAAAGGTTGCTGGTGATGGTAACACCGAAGACAACATCATTGTCACCGAAAGCATCCAGCCATTCGCCAACGCTTGGACAAGCAGTACCGGATTTGCCTTTATATTTCAGCAGGTCTTCCATCATGGCAGCTGTGTCAAGGTTGATATCATCAATGTATTCTTTGTTGTCGGTATGAATTTTCATAGGAACATTTTGAAAAGCAACGTGTTCCAAAGAAAACATATTACAGCTGGAATCAGTAACGATTTTATATGTCATATGAGAATCTCCTTATAATCATCTTCTTTATTTAGAGTATCAGTTTTCAAAAAACTTGTCAAGAACTCCACAAAACGCATCCGGAAAGTATGCTTGACTTTCTAGCGCTTTCTTTGTACAATGAAACCATGAGAAAAGAAAATAAAAACAGCATCAAAGACTCCGTTATCGGATACCATCTTCCACGTTATCAGGAGATTCCAAACGTGGGTTTGTATCTGGAACAGACAACAAAATATATTGAAGAATTTTTGGAACCATTCCACGACCTCAGCATCACAGGCTCGATGATCAGCAACTATGTAAAGAAAGGGCTGATTGCTAATCCTATCAAAAAGCAGTACTATCGAGATCAGATTGCCTACCTGATGTTTACCGCTTTTGCAAAAAGTGTTTTGTCGCTGGATAATGTTGGCATGCTTTTTGAGATGCACAAAAAGGTCTATACCCCGGAAAAGGCGTACAATTACTTCTGCGATGAGTTTGAAAATGTGCTGCAGTATGTTTTCTGTATCAAAGATACGCTGGATAATGTGGGAACCGAAATCACCGATGAGAAGCTGATCCTTCGTAATACCATCATTACCATTTGCCATAAACTGTACTTGGATCAGTGCTTTGTTGCATTGGGAAAAGAACTAAAAGAAGATAACAATGCCTTTGAAGCATAAAAAGAAACAGACATAGCAGCTGCTATGTCTGTTTTTGCGTTTGTCGGACTATTTCATGTACAGTTTCAGCAAATGATGCAGGAAGGCTGCGAAGCAGCTTGCTGCCAAATAAATTCCTGCGTAGAGATACAGGGCAACTTCAGTAAAGGATACCATGATCAGTGCAGTTGGCAGGTAAAACAGTGCAGGCAGCGGCAGATATTTGATCTGATATTCCAGACCTTTGCCGATGTGCCAGCCGTAAACCAAGCTGTAAATCGGATAGAGGATGTACCACAGCACCAAGCAGGCGATCATGCCGTTCTGACCGGCAAAGCCGAAAACGAGGATCTGCGGAAGCATCATCATCAGGAAGTTTGCTAAAATCAGTTTCTGGCCCTGAGAGAATCTTCTCAGCCAATCTTTCATAGAAAATTTGGATTTCATCGATGTAATTCCTTTCCGTATACGATACTGCAATATAGTATACCATAAAATAAGCGTTTGTGGAGAATTTTCTGTGAATTTTCTTCACTTTGTTGTATAATGTAGATGTAAACATTTTTGACTACAAATAGGAGTGTGATGATATGAATATCCTTTCCATTTTTAAAAATCGTCGTTCCGTTCGTCAGTATACCGGTGAAACCATTCCACAGGAACTGTTGGAGCAGGTTCTGAAAGCTGGTCTGACCTCCGCTTCCGGCAGAGCAAGAAGACCTTGGGAATTTATCGTTGTACGCAACAAAGAAACTTTGCAGAAAATGTCCAAGTGCCGTGCCGGTGGTGCTGGTATGCTGGAAGGTGCAGACGCTGCTATCGTTGTAGTTGCTGACCCTGACAAAACCGACGTTTGGGTAGAGGACGCTTCTATCGCTATGGCAAATATGCATTTGGCAGCAGACGCTCTGGGCTTAGGAAGCTGCTGGATCCAGGGTCGACTCCGTGAAGCCGGTGATGGCCGACTGACTGAAACTTACCTCCGCGAGCTGCTCCACTATCCGGACAGTTACCGTTTGGAAGCGATCCTTTCTCTTGGTATGCCTGCAAGCCATGCACCTGCATATGAAGACAGCGACCTGCCAATGGAAAAAATCCATTATGAACAGTATTAATGGAGGACACCGACCATGATTCAAGTTCATACTTCTCAGCGAGGTGAACCGATTTTCCATTTGCGTTCCGGGGATAGTTCCTATGTCATGAGCGTGTTCCATGGCTATCTGCTGCATTTGTACTGCGGTGCGCAGGTTTCTGACAACGATTTGGAGTACCTGCTGGTTCAGATTCCACATGATTCCGTTGTTCCACGTCCTGCACATACTTTTGTGGAAAACAAATGGTTCTCCTGCGATGCTGCGACCTTTGAATATCCTGCTAATGGTACCGGCGATTTCCGTCCATCTGCAATTGCGGTAAAATTGATGGAAACAGAAGGGAAGCTTTCTTCCCTTGCGGGTACGACTGCCACCGACCTCCGCTATGTATCCCACGAAATCGTAGCAGGCAAACCTCAGGTAGACAAGCAGCCTGCTGTTTACGCTTCTGATGAAGAAGCGCAGACTCTGATCATCACCTGCGAAGATCCTGCTACAAAAGTAAAAGTGAAACTGTATTATACCGTCTTCCGCGATTTTGCTGCGATCTGCCGCAGAGCTGTCATTGAAAACAGCTGCTCCGAAGAGCTGCCTTTGGACGTTGTACGTGCATACAGTGCAAGCATCGACTTTACCTCCATTGAACCGCAGCCACAGCTGCTGCATCTGTGGGGCACATGGGCGAGAGAACGTCATGTAGAACGTACACCGTTGGCCCACGGAACCGTTTCCGTTTCCAGTAAACGCGGTGCATCCAGCCATTATCATAATCCATTTGCGGCTCTTGTTACCGAGCAAACCACCGAAACCAGCGGTATGGCTGTCGGTTTGTCTTTGATTTATTCCGGTAACTTTGAAATCAGTGCAGATACTGACCCTTATGGAACAGTTCGTTTCATGGCAGGTATCAATCCACAGGATTTCAGCTGGCGTTTGGAACCGGGTGAACAGTTTGTGACTCCGGAAGCAGTTATTGTGATTTCCGACGAAGGTTTGGGCAAAATGTCCCGTACCTTCCATAAACTCTACCGCACCCACCTCTGCCGCGGTGAGTGGAGAGATAAAACTCGACCTGTTTTGGTCAACAACTGGGAAGCTACCTACTTTGACTTTGACGATGAGAAGATCCTCTCCATTGCGAAAGAAGCAGCCAGCTGCGGAATCGAAATGTTCGTACTGGACGACGGCTGGTTTGGTTTGCGCAACAGCGATAAGAGTTCTCTTGGCGACTGGTTCGTCAATGAAGATAAAATTCGCTGCGGCATGAAAAAACTGGCAGAACAGATCAATGACCTTGGATTGAAATTTGGCCTTTGGTTCGAGCCAGAGATGGTTTCTCCGGTCAGCGAGCTGTATCAGGCTCACCCGGAATGGTGTCTGCATATTGAAGGCAGGGAGAAATCCATTGCCCGTGATCAGTATGTATTGGATATGACCCGACAGGATGTAAGGGATTATCTCTTTGAGAGAATGTCTGCGATCCTGTCTTCCGCAAACATCGAATACGTAAAATGGGACTTCAACCGAAATTTGACCGAAGTCGGCAGTGGTTGGCTGGCAGCAGAACGCCGTCAGGAAACGTTCCATCGTTTTGTTTTGGGAACCTACGAACTGCTGGACCGTTTGACTACTGCTTTCCCACATATTCTGTTGGAAGGCTGCTCCAGCGGTGGTGGACGTTTCGATCCGGCAATGCTTTACTACTCTCCACAGTATTGGACCAGTGATGATACCGACGCCATGGAGCGTGTTGATATTCAGTTGGGAACTTCCATGGTTTATCCGGCTTCCTCCATGAGCTGCCACGTATCTGCCTGCCCAAACCATCAGACCGGCAGAATGACTTCCTTCCGTACCCGCGGTCATGTGGCAATGGGCGGAGCTTTCGGTTATGAGTTAGATTTGACTGTGCTGTCCGATGAGGAAAAAGATTTGATCCGTCAGCAAGTGAATGATTATCACCGTTACTACAATGTGATCAATCACGGTGACTTGTACCGACTGATCATGCCTAACGATACTTACAATGGAAAACAGGGCAAATGTGCAGCATGGATGTACGTGTCGGAAGATCAGAGCGAAGCGCTGCTGACCTTTGTTGTGATGCGTACTTCCGTAAAACCGATTTACTTTGTAAAACTGCAGGGCCTTGATCCCAATGCACAGTATCGTGATGAAGAGAGCGGCTGTATTTATCACGGTGATACATTGATGAAAGCGGGTCTAAACCTTACCCGACGTTATACCGATGGAGATTCTACGGTGATTCATCTGCGTAAAGTGTAAAATTTGTCTTTTTTCAACGAAAAAAGACGATTGTACGCTTGCAAAGGACAGCGTTTCGGTGTATCATGAAAGAAGAAACCAATTAGGATTCTGATATATTCACAATAGGGGGCAAATTTATGGGTAAATTCGTTATTCGTGAAACTAAAACCGGTATCAAATTCGATCTGAAAGCAACCAACGGTCAGGTTATTCTGACTTCCGAGGTATATACCACCAAAGCTGCTTGTGTAAACGGCATTGAAAGCGTTGCAAAAAATGCTCCAATTGCTGCTGTGGAAGACCAGACCAAAGAAGGTTTTGCTAAAGAAAAACATCCAAAATTTGAAATTTACACCGATAACTCCGGTGAATATCGCTTCCGTCTGAAAGCAACCAATGGCCAGATCATTGGTGTCAGCGAAGGCTACAAAGCACATGAGAGCTGCGTAAACGGTGTAGAATCTGTAAAGAAAAACTCCGTGGATGCTCCGGTTATCGAAGAATAAGACCAATCAAAAGCTCCCCGAAAAGGGGAGCTTTTCTTTTTATTCTAAAGTGGAAAAAACTGTTTTCCTTGGATAAAGTTGTTTTGTGAAATGCGATGATTGTGTTATACTGATACTATCATGATATGGGAGGCAGCGTTATGGTTTTGTACGAGTTAACAATGTTGGGTATCTGTGTCCGCATTTTCATTGCATTTTTAGTTGGCGGTATCATCGGAATGGAACGAGAGATGAACAACCACTCGGCTGGTTTGCGTACATATATGCTTGTATGTGTTGGTTCCTGCCTGATCATGATGACAAATCAGTATGTTTATCAGGTATTTGGCACTGGTGACCCGCTGCGAATGGGTGCGCAGGTCGTCAGCGGAATCGGTTTCCTCGGAGCAGGAACCATCATCGTTACCCGCAACAATCAGGTCAAAGGTCTGACCACCGCAGCAGGCCTTTGGGCAGCAGCCGGAGTAGGTTTGGCTGTCGGTATCGGTTTCTATGAAGCTGCCCTTATCGCAAGCGTAGCGATCTTTGTTATTCTGACCTTCCTCCACCGCTGGGATGATCAAGTGCATCGGAAAGCAAAAGTGATCGATGTGTACATCGAGTTATCCAAAGAGTGTCCGTTGGGTCAGTTCCTGCGTCACTTGAGAAAAATGGAACTTGAATTTGAAAATATCCAATTAGATCGGGAAGCTTCCGTGGACGAGGATGTGCGCTCTTTGGTAGCTACATTAAAAAGCAAAAAAAGGGTGAATCATAAGAAACTTCTCAACGAGATCCGTGAATTGGAAGGTGTTATGTACCTGGAGGAATTGTAATGAAAATCCGTGTAATGACCGCAGAAGATTGGAATTCTGTGGCAGAAATTTATACACAAGGTATATTATCTGGAATTTCTACATTTCAGAGGGTATGTCCGACCTATGAAGCGTGGGATAAAGCCCATTTGAAGGAAGGTCGCTTGGTTGCAGAATTGGATGGAGCAGTGGCCGGTTGGGCTGTTTTGGCTCCAACTTCTGCACGGGACTGCTACCGCGGAGTGGTGGAAGTCAGTGTCTATATCCATGAAGCTTATCAGCGCAGAGGTGTCGGCAAAGCCTTGATGAATGCTTTGGAAGAGAAAGCTCGTTCCATGGGCTGTTGGACTTTGTTCTCTGTGGTGTTTGAGGTGAACAAAGCAAGCCTTGCGCTCCACGAAGCCTGCGGTTATCGAACCATCGGTTACCGTGAAAGAATCGCACAGGACCGCTTCGGCAACTGGCAGAATACAGTTCATTTGGAAAAAAGATTATAACAAAAAGAAAGCCACCGTCTTATGACGGTGGCTTTTGTGCTTAGTTGAAGATGAAAGTATAGCCTTCCGCAGCCCAATCGATGCCAGAGAGAAGATTGCCCTCGCTGTCGTAAATGTTGCTTTCTGCACCGTGCCACAATCCGGAGTTGTCCCACTGACCTTTGTCAGAGATTTTAGCTTCGTCAATAATGGTGCGGTGGATGTAACCGCTGCCGTCGCTCATTTCCACCACCAAGATCATGGAAGAACCGAATGGGCAGCTGAAGTTACTGTCGAGGTTTGTCTGAAGTTCAAATGGGTCGTGGCTGATAATGGAAGCACTTGGTGTTTTACCGAAGTAAGCGGTACCTTCTTTTGGTGCTTCGGAAAGGAGGTCAATGCGTTCCACCTCTGCTCCGTTGATGTAGCGAACTAAGTCAAGCTGGTCTACATCGTAATCCAAGCCGCCTTTCTGCTCAACGGTGACATTCAGTGTGCCGCTTTTGCGGATGTTGTAGGTATTAGCACCGGAAACTGTACCGGTAGATGTACCGCTGAACTGAGCATACATGTTTGGGACAAACTGATGTCGTGGATTAATGTACCAATTCAATGCCTGTGTGCGGATAACGCCGTCTTTGGTGAAGGAAACCTGAGTGACCTGACTCTCTCCAAAGACAGAAACAGGGAATTTCGCAACAAAATCACCGTTTTTCAGATCCATTGGATAATCCTGATCGTTGCAGGTGATGACAGCAGTTGTGCCATCCGGCTCAAATTCTTTCAGGGTGACGATGCAGTTCAGATCAACGATGCCGCTACTCAAATCTGCGTTTTCCAGAGTGTAGCTGCTGGTGCTCAGCAGGTTGTTGCCTTCTTCCAAGCTGTTCTGTACGTTGATAGAAATATTCTGGATTTCACTGCGGAGAACGCTCTGCATATTGTTTACGTTATTCTGCAGACTGTTTAAACGGTTTTCCAAAGCAGAAATGCGAAACACGCAGAGCAGAGTCAGCAGGCAGGATACAATACTGATGATAGTCGGAATGTGTTTTTTCATAGGCGACTCCTTTCTTGTCGGAGATAAAATACTTCTTATTATCATTATACTCTTGTGGAAGGAAAATGAAAAGTCCCCGGAAGCCCGGGGACTTTAAGTTTACTTTTCGTTCAAATTTGGCTATAAATTCAGCATAACCAATGCGGCAATTACCAACAGCAGAGCGAACTTTTTCTTGTTGCTGACCTTTTCCTTGAAGAGAAGCACACCGCTGAGAGTGATAGCAATGATGGTGGCTGCACTGTAGACAGGATAGGTGATAACAGCAGGAAGGGAGCTGAGTGCAAGCAGCAGGAAACGGGCAGAGAAGTAGTTTGGTACACCGATGAGGATACCGAAAGCGATTTCTGCTTTGCTGATGGCAGCTTTACTGCGCAAGTTCATCAGTACGGCAAAGAGGCAGGCTGCCAGGAAAGTGAAGAACAGGTAGTGATCTTTAAAAGCAGCAGCTCCGGTTTTGTCATAGATGTTTGCCATGGAATCAGTGATACCACTGACACAAAGAGTTGCAAGCAGCAGACCCTTGCGGCTGCCCTGAGCGAAGGCGCCTTTTTCGAAGTACATGATGGTGATGGCGATCAGTGCCACAGCCATACCGATTATCTGCAGAATTTCCGGACGTTCACGGAACACAACGATGGCCATCAGAGTTGGAACCAATACACCTAATTTCGAGAAGGCGGAAGTCAGCACAATGCCGTTGTGGTGCATGTTTCGCTGCATCAGGAACAGGCTGGCTAAGAACAGGAAACCGCTGAAGCAGCCCTGCAGAAGAGCCATGCCAAAACCGCTTTCTGTGCTAAAGAAACTGCTTCGTTCCATAAAGCAGCAGGACAGTAGAACGCAGGTCAAATAGTTGGAAATAAACATCCCCATATTATTTTTGATGTGATTTTCGCTGATTCTCATTGCCACAGAAATTAGTGTGGAACAGGCGATAGCAAGTACGAGGTAAAGCATAAATATCCTCCCTTTCATGTCCTGCTCATTATAACATATATCGGTTTGGATTTCTACTTTTGACAGTTGAGGGCTCAAAAATGACATTTCAGAGGCTGAAAACGACATTTCAGCGATTAGCTCTTTTAAAATTTCGAAATTGTGGTAGAGTATAAGTGAGGAAAAGGAGAGAGGAGATGAAAACATGACAGTCAGCATTTCTGCATTGCTGCTGACCGTACTGATTTTAGTAAGCTGTATTGCGGTGTTTGTCATCATTTTCACTCGCTTGAGAAGGCAGTATGATTCACTGCTGCAGAGCTACCGTAATTTGGAGCAGCTCAACAGTGACCTCCGGGCACAGCGCCACGATTACCTCAATCATCTGCAAGTGGTCTACGGCTTAATGGAGCTGGAGGAATATGATGAGCTGAAAGGGTATCTATCTCCCATCTACAAGGGTATGATGAAAACAGGCAAAGCGCTGAAAACCCGTAACCCGGCGGTGAACGCTCTGCTCCGTGCGAAAATGGCGGAGGCAGAAAGTAAGGGGATCGATTTTTATGTGGAAGTCAAATCCGATTTGCAGGGTTTGAGTGTGGAGCCATGGGAACTGTGCAAGGTGCTGTCCAACTTGATGGACAACGCAATGACTGCTTTAGAAGCCAACAGCGGTGAAAAGAAACTGCGGGTGGATATTGAAGAGGACCGGAAACAGTATTGTTTCACTGTTTCCAACAATGGTCCTGCAATACCGACGGAATTGCAGGAAAATATCTTCCGTGAAGGCTTTACCACCAAAAAAGAAAGCGGACACGGTATGGGTCTGTACATCGTAAAACAAGTGATCAAAGCCTATAAAGGCAGTGTGGAGCTGTACTCCACGGAAGAAGAAACCAGTTTTCGTATTTCTATTCCAAAACCAAGCAATGGGTAGGAAGAATATCAGAAAGGAGGAAGGTCATGGACTATCTCGGCATATTCTTATTGATTTTGGGCTTCGTACTTATCGGCATCGAAATGGTGCTTCCGGGCTTTGGCGCGCCGGGCATCAGCGGTATTGTTAGCCTGATTACTGCGGTGATCATGATCTGCGACACGGTAGAACAGGGTTTGATGATGACCGTTGCTATCATTGTTTTGGCGGCGATCATGCTGACCGTCATCATGGGGCTGCTTAGCTCAAAGAAGGTGAAAACCCCGATCGTGCTGGAAGCGGAGTTAAATCCATCCGATGCTATGCTGGATTCCAAAGATTTGGAATATCTGATCGGTAAAGTTGGTAAAGCGACCACCGACCTCAAACCGGTAGGCAAAGGAAGTTTTGACGGTATTTTGCTGGATGTACGCAGTGAAAGCGCGTATCTTGGGAAAGATAGCGATATCCGCATCAGCCGCATCCACGAAAACAGTATCATCGTTCAGGAAATCAAATAAAATATTTGTGTGACATGAGAGGAGAAATATTATGATCAGTAAAGTTATTCTGTTGGGTATTCTGGGTCTTCTTATCGTTTTGTTCTTTAGCTTTGTTCCAGTCGGATTGTGGATCTCTGCCATCGCATCCGGTGTTCGTGTGGGTAT
>JAZQXX010000031.1:0-1994 GCA_045633085.1 Negativibacillus sp. | reverse complement strand
TGTTGCTTGCCATTTGTACAATAATAAATAAATCAGACTCATTTTTTAGAAAGGTGGAACTATTATGGAACTGGTAAAAACCCTTCCTGACGTGTTCGAAGAATTCAGCGAACAGCGTCGTAACTCCTTCATGCCTCTGTTTGAAATGAAGGAAAAAAACATCCCATTCGTAGGTACTTTCTGCACCTACACTCCAACCGAGATCATTCAGGCTGCAGGTGCGATCCCAGTTGGTCTGTGCTCCTTCTCCGATGAAACCATTCCAGATGCTGAACAGGATCTGCCACGAAACCTCTGTCCACTGGTAAAATCCAGCTACGGTTTCGCAAAAACTCAGAAATGTCCATACTTCTACTTCTCTGACCTGATCGTTGGTGAAACCACCTGCGACGGTAAAAAGAAAATGTATGAAATGCTGGGCGAATTCAAAGATGTTTACTGCATGGAACTGCCAAACCGTCAGTCCATCATGGGCCGCAAACTGTGGAGAGAAGAAGTTGTTGCGCTGAAAGAAAAACTGGAGCAGAAATTCGGCGTAGAGATCACCGAAGAAGACATCCGCAAACAGGTTGCCATCAACAACAAAAACAGACTGGCTCTTCGTCACTTCTATGAGCTGATGAAAATGGACCCACCTCCAATGGCTGGTATGAACCTGTACAGCGTTCTCTACGGTTCTTCCTTCAAATTCGATAAAGAAAAAATCGCTCCGGAAGTTGAAGCACTGACCGAACGCATCAAAAAAGAATACGAAGAGGGAAGCCGTCCGGTTCCAAAACGTCCAAGAATCATGGTTACCGGCTGTCCAATCGGCGGCAACGCAATGAAAGTTGTCAAAGCAATCGAAGAAAACGGCGGCAACGTTGTTTGCTACGAAAACTGCGGCGGTGCGAAATCCGTTGACGAACTCATCAACGAAAATACCGACGATATCTACCAGGCAATCGCTGACCGCTACCTGAACATCGGCTGCTCTGTTATGACTCCGGACGACAACCGCATCAAACTGATGGGTCGTCTGCTGGAAGAATACAAAATCGACGCAGTTGTTGAAGTTGTTCTTCAGGCTTGCCATACCTACAACGTAGAATCCTACTCCATCAAAAAATTCGTTACCGAAAAAGGCCTGCCATACATGGCAATCGAAACTGACTACTCCTCCGCGGACATCGGTCAGCTGAACACCCGCTGTGCAGCCTTCATCGAAATGCTCTAATTTTTGACAAACGCATCAAGGAGAGATAGACATGTACAATTTTGATAAACTGGTTGACCGTAAAGGTACTTACTGCATCAAATGGGATCTGAACGAAAGAGTGTACGGTTCTGCTGACGTGATTCCTCTGTGGATCGCAGATATGGACTTCGAAACCCTGCCAGAACTGAACGCAGCAATGGTAGAACGTTCCCAGCACCCATCCTTCGGTTACACCATTCCTGCACCGGAATACCGCGAAAACATCATCAAATGGAATAAAGAACGCAACGGTCTGGAACTGCAGAAAGAAGACATCGTTGCGATCCCAGGTGTTGTTACCGCAATCGCATTCGCTCTGAACGCACTGACCAAAGAAGGCGATAAAGTCCTCATCAACACTCCTGTTTACAATCCATTTGCTGATACCATCAAAGCACTGAACCGTGAGCTGATGACTTCTTCTCTGAAATGCGAAGGCACCCACCGCGTGATGGACTGGGCTGACATGGAAGAAAAAATGAAAGACGGCGTGAAGATGATGATCCTCTGCAACCCACACAACCCAATCGGCCGTGTGTGGACCAAAGAAGAACTGAATCAGCTGGTTGAACTCTGCGCAAAATACAATGTGTACCTGTTCTCCGATGAGATCCACTCCGACATCACCTACGGCGGTCACAAACATTGCTCCATTCTGACTGTTTCCGAGAAAGCAAAAGAGATCGCATTCTGCGCAATGGCACCATCCAAAACCTTCAACATTGCCGGTCTGAAATCAAGTCGGATCGTAGCCATG
>JAZQXX010000030.1:0-2045 GCA_045633085.1 Negativibacillus sp. | reverse complement strand
AGAGAACACCAGCAGCACAAGATTCTGCGCCCGCTGGGTACGGCAGAAAGCATAGGCCAGCAGAGACAGCGAGAAAAAGGCGTACAGGAAAATCAAACTAGAAAAAACCATAGAATTAACACCTTATCATTTTGATTCAACCTACATTATATAACGAAACAGCAGAATCTGCAACCGATATTTCGGTATTTTTCCATTTCTTAAGAAATTGGGGATACGGTATGTGAAAACGTCCTTCGGCAAAGAATAATGGCAGGCGAAACCGCCTGCCATTACCGGTTGTTACTGCATACCCTGTTCGTAAGCCTCGATCATCTTCTTGCTCGTGTGACCCGGGCGAACTCCATCGCCCAAAACCGTTGCAGCTGTAGCATTTTCTTCAGGGCGGTCAGATAGGTGGTTCATTTGACCCGCACGAACTTTGAGCTTTTGCAGGTATTTTTCCGTGGCTTCACCGGTAAAAATGCGGATATCCAGCCGAATTGTTCCGTCTTTTTCGGGTGTGACGAAGATCTTGTCGATATACTGATCCACAAAGCTTTTGGTGATGAAACCAGCTTCCACGCATTTCTGGGCTTCCCGCATGACGGCGCGGATTTTAGCCATGTGTTTGTGGAATTCCTCGTTGGACAGCAACTGCACCTCAAGCTCATGGAGGGTTTCCTCCGCCTTTTTGATATCCGCATTACACTGCTCCGTCATGGAGATGAAATCATGATCTGAGATCCGGCCGGAGACGTTGTAGCCAAGCAGTTTGGATTTCTTCTGTTGCTCCAGCTCTATGATGCGTTTCTGATTGGCGATCTCCTTCTGCAGCGCCGCATTGCCGGTGACCTGACTGTGCATTTCCGTATAGGCGGTGATCAGTGCCTCGGTATCCACTTTGGTGTCCTGGAATACCTCTAACAGTATGGGCTTCAGCTCAGCTTCGTAGAGGGGGAGGGAATCGCAACTGTCGGCACCATTCTTGATCTTGCCGGAACAGATCCATTTGCTGTTGACGACACCTTTGCGACTTTTGGACTCTTTCCGGTAGTAGGGAGTACCGCAGCAGGTGCAGTACAGTTTGGATGTCAGAAGATTCTGCGTGTTGCAGATGTTCTGCCGATTTTTTACATCGTCGCTGCGTTTGCGCAGCACTGCATTCGCTTGATCCCAAAGCTGCTCGGAAACGATGGCCGGAACAATTTCTCCGGTTTCATCCTTGAACATTACCCATTCCTCCGGCGGAAGGAATTTTTGCTTCTTGGTGAACATGTCAATGACTTTCACTTTGTTGCCGACGTAGTATCCCTTGTATTTGGGATTGGCAATCATATTAGACATGGTGGTGTGGGAAATCTTGTTGCCTCGATAATTCCGGTAGCCTTGTTCCCAGAAGATGGTTTCAATCTGCTTCATGGAATACTCACCAGAGGCATACAGTTCAAATAACTGCCGCACCATGGCGGCTTCTTGTTCATCAATGACCAGCCGCCCCTTATCTTTGATGTAGCCGAAAATTCGATTGTTGCCCAGCACAACACCATCCTTGATGGCTTGCTGGTGGCCGAATTTCACACGGCTGGACAGCTTGCGAAGTTCATCCTGCGCAATGGAGGACATGATGGAAAGCCGTAGCTCAGAGTCCTCGTCCAGGGTTTTGATGTTGTCATTCTGGAAGAATACCGCAACACCCACATTCAACAGGTCACGGGTGTACTGGATGGAGTCCAGTGTGTTACGGGCAAAACGGGAAATTTCCTTGGTGAAGATCAAATCGAATTTACCGGCTTTGGCATCATCGATCATGCGATGGAAGTTCTCACGCTTCTTTGTGGAAATGCCGGACAGACCTTCATCAATATAGCCGGTGACATAGGTCCACGCTGCATTTTTGCCGATTAATTCTTCGTAGTAGGTAATCTGGTTGGTCAGGGAGTTCAACTGCTCCTGACTGTCTGTGGAAACACGGGCATAAAAGGTGACCCGCATTGGAATTTCGTAAATGGTCTTCTGACGAAGCTCGGATCTTATGTTGTGAATATCCATAGTTATCTATCTCC
>JAZQXX010000029.1:0-6109 GCA_045633085.1 Negativibacillus sp. | reverse complement strand
ACGACATGGAAAGTGGAAAAGAACTCCGCTTTGATCTCACAACATTAGAACAAATCAAATAAAAAAGGCCTTCCCATAAGGGAAGGCTTTTTTTACTGCATTTTTTTCTTGATAATATCGACCAGTTCCAATGGATGTTTTGGATAATAGGTGGCAGGAAGATGGATTTTGCAGCCCCAAGTTGCTACGGCGAAGTCAGCGCCGGCATTAGCAGCACAACCGCTGTCAAATTCAGTATCACCGACAAAGAGGACTTCGTCCATAGTCAGGCCACAAAGCTTGCCCAAATACAGCAGAGAGTCCGGAGCCGGTTTTGGGTTTTCCACAAGGTCACAGCCGATAACATGGTCGCAGAATTCAGCGAAATTCCACTCCAGCATAGAAGCGGCCTCTTCTGCGCCTGCAACTGTGCGGGAGGTGTTGATAGCTACGATCAAGCCAAGTTCACGGCACTGTTCCATGCATTCGCGAATGCCGTCAAACAGTTTCTGATTCGGCAGATATTTTGGCAAATAGGACATAAACTGTTTTCCGTAAGCAACAAATTCTTCATCATTTAAGCCCATGAGTTTCTGTGCATGGCTGGCAGGAGAGCCGTACATCACATCACAGATCTCTTCACTGAGGTCGCTATGTCGGACATCACGGTAAGCGTCGCGTACTGCATCCATGATGAAGCGGGTGTCAACGACAGTTCCGTCAACGTCAAAAACGATTGCTTTATACATGAAAAATCACTCCTATTCCTTACAAGTATGTCCAACGACCACTCGATCATTTCCACCATAATCTTTTACAATGCGGATATCAGTATATCCCTGCTGCTCCATGAAGGAGGCTACAGCTTCTGCCTGTTTCCAGCCTACTTCAAAGGCCAAAACACCGCCTGGAACTAAGAAATCTCTGCATCTTTGAGAAAGGACACGGTAGAAGTAAAGTCCGTTTTCAGGAGCTACCAGAGCCATTTCTGGCTCGAAGGTGACTTCTTTTTGAAGCTCCAGCATTTCTTCATCAGAAAGATATGGCGGATTGGAGCTGATGATATGCAGTGGTTTCTCCGGTTTCCATGTTAGGACATCGTCGTGGATGACACGGACGTTCTCACAGTGGTTTTGTTCTACGTTGATTTTGAGGTAGTGCAGAGCCTGTTCCGAAAGTTCCACAGCGAGAATTTCCTCTGCCTGTGAGATTTCTTTGGAATAAACCACCGGCAGACAGCCGCTGCCTGCACAGAGGTCGGCGATGCGTGGAGAAGGGAAATCTTTCGCAGCTTCCAAGACGGTTTCACAGAGGATTTCAGTGTCTGCACGTGGAATCAGCACACCCTCACCAACGGTAAATTCATAGCCCCAGAATTCCCAGCTACCAAGCAGATACTGCAGAGGGTAGCCGCTTTTGCGGCGTTCCAGCAGGGAAGAAAAGAGTTTTGCCTGCAGTTCGTTGACTTCGCTGTCTTTGCGAAGGAGAACAGCGTGTTTGTTCCAGCCAAAGACCTGCTCTAAAAGGCAATAAACTTCAAAGGAGGCGGTTCCTTCGTCCATAATGGAAGAAAGATCCGCCACAGCATTCAAATATAGATCCCAAAGTTTCATCTTAGTACAGTGCATCCTTTGCGTTTTCCGGAATAACTTCTTTCATTGCAGCAATGGCAACTTCGATCATCTCGTCGCTTGGTTCGCGGGTAGTCAAACGCTGAGACCAAAGACCAGGAGCAGACAGGATACGAGTGAAAGCATTGTCATGTTTGCCGGCAAATTTGATGCATTCATAAGCCAGGGACATGGTGATCGGCAGACAGCAGAGTTTAATGAGCACACGAGTGAAGACGCTGCCCCAACCGATGAAGGAGAAGACCAGAATGCTCAGCAGCAGCACGATAACAATGAAGCTGGTGCCGCAGCGTGGATGGAAGCGAGTGTATTTGCGTACATTTTCCACAGTCAGCTCTTCGCCGTGTTCATAGCAGAAGATGCATTTGTGTTCAGCGCCGTGATACATGAAGGTGCGTTTGATGTCGTCCATCTGACTGACAGCCAGCAGGTAAACAAAGAAGATCACCAGCTTTAGACAGCTTTCGATGGCAGTCATGGCTACGTTGTTACCGATGAATGGCTGGATCTGTTTTACCAGAAAAGCAGGC
This sequence comes from Negativibacillus sp., assembly GCA_045633085.1. Lineage (GTDB taxonomy): Bacteria > Bacillota > Clostridia > Oscillospirales > Ruminococcaceae > Negativibacillus. The sequence goes on along the minus strand of JAZQXX010000029.1, from coordinate 3,969 downwards.
AGGAACATGAACAGCCCCAGTGCCAAAGCCACAGCAAGAACCATGATGGTTCCTTCAAATACAGCATTGAACTTGTCGCCCAGTTTTGCTTTCAGTTTCTTCTCGAATTCACTTTCTTCCTCTTCGAATTCGCCGGTCCATTCGGCGGATTTCATCAGGTAGGTATAACCTTCCTTCGTGCTTTCGAAGAAGTTGAAGATACCGCGGATAAACGGAGTTTTCTTGTACCAGGTTTTACCCGGAGTGTCGTAAACTTCGGTTTTGATGCTGCCGTCTTTCATGCGGACGGAGAGGGCAGTCTTTTTCGGACCGCGCATCATGATGCCCTCCAGAACAGCCTGTCCGCCGATGCTTGTTTTCAAGCACTCAGCGCAAGGCTTTTTGATTTCGGATTTATGTTCACCCATGAATTGTTCTCCTTTGGTTTTGATATAGAACGATTATAGCATAAGTTTATGAACGATGCGTTAACAATCGCCAATTAGTTTTTCACGAGAGGCAGGGAGATGGTTACCGTAGTACCGACGCCTTCCTTTGAGCCGATGCTCAGTCGGCCGCCGTGGAGAGCAACGATCTCGTCAGCAACTGCCAAACCGATACCGGAACCTCGGCGAGTGGAATTGGCTTTGTAGAATTTTTCCTTGATTTTTGGCAGATCCACATCTTTGATACCACAGCCGGTGTCGGCGATCGTAACAATAGCATCGCTTCCGTCAATGTAAGCATTGATGGTCACGGTGTCACCGGAATCGGAATATTTAATGGCATTGTCGATAATGTTGATGAATACCTGACGCAGTCGGTTTGGATCGGCATTGATCGGAACGATATCCATCGGTTCGTCGTAGATCAGCTCAATGTTATCCCGTTTGGCTTTTTCGTAGAACATCAGCACAACGTCGGACAGTTCTGCGATCAAGTCCAGTTTGCTGAGATTCAGCTGCATACGACCGCTCTGCAGTCTGGAGAAGTCCAGCAGTTCTTCTACCATGGAAGAAAGGCGGTCGCTTTCTTTTAAGATAACCCCCATACCTTTTTGCATGGTTTGTGGATCAGCGTCGCCGTTTTTCAAAGTTTCAGCCCAGCCGCGAATAGCAGTCAGCGGAGTACGCAGTTCGTGAGAAACGGAAGAAATGAAGTCATTCTTCATTTTCTCGTTTTCCTGCAGTTCCTCTGCCATGTAGTTGATAACATCGCAAAGTTCCCCGACTTCGTCATCATAGCGCTTTTGCAGCCGCACAGAGAAGTCGCCGTGAGCGATTCGCTGAGCTGTTTTGCCTACCTGGTCTACCGGATTTACTACGGAGCTGATGAAGTAGGAGTTGGAAATGACCACGAAGAAGATGATGATCATACAAACGATAGCCACCATTGCGATGTAAACAATGATCTGATTGTTGATGTCGGAAAGAGAGCAAACATAACGCAGGGCAGCCAAATTGGACTCTGCGCTGGCGCTGACACAAAGGGTATAAGCAATGATTGGTTCCTTGTTGATGCTGCCTTCCCAATAGCCATCACGTTTGCTGCTGTTCAGTGCTTCTTCAAAGTCAGGCATGGCCATGTTGCCAGCAGGAGAGAAGCCGCTGGAAGTCAGCATAACATGTCCTTCGTTGTCGATGGCCATCAATTCCATTTTATCTTTCATGTCGAAATCTTCGACCAAAGAACGCAGGGCAGAAGTAAAGTCCACCGAATTGTCCTCAGCATAGTTAACGAGCAGCGTGTCGTTAACGGATGCACTGGAACGCATGATCTGCAGTGCGTTGTTATAGAAATGACTGCGGATAAAGAAGGAAAAGGCAACGATCACGGCAGACAGCAGAAGAAGAATGACCAAAAAGCTGTTGTAAAGCCAGCGTTTGGTGATACGTTTAACAGCCACCAGAACGCCTCCTTTCTATTGAGAGGTCGGTGATCAGATGGTCCATTTATAACCGTAACCCCAAACGGTGGTCAGGTATTTTGGATTGGATGGTTCATCTTCGATTTTCATACGCAGGCGGCGAATGTTTACGTCAACGATCTTTACATCGCCGAAGTAGCTTTCACCCCAAACCTGGGTGAGGATGGCGTTGCGTTCCAACGCAACGTTTGGATTCTTCAGGAAGAATTCCATGATCTGAAATTCTACCTGGGTCAAATCAATGTTCTGACCGTTTTTCTTCAAGGTACGGCTGCGGTCATTCAGTGTGAACGGACCGGACTGGATCTCGGAAGGATCTTCCACTACCACAGCAGTCATATTGACGCGGCGGTGGAGAGCATCGACGCGAGCCAGCAGTTCAGCAGGTCCGAACGGTTTGGTGATATAGTCGTCGGCACCGTACATCAATGCGCTGACTTTATCCATTTCCTGAGATTTTGCAGAGAGCATGATGATACCAACAGTGGAGCTGCGTTTGCGGATCTCTTTGCAAATGGTGATACCGTCAGTGCCAGGCATCATGATGTCCAGCAGAACGATATCGAAATCGCCGCCGCATTCTTCAAAGACGCGGAGTGCGTCATCACCGGTCGGCATATCAACGACTTCATAGCCGCTGCGTTTCAAGTTCAGCACGACAAAATCGCGGATCACATCTTCGTCTTCGGCAACTAAGATTCGTTTCATAAAATACATCCTTTCTATCTAAATGTAAAACAGCTAATTAAGAAAATCAAAGAGCTTATCCAGTTCCAGTGAGCTGATGGAAAGCTCATCGTCATTGTCAGGAATATGAGCGTAATACTCAAAAAGTCCCTGTTTTCCCAGCAGTTTGAAGGTTTCACTTTCAAACTTATCGTGGTAATCTTTGCTGGAATATACTTTCAAGCGAAGCAGCAGGGAAGAAGAATCTTCCAGACTGCCATTGTAGCGGATGAAGTTCCACTCATTGCTTTCCGGCTGACTGATGATCGTCACCTTGTCCAGCCAGCGTTCCGGGAATTGAAGCACATAGCGGTGGTCTTCGTTGATGACACAGCGAGATACCGGCAGGAGAGATTGTGCAACACCCAAGCGGTTGAAGGTGGTGAGATAAAGGATCTCTTCTTCCTCTTCGTAACCCGGAAGCGGAGAAACACTTGGGATCTCAATAAATCCATCGCCGTCAATGTCCTGACAGAGGGTGTGAGTTGGTCGAATGGTCTGTTCAGACAACATGATTTCTGTTTCATCAGAATCCAGTAGGTTGACCAGCTGATCACCGGAAGCAGAGATGACCTGCGATACCATAGCAGTTTCACTGCGGCTGATGTTGATATTTCCGTCAATGAAAAGAGCCGGTGTGATCACATCGGTAAATCCGCTTTGTACACTGACGATTTCCGCAGAACCGTATGGCAGCTCCAAGATGTCTTTCAGCTCCAGCTTGATTTTTCCGGTAATATCTTTTTGACTGCTGATGAGGGAAACTGTGCTTTCTTCGTAATAAGGGTCAGAAACCACAGTGACCATATCCAACTTCTTATCGTTGTTCAAATCAGTGAAGGAAAGAAAGTCATAGTCTTCTTCGAATACTTGGTTCAGTTTCGTTCCATCATAGGTATAGACGACAGCACATTTTTCGTTCATGTATTCATCAGCCCAACCGATGATGATATTCTGTTCCAACAGAGGCTGGAAGCTAATGAAATCCACTTCAGTTTCGTGATTTGGTGCAGAAATATCGAAAACAGAGATCCACTGACCGTCTTGATGGTCAAGGACGTTCATCCATGTGGAAGAGCCTTTGGAAGCAGCCTGATAAAAGACAAGAGCTTCGTTTTCGCCGTCGAGGTCCAAGTCATAGAACAGGAAGGAAGAGCGATGTTCGCCGGTTTCCGGATACTTGTATTTGATGTCGCTGTCGCCAACAGCAGATTTCAAAGCTGTGGAAATTTCCAGCTGTTCTTCCGTCAAAGCAGGCGGACGCATCAGGCCCTCGGCAGAAAGTTCAAACTGCACACAGCCCGTACAAAACAGCAGCGGGAGAGCAGCAAGAAGCA
>JAZQXX010000028.1:0-6770 GCA_045633085.1 Negativibacillus sp. | reverse complement strand
CAACTCCTTCTGCACCGGTTGTTCCTGCACTTGTGGAAGCCGAGAAGAAAGAAGCTGCTCCTGCTGAAATCATCCTTTCTCCGGAAGAAGAAAAAATCATCGCTGATTTCATTCCTAAAATCAATGTCCGCGACTCCAACTTAGTTCTGCAGTATGGTGCAGGCTCTCAGCAGAAAATCGCTGACTTCTCCGAAAACATTCTGAACAATGTTCGCACCAAAGACTTAGGCGAAGTTGGTCAGGTACTTTCTGACGTTGTCACCGAGCTGAAAGATTTTGACGTCGTGGAACAGGAAAAAGGTTTCCTCTCCATCTTCAAAAAATCTGCAAACAAAATTACTGCTCTGCAAACCAAATACAACAAAGCAGAAGCTAATGTGGACAAAATCATCGAAGTGCTGGAAGGTCACCAGATCCAGCTGATGAAAGACACTGCGATGCTGGATCAGATGTATGAAATGAACGTGGTTTATTTCAAAGAGCTGAATATGTACATCATCGCCGGCAAACGCAAACTGGAAGAAGTTCGCAGCGGTGAGCTTGCTGAACTGATGGCAAAAGCTCAGGCATCTTCTCTGCAGGAAGACGCACAGGCTGCCAACGATCTTGCAAATCTCTGCGATCGCTTCGAGAAGAAGATCCACGATCTCGAACTCACTCGCATGATCTCTATTCAGATGGCTCCACAGATCCGTTTGATTCAGAACAACAACTCCACCATGTCCGATAAAATCCAGTCCACCATCGTTAACACCATTCCACTTTGGAAAAGCCAGATGGTGCTTGCTTTGGGCGTTGAACATTCCCGCCAGGCAGCAGAAGCTCAGCGTCAGGTTACCGACATGACCAACGAACTGCTGAAACGCAATTCTGAAACCCTCAAACTGGCAACCATTGAAACCGCGAAAGAATCCGAGCGCGGCGTTGTAGATATGGAAACCCTCAAACAGACCAATGAAAACCTCATTTCCACTTTGGATGAGGTACTCCGCATTCAGGATGAGGGACGCCAGAAACGTCGTGAAGCAGAAGCAGAACTGGCTCAAATCGAAGGTCAGCTGAAAAACAAATTGCTGGAAATCAAAAACTATTAGTAAATTTAACTTGTAATATTACAAAAAGAGAAGTGATCCAATGGATCACTTCTCTTTTTGTTTATACGATATGTTATATTTCAGTTAAATACTCCCGAATCATCTTCTCGACTTGCATAACTTCATCATGGAAGCTTCGTGCAGAAATTCGCAGAGCACCGGCGCCTAAAATGATGATCTGCTCCAAACCATCCGATGTCGCTACACGCACACGATGACGTTTGGCTAAGTCATGCGTTACCTTTTCAATGTAAGCGTCGGCAGTTTCTGCCTCTTTGGTGTAGACGACAGACAGATCACCGTAGCGCTCAACAGAACCCGGATTTCCCTTTACTCGGTATGCGTCAAAGACGATAATGACCGGTGAGTTTAGGAAGCCTTGATAACTGCTCAGCATATTGATCAGCTTGTTTCGCGCCATATCCAAACTGTCTTTCGCCACTTCCTTCAGCTCATCCCATGCAAAGATGATGTTATATCCATCCACCAGCAAATAGGTCGGACCTTCCGGAAGCGGTTTTGCTTTGAAGCCTTTCAGTGAACGCTCCGTCGGACGCAGGGCACGACGTTTGTCTTTTTTTATCGGTCCGTAGGTACGTTCAAAGATATCCATCAGTTCTTGGTCTGTTGCCATACGGGCACAGTAACGCGCTGCACGCTCATTCCAATCTTCCTGTTCACTCTGTTTCGGTGCAGGCGCCAATGTGGATTCCAGATGCATCTGCTTGTGCACCTCATCCCATTTGACGATAACGCCAGCTCCGTGTTCGCAGAATACGCTGTCTGGGCTGTTGTCCAAGTCAGCGGTTGGGTCGTACGCCATTTCTTCCACGATTTTATCCTGATTCTTGCATGGAGCATAACCTTTCAGCTGGCAGGAAAAACGTCCCAAGCCTCGGGTATATGTGGTCACTTCCTGTGGATAAGAACGCATGACTGCAACCGGTGCAGAGCCTTCCAATACAGCATAATCTCCCTCGGTTTCAGGCGGAGCAAAATCCGCTCCCATACGCTGTAAATCTGTCATGGCACGACCGATATTAGCCTGAGGAATCTCCAAACGGAAATCATACCACGGCTCCAGCAAAACAGATTCTGCCTGCATCAAACCCTGACGCACGGCACGATAGGTCGCCTGTCGGAAGTCGCCGCCTTCGGTGTGCTTCAAATGAGCACGCCCTGCGGTCAACGTGATGGTCATATCCGTAATCGGTGAGCCTGTCAGTACTCCCAAATGCTGTTTTTCCAACAAGTGAGTCAGCACCAGACGCTGCCAGTTCAAATCCAAGTCGTCCTGATGGCAGTTTGTCGCAAATGTCAGACCGCTGCCTCGCTCACCCGGTTCCAAAATCAAATGAACTTCTGCGTAATGACGCAGCGGCTCATAGTGACCAACACCTTCGACTGTATTGGCGATGGTTTCTTTGTACAGGATACTTTCCTGGCCAAACTGAACTTCCAGTGCAAAGCGGTCCAAAAGCAGCTGATGTAGAATTTCAAGCTGCACCTGTCCCATCAACTGCACACGCAGTTCCTGCAAACGAGGGTCCCAATCCACATGAAGCTGCGGTTCTTCCTCTTCCAACTGTCGGAATTGCTGCAGTGCTTTATGAATATCATACCCATCCGGAAGAATGACGCTGTAAGTCAAAACCGGCTCCAAGGCTGGAGAAGAACCTTGATGTTCGTCACCCAGGCCCATTCCCGGTGAAGTTCTTGTTAAGCCTACGGCTGCCACAACATCACCCGGTTTCGCTTCTTCCACTGCGGTGAATTTCGCACCAGAATAAAGGCGAAGCTGCGTCACTTTTTCTTCCCAATCGCTGCCTGTCAATGTATCACGAACTTTCAGTGTACCACCGGTCACTTTTAGATGTGTCAGGCGTACTCCCTGTTCGTCGCGGGAAACTTTAAATACTTTTGCAGAAAATTGTTCTTTTTCTTTGGTAGCCGGTGCGTATTTTTTCAAACCTTCCAGAAAATCTTCTACACCATCCAGCTTCAAGGCTGCACCAAACCAGCAAGGAAAAACTTTTCCGTTTTTGATTGCGCTTGCTACAGATGAGTCAGAAACCTCACCGTTCTCAAGAAATTCTTCCAGTAGCGTTTCATCGCACATAGCTAAAGCTTCAGCGTCCGGATCGGTGAAGTCAACGAAGCCGTCACCCAACTTCTGACGAAGATTTTCCATGATCGCCGCTTTATCGGTTCCCGGCTGGTCCATTTTATTGATAAACAAGAAAGTGGGAATATTGCGCTGACGAATCAGCTTCCAAAGGGTATAGGTGTGGCTCTGCACACCGGATGGTCCGCTGACTGCCAAAACCGCACAGTCCAGCACATCCAGCGTGCGTTCCATTTCCGCAGAAAAGTCCACATGTCCCGGCGTATCCAACAAGGTAACACGGAAATCCGGAAGATTCAGAACAGCCTGCTTGGAGAAAATCGTAATTCCTCGCTGGCGTTCCATTTGAAATGTATCCAAAAAGGCATTGCCATGGTCCACACGACCCAGAGAACGAATATTGCCGGAGCAATACATCATTGCTTCTGACAGTGTTGTTTTTCCTACGTCTACGTGAGCCAAAATGCCGATAACTGTTCGTTTCATTGTTTCTTTCCTTCCAAATCAGGATCCAAATTCTCACGAGATAATCATAACATTTTTTCTTGGGAAGCACAACTTTCTGTGGAAAGTTTGAAAAGAAACATTTGTACTTTTCACAAATCTATGTTATACTATGGTTGATAAGAACATTCATTCGTTTTTAATTTTGAATATATAGAAGGAGGTTCCCTATGAGTTACTCCATTCACACGGACGGACAAAGTCCTCTCTCTCAGAAGGAACGTGACATTTTGGAATATATTATCCAACGCTCCCAAAACAGCGTACCGCCAAGTGTACGAGAAATTTGTGCCGCTTTGGGCTACAAATCCACCTCTACCGCGCACAAATATCTCTCTATGCTGGAGGAAAAAGGCTACCTGGAAAAAGAAAGCGGCAAAAATCGCAGTATCAAGCTGAAAGGCGACTCTGCTGTTCAGGTACCACTGTTGGGTACTGTTGCAGCTGGCCAGCCAATCCTTGCCGTAGAGCAAATTGAGGACTACATTCCGGTGAAGACCAACTATTCCGGCAAAGATCTCTTTGCACTTCGTGTAGAAGGCGAAAGCATGATCAGCATCGGTATTTTACCGGACGATATCATCATCGCCCGCAAAACTCCGACTGCTTCCAATGGTGAAATCGTTGTAGCTATGGTTGATGACGGTGCTACCGTAAAACGCTTCTTCAAAGAAGATGGTCGCTACCGCTTACAGCCGGAAAATCCAACAATGGATCCGATTTATGTAGAGGAAGTCAGCATTCTCGGTAAAGTGATTTCTGTATTCCGTTCTTACGAAAACTTCTAAACTTCAATGAAAGGGCTGATTTCTATGGATCTGCTGCCAATTCTTCAGCAGCATCTCAGCCGATATCCTGCCATGACAGCACAGGACTGTGCAAAATTGATCTATCAGGCTGTCCTCGGACCTGCTCATTTGGGTCGAATGGGGACTCCGCCTCCTACCTATATCATCAACGAGATGAAAAATGCAGTCAAGCGTGATTTACCGCTTTTGGAGTCCATCGGCAATGGTCTGTGCCGTCTGCATTTGGATTCTATTCATAACCATCTTCGCCCTGAAACGATTCATGGATTGTTCCTCGCGACTGCTCAACAGCATCAGGGAACTTTGTATCAACTCAAAGAGCAGCTGGCTCTTTGGAAAGATCATTCCTGTTTTTCTGCCGAAGAAACCAATGCAGAACTGCAAACACTGGAAAACAGCAACTATGCACCTGTCAGCCATAGTCAGCCTTATCATGAGGCCTATGATCCCCACTATCGTTTGATTTTGGAAAAATTCCAAAAATATATTCCGTTGCTGGAGGCGATCGATCAGCGCATTGCTTCCGGACAGAAAACGCTCTTAGCCATTGATGGTCGCTGTGCCAGCGGAAAAACAACACTTTCCAGATTTCTTTCTGAGATTTATCACTGCTCTGTCATTCACATTGATGACTTTTTCCTTCCATTCGAACGCAAAACGAAGGAGCGTCTTGCTGAAATCGGTGGAAACTTCGATCGTGAGCGGTTCCATCAAGAAGTTATTCTTCCGTATCTCGACGGTCAAGATATTTCTTATGGGAAATATGATTGTTCCGTAGGCGCTGTTACCACTCGCGTGAATATTCCACAACAGAGTGTTATGATTGTGGAAGGATCCTATTCCATGCACCCCCTCATGCAAAACGCTTATGATATCAAAGTTTTCGCCACTTGTCCCGCTGAGCTGCAAGCTCAACGAATCCTTCATCGTGACGGTGAACAACTGCTTCAGCGTTTTCTCAATGAGTGGATCCCTATGGAAGAACAGTACTTCTCTGCCTGCTCGATCAAAGAAAATTGTGATTTTGTCCTTGATATGAATTCATAGAAAAAGACCTCCGTCATAAGACGGAGGTCTTTTTTATATCTTTAACTTTTTAATACAACCAATACCATAAGCATCCGGACCGGTGTGGCAAGCAATGCTAAGACCCAGAGGATCACCATAAACTTCACATTCAGGGAATGCTTCAGAAACTTTTTGGATCCATTGTTGTCCTTTTTCCTTGTCACCGGAATATGCTGCCCGAATCAGACAGTTTTCAGAACCCCAATCTTCCATTTCCTTGCGAACAGCTTCAAACATTTTCTGCTCAGCCTGCTTCATACCACGAACTTTTGCATAGCTATCCAGTTTTCCATCGCCCAATCTCAGCACTGGTTTAATATTCAGCGCTGTTCCGACTGCAGCTGCCGCTGCAGTAATACGGCCACCTTTTTTCAAGTACTTTAATGTACTTACAACAATGTAAACACTGGAATTGGATGCGTCATCTTCTAAAATTCTCTTGATTTCTGCTCCAGAATGACCACGTGCGATCAAATCCATCGCATTGAAAACAGATTCCTTCATAGGAACAGAAATTCTTTTATTGTCGATGACAAGAACTCGTCCGTCAAATTCTTGGGATAAACTTTCCGCTGTCGCACAAGAACTGCTTAATCCGCTGGACATCGGAATATAAATGACTTGATCATACGTCTTTAACAATTCGCTCCATTGATCCATCACATCAGCTGGAGATGGCATGGATGTGCTGATTTCTGCCTCAGAAGTCTGCTTTACAAAGAATTCTTCCTGAGTCAAATTGACCCCTTCATAATATACTTCACCATCAATGAAGAACGGCATAGCCATAACATAGATTCCAAGCCGTTGAGCTTCATCCGCTGTAATTCCGCTATTTGTATCAGTTAAAACTGCGATTTTCACGGTACTCCCCCTTAAGCTTTTCGACTTTATTTAATCACAGTGTATCAATTCTATTATACAATAAGTTTTTGTAAGGTTATATCCTTAATTATGTCCAATTTATGAATGAATTGTAAACAGAATTTCATAAAATAAAAGAACCCATCCAAATGGATGGGTTCTTAGCATGTCGGCATCGCTCTATCTTCCCAGGCAGTCACCCGCCAAGTATTTTCGACACTGATGAGCTTAACTTCTGTGTTCGGAATGGGAACAGGTGGATCCTCATCGCCAGTAACACCGACTTTAACATTGAATTGAACAAGA
>JAZQXX010000027.1:0-8885 GCA_045633085.1 Negativibacillus sp. | reverse complement strand
TTTTAGTTGGAGATGGCGCAGTTTTGTGTTACAATAGCATCATGGAACAAGATGTTTGCTCTGTAACACTGGCACCGGCTCATCAGAGATTGCAGAATGCCCACAGTGTTGGCTTGGCGGCACTGTACAATCACAGCGATGAAGCAGCCGAAGCCAGAGAGCTGCAGCCAAGTTATCTCCGTCTTCCGCAGGCACAGCGTGAGCTGCTGAAGAAACAACAGAAATAGAAACGGATTTTATCCTTAGGAGGTTTTCGATATGATCGTAATTGGTTCCGATCACGGCGGTTTTGCCCTGAAAGAAGAAATCAAAAAACATCTGGAAGCAAAAGGCGTTGCCTTCACTGACGTAGGCAGCTACGATGGTGCTTCCGTTGACTATCCTGATATTGCAGCTGCTGCTTGCGCAAAAATCGTAAGCGGTGAATGTGAAAAAGGTCTGCTGTTCTGCGGTACCGGTGTTGGTATCTCCATGGCAGCAAACAAAGTAAAAGGCATTCGTGCTTGCTGCTGTTCCGATCCATACAGCGCAAAACTGACTCGTCAGCACAACGATGCAAACGTTCTGTGCATGGGTGGTCGCGTGATCTCCGGCGGTCTGGCTGAAATGATGGTAGACCTGTTCCTGGAAACTGAATTTGAAGGCGGACGTCATCAGCGCCGCGTTGATAAAATTTCTGCCATTGAAAATGAGCAGTAATCACTGATTAGGAGGAAATTATTATGACACCATTTGTAATGGACCATCCACTGATTAAACACAAAATCACTCTGCTGCGTGACAAAAACACCGGCTCTAAAGAATTCCGTGAGCTGATCAGCGAAGTTACCATGCTCATGTGCTATGAAGCTACCCGCGATCTGCCACTGAAACAGATCGACGTTGAAACTCCAATGTGCGTAACCAAAGCAAACGTAATTTCCGGCCGCAAACTGGCTATCGTTCCAATTCTGCGCGCAGGTATCGGTATGGTAGACGGTATCCTGAACCTGCTGCCAGCAGTAAAAGTTGGTCACATTGGTCTGTACCGTGACCATGAAACTCATACTCCAGTAGAATACTACTGCAAACTGCCAAGCGACATTGCAGACCGTGAAGTTATCGTTCTGGATCCAATGCTGGCTACCGGTGGTTCTGCTATCGACGCTATCAGCAAACTGAAAGAACGCGGCGTAAAACAGATCAAATTCATGTGCATTATCGCAGCACCAGAAGGTCTGGAAGCTCTGATGGCAGCACATCCTGACGTGCAGATCTACTGCGGTTCTCAGGACGGCTACCTCAATGAAGATAAATACATCATCCCAGGTCTGGGCGATGCAGGCGACCGTATCTTCGGTACCAAATAGTGAAAATTTCGTCCTCTCCTGCGCAAGCAGGAGAGGATTTTTCAAATAGAACGTATTTTTTAGAAAGAAGGGTATCCATGCAGAAAGAGATCATCTGCACTGAATGCGCAAACCGCTGCCATCTGTTGGTAGAACAGGTAAACGGCGAAATCGTCGTTAGCGGTAATCACTGTCCTCGTGGCTTGAAATCAGGTGCTGAGGAATTTTTGGGTGAACGCGTGACAGTACACGGTTTTGTGCGCTGCGGGGAAGAGAAAATTCCAGTGCAGACCAGCAAACCGGTTGCAAAAGGAATGGTTTACAAGGCAACATTGGCGATCAAACGCGTGAAAGTTGCTGCACCGGTGAAAGCAGGAGATGTTTTGGCAGAAAACATCGGAAACAGCGGTGCAGATTTGATCGTCAGCAAGGGAGAATAAGGCATGACTGAAAAATTGGAACTGATGATCGAGCAGGAAGACCTGTGGACTCATCTGCAAAAAACGGACAAACCGGTGGTTATTTACGGTATGGGCGATGGTGCGCTGAAAATCATGCGCGTCATGGAGCGCTATAACATTCCACTGAGAGGCATTTTTGCCAGCGATGGTTTTGTACGAGGTCATTCTTTCGAGGGTTTCCCGGTGAAGCATTTGGCGGATATGGAAGAAGAGTTTGGTGAGTTCATCATTCTGATGGCATTTGCGATCCATGATGCACCAACCACCGAAATGATCCATCGCATTGCAGAAAAACATGAATTTTACGCACCGGATGTTCCGGTTGCAGGCGATAATCTCTTCACCATGGACTTCTACCGTGAACATCAGAAGGAATTTGAAGAGGTTTATTCCTGGCTGGCAGATGAACAGTCCCGTATCGTTTACCGCGATATTCTGAACTTCAAAGTCAGCGGCAAGCTGCCTTATCTGACTCATTGTGAAACTCCGGTAGAGGAAGCTTATGCCAATATCATTCGTCCGGACGGACAGGAAGATTATGCGGATTTAGGTGCCTACAAAGGTGACACCATTCAGGAACTGCTGCGCTTCACAGACGGACAGATCCAGTCCATCTGTGCCTTTGAACCGGACCGTAAAAACTACAAAAAACTTTGCCTTAACGTAGAGGCGATGGGGCTGACCGAAAAAGCAAAATTGCTCAATGTGGCGGCTTACAAAGAAAGCGGTACCATGCTCTTCTCCAACAAAGCAGGCAGACAGTCAGCTTTGTCAAAAACAGAAGGCATTGAAACCCCTGTGGATTCCCTGGATAATGCGATGAATGGCGCACGTGTTTCCTTCGTGAACATGGACGTAGAAGGCGGCGAAAAAGAAGCCATCGAAGGCTGCCGCAAAACCATTGAAACCTGGAAACCGAGGTTGCTGATTTCTGCATATCATCGCAGCGAGGACTTGTACGCATTGCCGATGCAGCTGCGTGAAATCTGCCCGGAATACCGCATTTATTTCCGTCACTACCGTTATATTCCGGCGTGGGATACAAACCTCTACTGCATTCCATAAGAAAGTTGTCGGAGAGCCGTTGGAAAGGCCAAGAATCCTTGACAGAGGCTCTTTTAATATAGTAAAATAATATGATGGAGAAGCTTTCAATCTGTGATTGAAAAGCGGAAAATTCCAAGAAGAATACTGATGCTGAAAAGCATTTCATACGGAAAGGAGCAGATGGATTTGATCAAAAGTATGACCGGCTTTGGTCGTGCTCAGAAGGTGTTTGCGAACAAGGAGATCACCGTTGAAATTCGTTCGGTGAATCATCGCTACTTTGAGTTCTCTGCAAGAGTGCCAAGAGCTTACTCTTATCTGGAAGAGCGCCTGAAAAGTCATCTGAAAACCACCATTTCCCGCGGTAAAATTGAAGCAAGCGTGATGATCGCTGCTGTTGAAGGGGAAACCACCAGCGTGGTTCGTATCAACCACGGCTTGGCAAAAGCATATTACGATGCTCTGAAATCTTTGTCTGAGGAGCTGCAGGTTCGCAATGATGTGACTGTTTCTCAGATGGCAAGATTCTCTGACATCTTCACTGTGGCAAGAGCAGAAGAAGATGAGGACGAAATTTGGGCAATGGTACAGGAAACTGCTGACGAAGCAGTAGAACGTTTTGTTTCCATGCGCAGCCAAGAAGGCGAGAAAATGGAACAGGATCTGCTGAAACGTCTGTGCAACATCGAAAATTGGGTTGGCGAAGTAGAAGTACAGTCCCCAAAAACTCTGGAAAACTACCGTGCTCGTTTGAAAGCGAAAATGGATGAGATCCTCGGTGATAACACTGTGGATGAGGCGAGAATTTTGGCAGAGGCTGCGATCTTCGCAGATAAAATTGCCGTGGACGAAGAAACTGTTCGTCTGAGAAGCCACATCAAACAGTTCCGCGATATTCTGAAAGCAGAAGAACCGGTTGGCCGTAAGCTGGACTTCCTTGTTCAGGAATTCAACCGTGAAACCAATACCATCGGTTCCAAAGCGCAGGATGTCAATATTGCAAAAATCGTTGTGGATATCAAATCCGAGATCGAAAAGATCCGTGAGCAGATCCAGAACATCGAATAAAGCGGAACCGGAGATTACATTATGATTGCAAATAAATGGAAAAAACTGAAGACAGCACAGCGTGTCTGCAGCATTTTGGGTGTACTTTGCTGGCTGCTGGTAGTACTGCCATTCGTTATGGATTTGGCAGGCGTAGCTGCGGTGCTGTGGTTTGTGGATAAAGCGTGGTTGGTACCATTCGCCTTCATTTGTGCGGTTGGTTTCACCGCTGCAGATATTATGATCGGCTACCGTATTCAGCTGCATGAAAAGGAACGCAGACCGATCGTACATCGTAAACCGAAAAAATAAGGAGGGATTTACATGAAGCTGATCAACATCGGTTTCGGCAACATGGTATCTGCCAATCGTTTGGTTGCCATTGTCAGCCCGGAATCCGCACCGATCAAGCGTATCATTACAGAGGCTCGTGAACGCGGCGATTTGATCGACGCGACCTATGGCCGACGTACCCGTGCGGTGATCATTATGGACAGCGATCATGTCATCCTCTCTGCGGTGCAGCCGGAAACGGTTGCCAACCGAGTTGACAACGAAGAGGATGGACAGGAGGAAATGGAAGATGATGAATAAGGGACAGCTGATCGTCTTTTCCGGACCAAGCGGTGTCGGAAAAGGTACCGTTCTGAAAGAATTCCTGCAGGGCAGAGAGAATGTTGCTTTGTCTATCTCTGCAACCACCCGTCAGCCAAGACCGGGTGAAGAGCATGGGGTGCATTACTATTTCTTGACCAAAGAGGACTTCCTGAAAAAAGTCGAGGAAGGCAACATGCTGGAGTACGCTCAGTACAATCAGAACTACTACGGCACACCAAAAGATAAAGTAGACGAAGCTCTGGCTCAGGGCAAAGACATCGTTCTGGAGATCGAAGTGCAGGGTGCACTGCTGGTCAAAGAAAAATGTCCAAATGCACTGCTGGTGTTCGTAGCACCTCCATCTTGGGAAGAGCTTCGCGACCGTCTGGTTGGTCGTGGCACAGAAGATGCTGCAACCATCGAAAATCGTCTGAACATCGCTCGCGGTGAGCTGAAACAGGCTATTCACTATGATTACATCCTGGTGAATGACACTGTAGAAGCTGCAGCTCAGCGACTGGAACATATTATTGAAGCCGGTCGTTGCCGGAATATCGAAATGAAAGATTTTATTGAAGAGGTGGAACATCATGCTTAGACCAACTATGGCACAGATTCTGAGAGAAGGAGAAAGCGCTTATTCCTTCGTTGTTGCTGTTGCAAGACGTGCACGCGAAATGGCTGACGAAGCAGAAGCTGCAGGTTCTCCACTGGAAGTAAAACCAGTTACTGCTGCACTGGGCGAATTCGCAAACGGTAAAGCAAAAGTTAGCGAACTGGTAAGAACCAAAGACGCAGAATAAAATCGAGAAAGGGGTGAAAAAGCATGGCGCTTCTGGCGATGGTGGTCGTTGAAAAAACGACCTATGCTTTTGACAGCCCCTTTTCTTATTATGTTCCGTCAGCATTGACGGAAAGCCTAAAACCCGGCTGTAGGGTCATGATTCCTTTTGGTGCGGCAAACCGTAAACGTCAGGGTTTGGTTCTTTCCATTGAGGAAGAACGAGAGATCCCGGAGAAACCGCTGAAAGAGGTAGCAGCACAGGTAGATACAGAACCGATCCTCAACGAGGAGCAGCTTCTCTTGATGAAACTGCTCCATGAGAGGGTATTCTGTACCTGGTATGATGCCATGAAGGTACTGATCCCATCGGGTTTGGGTGTGAAGGTAAATATTCTTTGTTCCTTGAATCCACGTTGGGAGGATCCGCTTCAGGAAGGACGTCCGGAAGATATCGACCGGATCTTGACTTACCTGAGAGGAAAGAAAAAGCCGGTTGCTCTTGCGTTGATGCAGGAGGAGCTGGAATTGAATCAGCATAACCGAGCGATGGCTTGGCTGATTGACCAACAGGCAGTGCTTCTGACAGAAGATGTGCGACAGAAAACAAAAGATGTGACAGTACAGATGATCCGTTTGGCGGAGCAGTACGAAAGCGGCGATGAAGAACCGCAGGGTATGACAGCGAAGCAGAAATCAGTGTACCGCCTGTTGTTGGACTGTGGCTGTGCTTCTGTGAAAGAAGCGGCTTACTTCTGCGGCGTGACTACGGCTGTCATCAAAAATATGGTGAAACATGGAATCGTCGAGGAGTTTGGTAAGCCGGTTCTGCGCAATCCGTACGAAGATACCGATTTCGTGCCGGAACAGAAAAAAGTTCAGCTGACTGCGGATCAGCAGGCTGCTTGCGATACGCTGAAACGAGTTTTGGCTGAGAAACCGGGTGAAACAGCTCTGCTGCACGGTGTGACCGGCAGCGGTAAAACACAAGTCTTTCTGCAGCTGATCCAGCACGTTTTGGATGAAGGCCGACAGGTCATCGTGATGGTGCCGGAGATTTCTTTGACACCTCAGACAGTGGAAGTCTTTCAGCGACGTTTTGGTCGTCGAGTTGCTGTGATGCACAGTGGCTTGACCATGGGCGAACGTGTGGATGAGTATAAACGCATCCGCAGCGGTGATGCCGATGTGGTCATCGGAACCCGTTCTTCTGTGTTTGCACCGTTGGATAACATTGGCCTGATCGTTATGGACGAGGAACAGGAAAAATGCTATCAATCGGAGCTGTCACCGAAATTCCATGCAAGAGATGTGGCAAAATGGCGCTGTGCTTATCACAAAGCTATGCTGCTGCTGTCTTCGGCAACACCGAGCGTAGAAAGCTTCTATCAGGCAAAAAGCGGCAAGTATCATCTTGTCACGCTGAAAGAGCGCTATCATGGCGGTCGCTTGCCTGATGTTAACATTGTGGATATGTCCGATCAGTATGGTGCGATTTTCAGTCAGCAGCTGATCATGGAGATCCAATCAAACCTCAAAAATAAGCAGCAGACCATTCTGCTGATGAATCGCCGAGGTTATCACACCATCGTAAAATGCTCACAGTGCGGTGAGGTAGCAAGCTGCCCGAATTGTTCGGTAGCACTGACCTACCACTCCGTCAATGGAAAACTGATGTGCCACTACTGTGGCCATACACAGAGCCTCAACAATGAATGTGCAGCCTGCGGCAGTAAAATGATCCGCTACGGCGGAGCAGGTACTCAGAAGGTGGAGGAAGAACTGAATCAGTTGTTCCCACAAGCACGAGTTCTGCGAATGGATATGGACACGACCATGTCCAGAGATTCACACGAAAAGAAATTCGCCGCTTTTGCACGCGGTGATTATGATATTATGGTCGGCACACAGATGGTTGCAAAGGGATTGAATTTCCCGAATGTGACCTTGGTCGGTGTACTCAACGCAGATCAGAGCCTGTTCGCACAGGATTTCCGCTGTTATGAAAATACCTTTAGTTTGCTGACTCAGGTGATTGGCCGCTGTGGCCGCGGAGAATTGCCCGGACGGGCTTATATCCAAACCACAGATCCAAATCACTATGTTTTGGAACAGGCAGCAAGACAGGATTACGACAGTTTCTACGCCGATGAGATCGTCGGCAGGAAGATGGGATTGTATCCGCCGTATTGCAGTCTTTGTTTGGTAGGTTTTGTCAGTCAGCACCCAAAAGCGGTGGAGGCTGCGGCAAAACGCTTTGGAGCAGATTTTGCACGACGAGCAAAAGAGGAGTTCCCGGAACTTCCGCTGCGTGTTTTGGAACCCTGTGTACCTTCTTTGGAGAAAATCGCAGGAAAGTACCGCTATCAGCTTGTGATGAAATGCCGACAGGGCAAACGTTTCTCGGAGCTGATGTGGCAGACACTGAAAAATTTTGATTCTGATAAACAAAATAAGGAGGTCCACGTCAGCGTGGACATGAATTACAATGGCAGTATGTAAAGTAAAAAGGAGAATTTTAATGGGATACCGCAATATCGTAAAAGATGACGATCCACTGAGAACCCTTCATAAAAAATGCCGTCCGGTGACCGAGTTCAACGAGAAACTCTGGAATCTGCTGGATGATATGGCGGATACCATGTACGAAGCAAACGGTGTTGGTCTGGCTGGTCCACAGGTAGGCTATCTGCGCCGTGTATTTGTTATCGATGTTGGCGAAGGTCTGATCGAATTCATCAATCCTGAAATCCTGGAAACTTCCGGTGAACAGGATGGCAACGAAGGTTGCCTGTCCTTCCCTGGCGAATACGGCATGGTAAAACGTCCAAACTATGTGAAAATGCGTGCTCAGGACCGCAACGGCAACTGGTTTGAAGTAGAAGGCGAAGAACTCTTCGCACGTGCGATGTGCCATGAAAATGACCATCTGGATGGTGTTGTTTTCAAAGAAAGAGCATACCGTATGCTGAATCCGGACGAATATTAACAAGGAGGATTTATCCATGCGTGTTGTATTTATGGGTACACCGGAATTTGCCGTGCCATCTCTGGAACAGCTGATCAAAGATGGCCACGAAGTTGTCGGTGTTTTTGCACAGCCGGACAAGCCAAAAGGCCGCGGCTATAAACTGGCAGCTCCTCCTGTAAAAGAAGCTGCTCTTGCACACAACATTCCGGTTTATCAGCCGGTAAAAATGCGTGACGGCGAAGCTCTGGCAATTCTGAAAGAGCTGAATCCAGAAGTGATCGTTGTTGTTGCTTATGGCAAGATCCTGCCAAAAGAAATTCTGGAACTGCCTGCAAAAGGCTGTATCAATGTTCACGGTTCTCTGCTGCCAAAATATCGCGGCGCAGGTCCAATCCAGTGGTCTGTGATCAACGGTGAGAAAGTGACCGGCGTAACCACCATGTATATGGGCGAAGGTTTGGATACCGGTGACATGATCCTGAAAGAAGAAACTGAAATCGGTGAAAACGAAACCTACGGCGAACTTCATGACCGTCTGTGCCATATCGGTGCACACTGTCTGGGTGAAACCATGAAGCTGATCGAAGCAGGCACTGCTCCTCGTGAAGTTCAGAACGATGAAGAATCCTCTTATGCTCCAATGCTGAACAAAG
>JAZQXX010000026.1:0-18304 GCA_045633085.1 Negativibacillus sp. | reverse complement strand
ATTCCTGCCTGATCGAACAGAGCGAAGTTGGCAACGGTGTCCGTCTTGGTCCAAACAGCCATCTCCGTCCAAAATCTGTTCTGAAGGATAAAGTGAAGATCGGTAACTTTGTTGAAGTGAAAAACTCCACACTTGGAGAAGCAACCAGCGTAGCTCATCTTACTTACATCGGTGACTCCGACTTCGGCAGTCATGTTAATGTAGGCTGCGGCGTAGTTTGTGTAAACTACAATGGTTTTGCAAAAGCTCGCTGCACTGTTGGTGACAATGCCTTCATTGGCTGCAACACCAACCTGGTGGCACCGGTAACCGTAAAAGAGGGTGCTTATACAGCAGCCGGCTCTACAATTACCGATGAGGTTCCGGAAAATGCACTGGCTATTGCTCGCTGCCGTCAGGTCAACAAAGAAGGCTGGGCAAACAAGCACAGAGCGAAATACAAAAAGTAAAATTACAATGAAATAATACAGTAAACAGGTGGGGTAGTCTTCTATCCTGCCCTTTGCTGTTTTCTAAAAACGGAAAATTTACGGAGGTTTTATGGATATTTTCGATTTATTGAAAAATAAAATGTACCCTGCAGATGCCAAAGCAGGTCCGGTAGAGTACATCATCGTGGGTCTGGGCAATCCGGATTCCAAATATCAGAACACCCGCCACAATGCGGGTTTCCTTGCGATCGACCGAATTGCGGAAAAAGCAGGCTGTTCTGTGGATCGTATGAAGTACAAAGCGCTTACCGGTACTGCTACCATCGCTGACAAACGTGTTCTGTTGATGAAGCCGCAGACTTATATGAACAACTCCGGCGAAGCAGTGCAGGAAGCAATGAGTTTCTATAAAGTACCAATGGAGAATGTTCTGGTTATCTTTGATGATATCTCTTTGGATGTTGGTAAAATGCGTATCCGCCGCAAAGGCAGCGATGGTGGCCATAACGGCATCAAGAGCATTATCCAGCTCTGCGGCAGCGATAATTTTCCACGTGTAAAAGTTGGTGTCGGTAAAAAACCACATCCGGCTTATGATTTGGCAGATTGGGTGCTGAGCCGTTTTACCGACCAGGAAAGAACCGATTTGTCCCCAGTGTTTGATAATAGCTGGGAAAGCGCACAGCTGTTCTTGAAAGGACAGCTGGATAAAGCAATGAACCAGTTCAATTCTTAATTTATAGAAGATAACTTGCAGAAGGAGGGGAGAAAATGAAACAGTTTGCACGTTTGCTGGAACAGCATCCGGTGTTCCGACAGCTGACCGATGCACTGAAACACGGTCAGACACCGGTGACCATTTCCGGTATGTCTGAATGTCATAAAAGCCATTTCTCTGCAGCTTTAGCGGATAGTTTGGAGCGTCAGGTTCTGCTGATCACGCAGGATGAAGCCACCGCTTTGCGTATGGCAAAGGATATGTCGGTGTTAAGCTCTGTGCCGGTGCTGAATTATCCCTCCCGTGATTTTGTTTTGCTGAACATGGATGGAGCTTCTGCCGAGTACGAACATCAGCGCTTGAAAGTTCTGAGCACTTTGCTCGATGGCGCACCATGTATCGTGACGGCGTCGGTGGAAGCGGTCAGTCAGCTGACACTGCCGCCAGAAAAACTTCGTGACCGTGAGTTGATCATCGATTTTGACCACAGCTATCAGTTGGACAGCTTGCTCAGTGCATTGGTTGCAATGGGCTATGAGCGTCGAGAACAGATCGAAGGTACCTGTCAGTTTGCCTGCCGCGGCGGTATTCTGGACATTTTTCCACCGAATTGCAACGACCCTGTGCGTATCGAATTTTGGGACGAAGATGTAGACTCCATCAACAGCTTCAAAGTCGATACACAGCGACGCGATGAGCCGCTGGAAAGCATCGTTGTTCCGCCGGCGAGAGAGGTTCTTTTTGATTCCCACGAAGCACTGAAAAAACTTCTGCTGAAAGCTCACGATAGTCTGAAGGGCAAAACAGGCTTAAAAGCCAAAGAGCATTTGGAGCAGGATATCCGTCGTTTAGGTGATGGTATCAATCCAATCAGCATCGACCGTTATCTGCCGCTGCTGTATCCGCAGCAGGCAACGATATTCGACTATATGCCGCAGGCAGTATCAGTTCTTTGTGAGCCGATTACCTGTAAAGAACGACTGAAAGCGATTTTGGATCAGCACCACGAAGATGTACGTCAGCTTCTGGAAGAGGGCGTACTTTTCAAGGATTGCAGTGTGTTTTATGAGGATTTTGTGGCACTCTGCCGCAATTTGAGCAGCCACAGCGGTGTGCTGATGGATAGCTTCACCCGACAGGTGCACGAACTTTCCGTAAAAGAAAGTCTGATCCTTACTGCTTCTCAAATGGCAGCGTGGAGCGGCGAGTATGAAGTGCTGAAAGAGGACTTGGATGATTACTGCCGCGACGGTTACTGCTGTGTCCTGTTTGCTGGCACGCAGCGTTCTGCCGAAGCATTATGTGACGATCTGCTGCGTGACAAGTTCAACGCAGCCTTCGTAAAAGATGTTCCGCAGCTGGTGCCGGGTAAAATCTATGTGCTGGAGGATAACATCTCCGGCGGCATTGAATACCCAAAAATGAGATTGGCCATCCTCTCTCATGGACGCAGCGGACAGAGCAAACAGAAAAAAGCAAAGAGAAAATCCAACATCAAGCAGATCTCCGACCTGAATATCGGCGACTTCGTGGTTCATGTATCCCATGGTATCGGTATTTTTGAGGGTGTTGTAAAACGCGAGATCCATGGTGTTATCAAGGATTATATTCAAATCCGCTATGCCGGCACCGATATGCTCTTTGTGCCGGTCACTCAGCTGGATTTGGTAACGAAATATGTCAGCGGCGGTGAAGAAGGCCTTGTAAAGCTGAACAAGCTGAACTCCGGTGAATGGCAGAAGACCCGCGCGAGAGTTAAAAAAGAAGTCAAAGACATGGCAGATGAGCTGATCAAGCTCTATGCGCAGCGTATGAGCGTGGAAGGTCATGCCTTTGGTCCGGATACAGAATGGCAGCACGACTTCGAACGTCGTTTCCCATACGAGGAAACCGATGATCAGCTGCGCTGCATTCAGGAAATCAAAGACGACATGGAGAGAAGCTCTCCGATGGACCGTCTGCTTTGCGGTGACGTAGGGTTCGGCAAGACGGAAGTTGCCATTCGTGCGGCATTCAAAGCTGTTATGGACGGTAAACAGGTGGCAGTTTTGGTGCCTACCACAATTTTAGCTTGGCAGCACTTCCAGACCTTCAAGAGCCGTATGGAAGGTTTCCCGATCAAGGTCGACCTGCTGTCCCGTTTCCGCAACGCAAGAGATTCCGAGCAGGTCATCACCGAATTGAAACGAGGCCAGATCGATATTGTTATCGGTACACACCGAATTCTTCAGAACGGTATCAAGTTTAAAGATTTGGGTCTGTGTATCATCGACGAGGAACAGCGCTTCGGTGTTGCTCACAAGGAAAAACTGAAGGAAATGCGCAAAAATGTGGACGTTCTGACTTTGTCGGCGACTCCGATTCCACGAACCCTCAGCATGGCGATGTCGGGTATTCGAGATATGTCCACCATTGACGAAGCACCGCAGGACCGTCAGCCGGTGCAGACCTACGTTTTGGAGCATGATTGGAATATCCTTGCTCAGGCTATCCGTAAGGAATTGCGTCGCGGCGGTCAGGTGTTCTACCTGTATAATAAGGTAGAAACCATCGAACACTGTGCCAATATCATTCAGAATTTTGTACCGGAAGCAAGAGTTGTTTACGCTCACGGAAAGATGACGGAAGAACAGCTGTCAAAAGTATGGAAAAAAATGCTGGAGCATGAAATCGACGTTTTGGTATGTACCACCATTATTGAAACCGGTGTTGATATCAGCAATGCCAATACACTCATTATCGAGGACGCAGACCGCTTAGGGCTGTCCCAGCTGTATCAGATTCGTGGCCGTGTAGGACGTTCCAGCCGCCGAGCTTTCGCTTATCTGACTGTAAAACCGGGCAAAGCCCTCAACGAGGTGGCAACGAAACGACTGTCTGCCATCCGAGAGTTTACAACATTCGGTTCCGGTTTCCGTATTGCAATGCGAGATCTGCAGATCCGCGGTGCCGGTAATATTCTCGGCGCACAGCAGCACGGTCACATGGAAGCGGTGGGCTACGAGCTGTATATGAAACTGCTTTCCGATGCGATCGCTATCGGTCAGGGCAAGGAAGTACAGTACAAAGCGGAAGAATGTCAGGTGGATATCCGTATCGGTGCACATATTCCGGAGGAATATATTGAAGATTTGACACAGCGTATTGATATTTATAAGAAGATTGCTTCCATCGAAACCAAAGAAGATGCACTGGATGTTCTTGATGAGCTGATCGACCGCTTTGGTGATCCTCCAAACTCCGTCAAAGGATTGGTAGATGTTTCCCTGCTGCGCAATACAGCAGCCCGAATGGGGATCAATAAGATCACACAAAGAGATGACAGCTTGATCTTCCTGCAGGAAAACTTCGATTTGGAAATGGCCAGCTATGTTGCAGCAAATCTGAAAGGCCGCATTATGGTCAATATGGGCAAAGAACCGTATTTAGCTGTCCGTGTTCTGAAAGGCGAAAAACCTGTTGATGCGATGCGTGTTGCTTTGGAGTGTATGGACCAGTTCAAAAAAGAGAAAAACGCTTAATTAAAACCCCGGAGCAATCCGGGGTTTTCTTTTGCAGGCAGGCGGACCATACGGAGTATGTCTTAGGTTTTGTTAACAATTTGAATAAATTCAACCGAAAACCACTTTTCCAAGACAATTTTTCTGTGTATTCAAAAGGATTTACAGCCTGTTCATCTCTTTTTTATAGACAATCAGAAAAAAGTGGTGTATAATAATTTGGCATTTGAATGGCGATATTAAGCCAAAATCGCGAATGATGAATTTATTTATAGGAGGTTCGAACCCCATGAAAGGTTTGAAAAAAATTACCTGTGCAGCTCTGGCTGCTGCTGTTGCAGCAACTATGTCCGGTTGCACTATGGACGTAAGCTGGATTGCAAAAGCTGGCGACACTAAACTCCCATCCGGTGTTTATGCTGGATACATTCTGCAGGATGTAATGTATGGTTACATGCTCAGCGGCAGCGCTTACCTGGATCAGGAAGGTCTGGCTGAAACTCTGGAAGCTGATGCAAAAGCATACTGCACCGAACTGCTGGCATACCAGAGCAAAGCAAACGAAATGGGTATCACCCTGACTGAAGAAGAAAAAGCAGAAGCTGCTGCATACCTGGATGCTGACTGGGCAAGCTACAGCACTCTTTACGAAGCAAACCGTGTTTCCCGTGAGTCCATGAATCTGTCTTACGAAATCTCTACCCTGAGCGGTAAAATGTTCGAAGCAATTTACGGCGTAGGCGGCACCGAAGGTGTTGCTCAGGAAGAACTGGATGCAATCTTTGAAGAAAACTATATGAAAGCCGGTCTGATGGTATTCTCTAAACCAAGCACCATCGACACCACCGACAAAACTGAAGAAGAAAAGAAAACCCTTCAGGAAACCTACGACACCAGCATGGCTGAACTGCAGAGCACTGTAAACTACTGGGTAGAACAGGCAAACGCTCTGCTGGCTAAAGGCAGCACCTTCAACGATGTTATGATCGCTTACGACTTCGAAACTCAGGCAGAAGAATACGGCGTTGCTAACATTGATGTAGATACCGAAAACAGCCGTTATGTATTCGTTGACAGACGTGACGAAACCCTTCCACCTGAGCTGCTCAGCCACCTGGAAACTGCTGAAATCAACTCTGTTGCAGTTGTTGAAACCGAAGAATACCTGATCATCGCTTGCCCACAGGACAAAAACGACAGCGAATCTGACAAAGAATCCGCTTACGATTCTATCCTGATGGAACTCAAAGGCGACGAAATGACCGCTATGATGGAAGAGTACAAAAATTCTCTGAACATCGAATGGAACGAAGGCGCAATCAAACGTTTTGCTCCTAACAAAATGAACATCGGTTACTAATAAAATGAAAAAGCTCTGCCAAAAGGCAGAGCTTTTTGTTTTTATCGATATAGATGGAGATGGCCTTCTTCCTGCAGAAAGCAAATCAGAATGACCAGAACTGGTGCAAGAAGCAATCCGCAGAAGCCAAAAAGTTTTAGGCCTGCATACATGGCAATCAATGTTGCCAACGGATGGAGTCCTGTGGAGCTGCTGACTAACTTAGGCTCCAGCAAATTGTGCACCAGCGTTAAAATGGCACAGAGAATCAATAACCCTGCTCCCAAAGCACTGTTTCCGGCAATAATTTGATAGATCCCCCATGGGATCAAAATCAAACCGGTACCGATAAAAGGAAGAAAATCCAGCAAGGCCAAAACAGCAGCCCAGAAAATCGGCTGTTTGATCTGCAGCAAGAAAAAGCCTAAAGAGAGCTGCAGGAAAGTCAGAAGCAGCAGGATAAGATAAGCTTTCAGCATGTGCAGAATGGTTCCGATTATCTGATGTTTACATCGGAGAAGGATCGGCTGCCACGAGGCTGGAAGCTGCCTCAACAGAAAATTGACAACGGAGCTGTAATCCATCGAGATAAATACGGAACAAAGGATCGAAAAAGCGATGGTCAGCAGCCAAAAGGGGATTTTAGCTGCAAAAGATGTTGCCTGTGTCAAAGCAGAGGTGGAGAAATCGGCGACAGCAGTAGAAAGGCTGCCGGTAAATTCAGCCGATTTTTCCACTAAAGCCCGTGCGGTTTGTGGAGAAAAATCATCCAGCACGCCGTTGATATTCAAAGCACAGCGGTGAAGAAAAGGCTGGATGGTATTGCTGTAAATGGAAGGTGCCGTTTCAATGAAGTTGCTGACTTGATGAAACAAGGCTGCACCTGCTGTCCACAACAGGATGCCAAGCAAAAGATAAAACAGCAGCATGACCGAGAATGCGGCGCTTTTTCTTCGGAAACGCAAACGCTGACTTAGCCAAAGGGTGATGGGTTTCAGAAGCAGAGCCACAGACAAACCCAACCAAAAAGGAAGAGTCAGAGGAAGAAGCAGCTTGATTCCAATCAACGACCAAACTAAGACAAGCAGAATAACCAGAGAGTTTTGTATGAAGTTTTGTTTATGAAAGGATTCCATTGTCAGCCTCCTTAACATACAGTACAAAATTGAACCGATCTCTCTGTGCACTCAAACAGAAATCAAAACAGGAAAACGCATTTATTGGAAAAACATCTGTACACGACAGACGGACTATGTTAAAATAACAAAAAGTCAAGTTCCTGTGAAAGAAAGGGTGATTTCCGTGAAAGAAAGAAAATTCTATCTGATCGAAGAAGATGTAGTTCCGGAAATTTTTATAAAAGTATTGAAAGCAAAGCGTTATTTGGCCACAGGTAAAGCCAAAAACGCATCCAATGCGGCAGAATTGGCAGAGTTATCCCGCAGTGCTTTCTACAAATATAAGGATAAAGTGATGGAATACCGCATGAATGACAGCGCAGTCGTGACACTGTACTTCTCTTTGGAAGATGTTCCGGGTGTATTGTCCACTGTCATCAACCAGCTGTATGAGTGCGGAGCCAACATTCTGACCGTCAATCAGAACATTCCGTCTGACGGTGCTGCACCGGCAACGATTTCCATACGCACGACAAACATGACACTGGAAGAAGACGAGCTGTTTGAATGCCTGTACAAATGCAAAGGCGTTATCCGCATCAGCCGAATTTCATAAGAAATAAAAAGCCGCCATTTTTCGGCGGCTTTTTTCTGTCCAAAAAAGAACAGCCGCATATACTGATAAAAGACAGTTGGCTTAAGAGAATTTCAATGGAAAGTGGTGAGGTTTTTGAGCTTGATCGTCCAGAAGTATGGAGGCTCTTCTGTAAAGGACAGCCACAGGCTGAACAATGTGGCTCAGCGAGTTGCAGAACAGTACCGAAAGGGTAATCAGATGGTAGTGGTATTGTCCGCACAGGGAAAAACGACTGATGGTTTGATTGAGAAAGCCAAGGAAATATCAGAAAATCCGTTGCCGCGGGAGATGGATGTCCTTTTATCTGCAGGAGAACAAATGTCGGTTTCACTGTTGGCGATGGCGTTGGAGAAACTGCATTGCCCGGCAATCTCTCTTTGTGGCTGGCAGGTGGGAATCCACACCAATACAACACATCAGAATGCTCGAATTCTGCAGGTGGATACGCAGAAAATCCGAAGTTTTCTGCAGCAAGGAAAAATCGTGATTGTAGCAGGTTTTCAGGGTGTGGATGAAACAGGAGATATCACGACTTTAGGCAGAGGTGGTTCTGATACGACGGCAGTAGCATTGGCGGCAGCCTTAAAAGCAGACCGCTGTCAGATCTTCACGGATGTGGAGGGAGTCTATACAGCAGACCCACGTATCGTAGAAAACGCGGAGCATTGGGATGAAATCAGCTACAATGATATGCTGGTCATGGCGTCAATGGGAGCAAAAGTTCTGCATGACCGTTCGGTAGAAATTGCAAAAGAACAGCAAGTTGTCTTGGAAGTGCTGTCCAGTATCAGTGACGCGCCGGGAACACTGGTGCATTATAAGAGTGAGGGAGAACCCTCATTAAGAGGTATCACAGCCGACAAGAGCACATTGCGTTATCACATCAAAGGTATCGCTTTAGAAGATGCGGCACGCTTGATGCTGAAGTTATATCAGCATGATCTGCGCCCGGATCTGACCGAACAACCGGCAGATTTGGAGCTGGTATTTACTGTTCCTAGCCACGGGAAAACAGTAGTTGAGGAGCTTTGTGCTCAGCTGCAGCTGCAAGCTGAAGTAGGCGAAAGTTGGTCCAAAGTCACAGTGGTGGGCAATGGAATGCACAGCATCCCAAACTTAAAACAGCAGCTTTTAGCTGCACTGCAGGAAGCGGAGATTCCGGTGATAAGTTCGTGGTTGGGTGAGCGCAGGTTTACGGTTTTGCTTCCAAGAGAGCAAAGCGAAACTGCGATTCGAACCTTGCACCCACTCCTGCTGAAATACAAACGGTAAGTCTGTTTCCAGTATATCCAAAGCAAGATATTTCTATTACGAAAAACAGCCCTTTTCTCCATAGAAAAGGGCTGTTTTTATATACGGATAGGATTATAGCGATAGTCTTGTCCGCAAAGTTTAAGATTTTCCTCGAAAAGATTGTAAAGATCCACGGACTGAGCTTCCAAAGCAGCAAAATCTGCAGCCAGCGGAGATGTTTTTGACAGGTCCGCTAAAGAGCCGGAAATCGGGGATTTCGCTTGTTTTCGAGCCAGAGCCAACAGCTCACGGCCACGTTCGTTAAAGCCAAGAACACGGAGATAAGGCGGAAGCGGCTGATGCAATCCGTCTTCCACACCGAGAAAAGCGTTCATGCACAGCCGGCGAATGCGAGCATGGGAGTAGCGTTTGGATTTGGTCTTTTCCCAGATTTCTTCTAAAGATACACTGTCGCGGATCGCCTGATACAGACGGTTCTCGATACCCTCGGAACAGTCCGGAAGACGGCTCAGCTGTTCTTTGCTGAGGGTACGCAAACGAGAGAGAATAATTCGGTCATTCACAGAAACGGGGGAAAGTTCCGCAAGTATTGCAG
This sequence comes from Negativibacillus sp., assembly GCA_045633085.1. Lineage (GTDB taxonomy): Bacteria > Bacillota > Clostridia > Oscillospirales > Ruminococcaceae > Negativibacillus. The sequence goes on along the minus strand of JAZQXX010000026.1, from coordinate 8,712 downwards.
CAGTTGCTTCAGGAACAAGGCTGGAAGCCTCTGCAGTTTGTTTACTGAGAAGAAGGGAACGAATGTGACTGGCAGAAGCGAAGCCATTCTGTGTGTCTGTACCGTGATGTGCGGCACCTTTGCGTGCAATGGTCACAGGTTCAAGAGAAGAGTTTAACTGCCGCAGCTGCAGCATATATTCGATGCCTAAAGTATTGTTGGGTTCTTCCAACAGGACGGCAATTTCAGGAGAGGTCAGTTCTGCAACAGCAAGTGTGCGGGCTTTCGCAAAGGTCATGCCTTGAGCTAAATATTTATCCAAAGGTGCTTTCAGGTCAGGGGATTCCAAAGCGTCCACAACGGCATTCAGCTTGTTGATGTCACCGCACTCACTGCCGAAGCAGAGTACATCAGCGCAGCCGAGAGCGTCTGCCAATGCAACGCCGCCAAAAGCGAAGCGCTGTGCGGTGGCACAGGCATATGGCAGAGGAAGCTCGATAACGAGATCAGCACCGCCCAACAGAGCCATGCGGCTGCGGTCGGCTTTATGGAAAATAGCAGGAGCTCCGCGCTGCACGAAGCAGCCGCTCATAACAGCGACGACATGGGTAAAGCCCTGTTCTCTCAGCTGCTGAATCTGCCATTGATGTCCCCGATGGAAGGGGTTATATTCAGCGATGATAACAGCGGTTTTCATGATTGGAACTCCTTTCTGAGAAAAAATTGCGGTTTTCCTAAAAAATGTACCAAAAATTTGCGCGTAAGCGGAAAAAGTGTACAGAACCGCTTGAAAAATTGGACTAACTATAATAATATAGAATATGAAGCACTGTGTCAAATGTTCGCACAGTGAAAAACTCTTTAGGAGGAGATTACAATGAAAATCTTAGTTATCAACGCAGGCAGTTCCTCTATGAAATATCAGCTGATTGATATGGAAAACGAAAACGTAATCGCAAAAGGTCTTTGCGAAAGAATCGGCATCGACGGCAAAATTACCCACAAAACTCATGAGGGTAAGGAAGTAGCTCTCGAAGTTGCATTCCCAACTCACAAAGAAGCTTTCGATAAACTGATGGAACTGATGACCAGCGGCGAAGGCAAAGTAATCGACGACGTAAAAGAAATCAACGCAGTAGGTCACCGCGTAGTTCACGGCGGCGAAAAATTCTTCCAGTCTGTAGTTTGCAACGAAGAAATCATCACCGCTATCGAAGATCTGTCCGCTCTGGCTCCTCTGCACAACCCAGCTAACGTAACCGCTATCAAAGCTTGCGTAGAAGTTATGGGTAAAGAAGTTCCACAGGTTGCAGTATTCGATACCGCTTTCCATCAGACCATGCCAGCTAAAGCTTACATCTCTGGTATGCCATACGAATACTACGAAAAATACGGCGTTCGTAAATACGGCTTCCACGGTACTTCCCACCGCTTCGTAAGCTCCCGTCTGGGCGAAATCCTCGGCGGTCTGGAAGGCAAAAAAGTTGTTACCTGCCATCTGGGTAACGGTTCTTCCATCGCAGCTATCAAAGACGGCAAATGCATGGATACCACCATGGGCTTCACCCCACTCGACGGTATCATCATGGGTACCCGTTCCGGTGCTGTAGATAACTCCATCGTTTCCTACGTTGCAGAAAAAGAAGGCCTGTCTTGGTCTGAAATGAACAACGTTCTGAACAAAAAATCCGGCTTCCAGGGTATCTCCGGCATCTCTTCCGACTGCCGCGACCTGGAAATCGCTGCTAAAGAAGGCAACGAACGCGCTCAGCTGACTCTGGACAAAGTTTGCTACCAGATCAAACAGTACGTTGGTTCCTACGCTGCTGCTATGGGCGGTCTGGACGCAGTTATCTTCACCGGTGGTATCGGCGAAAACTCTGCTTCCGTTCGTTACGAAGTATGCAAAGACATGGAATTCCTCGGTCTGGAAGTTTGCGAAGAACTGTGCTCTAAAGCATCCAGAAAAGAAGCTACCTTCAACACCGAATCTTCCAAAGTTCAGGCTTGGGTTCTGCCAACCAACGAAGAACTGCTGATCGCTCGCGACACCGCAGAGCTGGTTAAATAATCATTTCTTGATTATTCTGCTATAAAGCAAGTAAAATCCCCGATTCTACGGAATCGGGGATTTTTTTCTGTCTTATTTCAATGAAATGCAGTAGATCCAGTCGTGGTCGTGGTGCAGAGGAAGATATCGTTCACCATTGCTGTGCCAACCGTCAGCAATGCGAAGATAACGTTGGCCATCCTCATATTCCAGCAAAGCTGTAACCAGCACCCAATGCCACTCGTGCCGCGGGGTAGATAGCATCAGTGCGCAAGGTTTCCCGTTGGATAAGCTCTCTTTCAGCTGCTCAATGCTGCGGATTTTTTGCAGTTGGAACCAATGTTTTGCTTTCCTGAGGCGAAAGACCGGTCCGTTGCCGATACGGGAATGAACGGCAGAAAAAGAAACAGTCCGTCCATAATAAAGCAGAGCATTCATAATGCAGACAGCCGCACAGTGGTTTTTGGCGGAGGAGCTGAATTGGTCGGTCGTAAACCATTGCTGAGGAAGATTTGGCAGAATCAGTTGCTGATAAGGCAGGCATGGCAGCTGTTCCTTATGCTGAAAGGCAGATTTTTTCCCCAAGAGGTGGAGAAGAATGTGGAAAAGATACATGGATCAGCAACACTCCTTTCAGCAAATTTCGATAGTCTTAGGGTAACATAAAAACAGGAAAACTGCAAATCAATAAAGAATTTCGCGGAAAATTCTTTATTGTACGGAGTTTTGTGCTATAATAGATGTACCAAATAATTTTGTGAGGTACTTATGACAGAACGAATTCAAGCATTTTTTGCTTCGAAAAAGACACAGGCCGTTTCTTTGTTTTTGGGTCTGCTGTCCTTGCTGCTGACACTGGCTTGTTTTGTGGCTCCATTGAGCCGTGAACGCTGGGCGATCCAATCTTTGGGCGAAGTTACTTCCCAGCAGTTGTCGCCGTTGTCCATGTCTATGGCACATTATGAACCACAGAGATTGCGTTACCTGCTTGCTACAGAAACAACCGGTCCAACCTATGATAAGTTGATCGACTTGCTTTCCCAGGCGAAAAAAGAATACAGTTTCTCCCGCCTGTACTTGGTTTATGCCAAAGAAGATGGCAGTCTTGCCTGCCTGGCAGATGCAGATTATAAGAAAAACAACGACTTGATGCCGGGTATCCCTTATGAACAGGACTACATAGATTCTGTTTGTATCGAACAGGTCAAAGAGCTGCTTGCCGGTAAGGGTGGTGCAACATATATTCCGGAAATCTACAGTGGCGATTTGGTGCTGGGATTTGCTCCGGTCATTGACGGAAAAGAAGTGTTGGCTGTACTCTGTGCCGATGCACGCCTTAGTTTCACCAACTTCAGCCAGTTCTACGGAGTGGAACTTTCCGAAGTAGCTGAGGTGATGGCAGGTGTATTCATTGTTTGTCTGGTGGTGTTCTTCATTGGACGCAGCTTTATGGGTGTGGAAGAAGGCAATGGCACCAAGTATGACAGAACCAACATCCGTTGGAACAAGCCGACCGTTACTCAGCAGGAAAACAACGTCTTTATCGACCCGCTGGACGATGTAGATCCTAACGATTATCTGTAGACCGAAAGGGGAATGGGGAATGTCTATGATCCTAAACGAACAATATCTGCCGGTGAAAGCAGTGTTGGAGCAGGTCATTGCGGTAGCACAGCCGGAAGTGGTATTTTTGTATAGCTGCAAATATGATTTGGACGGTGAACTTAGCTCGTTTAAACTGTGTATAGTTTGCGACTTCACGGATAAACGCCGTCTGATCACTGATATCTTCGATGTGGATTGCGATATTCCGTTTGATGTATTGCTCTATACCAAAGAGCAGTTCAAGGAATTGAAAGAGGATACGGCTGCCTTTGCAAACCGAATCTGTACGAAGGGAAAGATGATTTATGTCTGCGAGAACTAACCGTCATGCTTCTCAGGACAGCCGTCAGTATTTTGATTGGTTGGATCATTCCAGTGCCGATTTGGTTGCAGCATCTATCTTAAAAGAGGACGACCGCTGCTATGATTTGGCTGCCTTTCACTGTCAGCAGTCCATTGAAAAAGCGCTGAAAGCCTATATTTTGCTTCGTTCCGGACAGTTGGTAGACGGTCACAACTTGACTTGGCTTTGCCGTCAAGCGAAAAAGCATCACAAAGGATTCCAACAGTGGTATGATGAAAGCGCCGATTTGAATCAGTGCTACATCGAAACCCGCTATCCTGCCGACGTGGAAAAAGAGATCACCTATAAAATGGTACAGGATTTCTTTAACATGGCGCGGGAGATGTACCGCTTCATTTTTGAGCAGGTGGATCAGGAATTGGACCGCCGCGAACAAGCGGAAGAGCGGATCTCAAGAGGAAAATAAAGAAAAGCCTGTGCATTGCACAGGCTTTTTTGTTTGGGATTATGTGTTTTTCTTTTTGCGGTATTTGCTGACGTAAACAGCGGCGATTGTGGAACCAATAGCGAAGGATACAAAGGCAAGGATGAATGGAAGCAGTGGGTTGGTTTCATAAATCAAGCCAGCGAAGAGGGCACCGAAGATGCCGCCCATGGAGTTCATAGCCTGATAGAAGCCCATAACCTGATTGCTGTTTTCCGCGTTGGAACGCATTGCGCACATGTTCTGCAGCAGCGGCAGGCGAACCGCATTGAAAGTAAAGAAGATAACATCCACAGCCACAAATGGAACCAGAGTATCGAAGAAGAGGATCGCACCGAGAGATACGGTACAGCACAGCAGGATTGGCAGGAAGCTGCGGTTAGTATCGGTTTTGCGCTGCAGCCACAGGCAAATCGTGGAGTTAGCCACCAGCGTTACAATAGCGATCAGTGCCTTGAAAATGCCGTTGTAGGCAGAAGACAGGTTAAACTGGTCTTTGATGTAGTAGTTGAAGCTCTGGTCGAAGGAGTTCTGACCGATACTGGTGACAGCAATCACAACGAAGAGCAGTGCCATCATCGGAGTCATGAACTGTTTGGCAGATGCAAAGGCAGCAAACGGATTTGCTTCTCGCAGGGACAGCAGCTTGTCTGGTTTATGCTTCATTGGAGTGTCATCTTCGCAGAGAAGAAAGAACAGTACACCGCAGCCTGCCAACGTGATGATCTGAATAATGAATGTCACTTCTACGGAAATCAAACCAAGCATACCGCCGATGAAGTAACCGGCAGCACCGGCAACGTTCTGAATGGTGACCTGTGTAGTCAGACGAGAAGCTCTTTGTACCGGGTCAGGTGTGATATTAATTACATAGTTTGCCAACGCTGTAAATGCACCGCCGGTGAAGATGCCGGCGAACATTCTTCCGGCAATGACCGCAAGCTCGGTATTTGCCATGCAGAAGAAGGCTTGTCCTACTGCGTAACCAATGGCACAGATAAATAGGATCGTTTTGACCGGGATATAGGAACAGAGTTTACCCCAAAATGGAGAAAAGGAGAAGTTCATCATCATCATAGCGGCAAGAGCAACACCAAACATGGAGCTGTCCAGATTTCGTTCTACGATGAATGTTGGAGTAACAGGATGAACAAAATTGGCTGCAAGGTTAAACAGGATAACGATGCAGAAATAAAGATAGAAACGATTTTGTTTCGTGACAATGACCTCCTCAAAAGAAATATAACAAAAGTATAGCCTTAGTTTGTGATCTTGTCAAACTAAGGCTAATTTTATTTCTTGGTATTATGGATATATGTTTCGACATTTTCTTTCAGAGCAGAAAACGGAAGATCACCGCCCTGAAGGATCGCTTCGTGGAAGTCAATGTCATTGAAACTGCTGCCCAGTTCTTCCTGTGCCAGTTTTCGCAGATCAAGGATTTCCACACAGCCGACATAATAGGACAGGAAATCAGCAGGATCACCTGCCAGCTGATTGTAAACCGGATCAACATAGTCGATATCCAGATACTGCTCCATGAAATCACAAGTTTCTTCTTTAGTCCAACCTTCGTAGTGGATGCCGATGTCGCAGAGAGCAATCAGACAATTTTCGAAAATAGTGTAACTCTGCATCAAGGCTACGGTGTTTTCATCGAAGAAAAAGTCGTCCTTGTCTTCCAATCCGAGATCCAGCAGAAAGTTCATGGCATACAGTTCCGCATAGGTGGCGTAACCTTCAGAATAACCCAAAATAGAGGTGGACCTTCTAAAAAGATCCTTTAGGTTCTGTTGAGCATAGTTGGTTTGATACAGGTGTCCCGGGAATCCTTCATGAGCCAAAAGTTGCATAGTATAGAAATCATCGGCTTCCAAATCCTGCAATGGATTCACCTTGATTTTCTGTGGACTGTCATCGCCCAATGAAGGAGGGATATAATAAGCGCCGATTCCCTCTACACTGACCTGAGGATCCAAAGTATTCACAGTATAATCTACCGCTTGGATCATAGGAAAGCTTTGGGAAGTGAAGAATTCCAAATCCTCCAACACCTGACGGTAGTTTTGGTAATCGGTATGAACTCTTCCGTCAAAGTAGGAGCTGTACACCAGTTTGTGTTCGGAAGCAATGGCTGCAATTGTTTCTGCAGCACCGTTGAGGTACTGAGTCAGCAGTTTTTGGGTATCTTCAATGGAACGGTCACTGCCGGTTTTCAGTCGGAACAGATACTCATAATAGTCCTGACCGTTCTCGAACCAATATAGACCTTGCTGGTTATTTTCAGGATCTTTCAGCTGAGAAATACTGTCATAAATATTTTGGTAAGCAGGAAGTACATCATTTTGGAAAATCTCTTTGGCTTCTCTGGAGTAACTTTGGATTTGAACATCACCCAGGAAGTAGCAATTTTCGATGTTGTACAGCACAGCAGAGAGCAGTGCAGAATCCATGCCGGCATTGATGATCTTTTTACAATATGCCATGGTTTCTTTGGCAGAAGCATCAGACATAAAAAAGCCCATCTCTGCCTGCTTACGGGTGTATTCCAGATTATCCTCAACAAAACGAGGAATATCTCTCATCAATTCAAGATAAGCCTGCACATCATATTCATCGTAGAAGCTGAATTCCATCAAGAGAGAAGCAATGTTGTTTTGCAGACCCTGCATAGGAGTAAAGGCACCGTCAAGATATAAGAATTCTTCTTTTGCAGAATCCAAAGCATTATTGAGTAAGAATTCGTAGAGTCGATAGGTTTCCTGTTGCTCATCGGTCAGCAAGTCGTAGTCAAAGACAGAGAAAGCTTCCTGTGCTTCTTGATTTTGTGCACGGATTTCTGCGATGCTTTCATCGTTGATAGCGTCACCTAAGGTGATTTTAGCTTCACGGATATCGATCCCATAATCCTCGGGATTACGCAGGATTTGATGAATCGTCAAATAATCGTTGTCCAGCTGCGCGATAAATTCATCGTAAATAAAAGCATCGAATGCTTCCTGCATTTCTGCTGCACTGGAAAAGGAAGTTGGGTACTTTTCTTTTTCCGGCGCAGGAGGCTCTGCAGGTGCTTCAGAAGGTGTTTCCTGTTGAGGTGGGGAAGTTGGAGCGTTATCTTCAACGACTCCATTGCGGGGCTGACAGGCGCTTAAATTCAATAACAGCAGGGTTGCCAGTAAAAGAGCAGTCAGCTGTTTCAATTTTTTCATAGGCAGCTCCTTTCGGATTTATAAAATGGTAGGAAAAATGGGCATCGCAGGGATGCCCATGATGATAGCAGTATATTATGCTTCGGAGCCAAACATACCATTCAGCTCGTGAGGCTGTGCGTAGCCGAGGTGCAGTGCGTCATAACGCAGCCAGAGGTAAATTTCAGCGTAGGTTGCTTCCAGATATGGATTCAGTAAGACATGGCCCACAATGGCGATGCTGGCCAGCAATTTCCAGCCGATGAATGACAAATCAACCATAAACAAATCCCATTTGCGGCCGCGCATCATTTCTTTCGAGAGCTCAAAAGTACGCTGTGTCGAGATGTTCGGGTTTTCTGCCAGAATGTACGGAATCATAGCGTATTCGTAGCCTTTGATGATGCCTGGGATAAGGAACAGCAGGCTCCAACCAAAGGTATACAAACCACGCAGGAACATTGTTTTGGTGACATTACCGTAGTTGCCGCTGAATCCGGAGAAGACACGTCCGATATCAGTTGGAGCGAAGCGGCTGTCCAAATAGAAGCGCTTGTGCCCTACGGTCAGCTGATTCACAACAAAGATGCTGTACAGGCTGCCGAGAGCAATCGCAAACAGTGCAACAAGCAGAATGCTCAAGCCAACGATACCGAATATAGCGGCATCAGCAGAGGATTGAGGGAAAATGAAATCCTTCAGGTTGATAGGGATATCGTTGATGGTGAAGGCAGGATTCTGCATGACATTGTTGGAAATTTCCTGCTCAATTTCGACACCGGAGTTGGCAGCGCTGAATACGCCGCTCAGCAGTGTAACGAGCAGACTGGCGATAACAGCCTTCCAGTAGAAATTTTTGAGCGAGTATTTTGCATAGCTTTTCAGCATCGGCCGATCCCAACGTGGGCGTTCATACATAAAATGACCTCCTATTCTCACAAATCTTTGCCAAACAAAGATATTTTCAAGTCTATCCTATCATATTTTGACAGGAATGCAATGACTTCACAGAAAATTAACAGATAAAAAAAGCAGCCATCCATTCGGATGGCTGCTTGAAAAAGTGCAAAATAGAAATTATTTCAGTTCTACGGTTGCGCCA
>JAZQXX010000025.1:0-24954 GCA_045633085.1 Negativibacillus sp. | reverse complement strand
GCAGCCTGGTCACCGCCGCGGCCCAGAGCCATATCCAAAGCCTGGCTTGCCATTGCTTCGCCTTCCAGAATGGTTTTTGCTTCTCTACCCACACCGATGGACAGAGTAACTGGCATTTTATCTGCCGCTTCGATACGTCGAACATCGTCCAAAATGCTGAAACGATTTTCAATGATACCTCGGAGATAACGTTCTTCGATAAGAACGAAGAAGCGGTCTTTATCGATTTTCAGGACAATGCCGTGGTTGTTGCCAACGAAAGTTTCGATAACATATTCTACTTCCGCCATGACCTGAGAACGTTCATTTTCTTTTGCACTCTGCAAAAGCTCATCATAGTTATCGATCATGACCCAAGCAACTGCAGGACGGGAACTGAAATATTCTTTTGCAATTCGTTTCAGCTTATCATCATCCATGAAGTAGCTGACTCTCAAGCCATCGGTTTCGTGGCCGGTTCTTGCAGGAAATGCTGTGAACAGTTTTCCTTTATACTCCACACCGTAACCGCTCGGAGGACAGTCTTTGTCCATATTCAAATTAGGGAACAGGTCTTTTACGTTGTAACCGAAGCTATCTTCACCGGCAAATACCTTTTCCTTCATCAGCTCGTTGTACCACAAAATCTCTCCGTGGGGATTGGATACCATAACCGGCAGAGGGAAACTCAAAAGAGCATCCTGCTGATATGGAGTCAAGAAAGTGTTGATATTCTTATAGAATCGGTTCATAGACAGGTTTACGGTGAAAATTTTGTAGAATGCCACCGCAGAAGCGATCAGCATCAGAAGCACCGCAATGCCCAAAGTCAGATTCTGTACATAGATCGCCATGGTAACTGCCACCAGATCCAAAACGGCAATGGTGATCGCCAACGGCATAAACAATACGATTTTCTTTTTCATTTTCTCAAACCTCCTTTGCCATGCAAAGGTTCATCAATGATCTATACTCGTTTATGCTTCCTGCAGTACAACCAAAATCATTGGACTGCGCTTAGTCTGAGCATAGAAGAACTTGCTTACTTCATCTTTCATGCGCTGTTTCAAGCTGCTCCAATCACGGACGCCGTTATTGAGGCAGGTTTCCGCAGCATTCTTCGCAATGAGTTGTGCCTGATTGATCATTTCTTCACTTTCGCGAACATAAACGAAGCCGCGGGAAATGATATCCGGACCTGCGATCAGCTTACGGGATTTGGTATTGATGGTAGCTACTACGACGATCAAACCATCTTCCGACAGATGTTTACGGTCACGAAGCACGATGCTGCCAACGTCGCCAACACCCAAACCATCGACCATAACCGCACCGGCAGTTACTTCACCGGTCACTTTGATGCTTTCGCCATCCAGCTCAAGCACCTGACCCATTGCAGGGATCACGATGTTGTCTTTGCTCATGCCCATTCCGGCAGCAAGCTCAACGACCTTAGACTGATGTTTAAATTCGCCGTGCATTGGCAGGATGAATTTCGGTTTGGTCAAACAAATCATCAAACGCAGCTCGTCCTGACAAGCATGACCGGAAACGTGGGTTTCGTATTTTTTCTCATAAATTACTTCCGCACCCAGCTGCATCAACTGATTCACGACACGTGCAACCAATTTTTCGTTACCCGGGATCGGTCTTGCAGAAATAATAATGAAGTCATTATAGCCAACGCTGACTTTGCGGTGGTCGCTCATTGCCATGCGGGTCAGTGCGGACATCGGTTCACCCTGGCTGCCGGTGGTAATGATAACCACTCGGTCTGCAGGCAAACGGTTTGCCACATCAATATCCACCATCAGATCTTTTGGGATGGTCAGATAACCCAATTCCTGGGCAGTTGCCACAACATTGATCATGCTTCGGCCGGAAACAGCAACCTTACGGTCAAATTTCACTGCGCAGTCCAAAATCTGCTGAATACGGTGGATGTTGGACGCAAAGGTTGCAATAATGATACGGCGGTCAGCCGCCATGGTAAACAGTCGGTTGAAGGAGTTGCCTACACGGCGTTCGCCGCCAGCCATGCCTGGAGCTTCCGCATTGGTGGAGTCCGGCAGCAGGGCCAAAACACCTTGAGAACCTAACTCGCCAAAACGAGCCAAGTCAATGATTTCGCCCTGAATTGGACTGTAGTCGATTTTAAAGTCGCCGGTCTGAATGATCACACCCATCGGAGTGTGGATCGCCAGTGCACAGGCATCCGGAATAGAGTGGTTGACATTGATAAATTCCACACTCATGCAGCCTGCCTGAATAGTATCTCTTGCTTTCACTTCCACCAGCTGAACAGTGCCCAGTAAGCCGTGTTCTTTCAGCTTGTTTTTGATCAGCGCGATAGTCAGTCGTGTACCGTAAACCGGAGCACTGACTTCTTTCAGCAGATATGGAAGCGCGCCGATGTGGTCTTCATGACCGTGAGTGATAAAGATACCGCGAACTTTTTCCTTATTGGTTTTGGTCACATAGGTAAAGTCCGGAATTACGATATCGACACCCAGCATATTTTCATCCGGGAAAGACAGACCGCAGTCAACGATGAACATATCGTCACTGCATTCGTAGCAAGTCATGTTCTTACCGATCTCATTCAAACCACCCAGTGGGATGATACGAACCGGTGTTTTTACCGGCTGTTTTTTTGTGTATCTTCGGTTATTTCTTTTTGCTTTATTTTCGCCGTGGAACAGATTCTGCACAGCTTTCTGCACGGTCTGCACCGTACCGCTCAGCTCCATCTTTTCCGGTTTGGGCTGCTTGGATGCAGGCTTTCTGCCGGATTTCGCTGTACCTTTGCTTTTGTTTTCGGCATTGCGCGGTTTATTGGTCTGTTTTACAGCCTTTTCATTGGCTGGCTGTGTTTTTTTCTCAGTATTTTTGGCCATTGTTCCTCCTATGTTCGGACGAAACTGAGCAGCATTGCGAGTCATCAAAGAATGCACGACTCTTAAACCGAAGCCACATCTTCGGTCAAATTCCGTATTCATGGTCAGAACTTGGGGTTCCGCTCCATTTACCGCAAGCAGCGGTGAAATGCTCTCAAATTCCGTACTGTATTCTATCTGATGCAGCGAAGTAGTCGCCGCGTGTATTCTATCCCTGTCCACATAGATCAGCCTGCGGTTGGGGCACAGTTACCGATCCCTTCAGGGCCGCATATTTAGTCTATTATATTTTATATGTTATCCCTCTCAATGTCAAGGATAGGTGCTTTCTTCTATTGTACGCCAACCTTTCTTTTTTCATACAAAAACAGCTTATTGGAGCGAAAAAATTGACTTTTCCTTCTGCTTTCCTCTTGTTCCAAGAACAAAAATCTTTTATAATAAGTAAAGGTATGCGCCTGTCTGTAAACGGGCATACTGTATCAAGAAATTCCAAGGAGGACTCTATGGCCCAGAAACATGTGGACATTTTCACCGACGGTGCCTGCTCCGGTAACCCGGGACCTGGCGGCTACGGTGTGATCCTCAATTATAAAGGAAATGAACGAGAACTCTCCGGCGGTGAGGCAAACACCACCAACAACCGCATGGAACTGATGGCTGCTATCACCGGATTGGAAGCTCTCAAAGAACCTTGCGAAGTCACTCTCTACTCTGACTCTAAATACATGATCGATGCGATTCAGCAGCGATGGGTCTACAAGTGGAAGGCCAATGGCTGGATGCGCAACAAAAAAGACCCTGCCCTCAACCCTGATTTATGGCAGCGCCTGTTGGATCAGCTGGAACGTCATCAGGTCACTCTGATTTGGGTCAAAGGTCATGCCGGTCACCCGGAAAATGAGCGCTGCGACGCACTTGCTGTGGCAGCAGCTGCAAAATATAAATAGTTTGAAAACAAACTTGATTGGGTGTTGATTTCTATACCAATTTGGTATAGAATGAATTTAGAGAAAATCAACTCTGCTCAATCCAAGGAAAGGATGATCCTTTTTGAATAAATTCGTTTATGCTGATAATGCGGCTACAACCCGTATCACCGAAGAAGTTCTGCAGGCTATGATGCCATACCTCACCGAAAACTACGGTAACGCAAGCAGCCTTTACTCCCTCGGTCAGAAATCTGCTCTTGCTATCGATAAAGCTCGCAAACAGATCGCTTCCGCTATCAATGCAGAAGCTTCCGAAATCATTTTCACCGGCTGCGGTACTGAATCCGATAACTGGCTGAAAATGTTTGCACACCGTCTTGCCAAAAAAGGTAAGACTCACCTTATCACCACCTGTGTAGAACATCACGCTCTGCTTCATTCCATGGCTCGACTGGAAAAAGAGGGCTTCACTGTTACCTATCTGCCAGTAAACAAAGACGGCTTCATTTCTGTGGAAGACTTCAAAAATGCCATCACTGAAGAAACCGGTTTGGTTTCTGTTATGTTTGCCAACAACGAAATCGGCACCATTCAGCCAATTTCTGAAATCGGTGCGATTTGCCGTGAAAAAGGCATTTGGTTCCACACTGACGCTGTTCAGGTCATGGGACATATTCCTGTCGATGTAAAAGCAATGAACATCGATATGCTCTCCATGAGCGCACATAAATTCCACGGTCCAAAAGGTGTCGGCGTATTCTACTGCCGCCGTGGTATTCCAATGGACAACCTGCTGGATGGCGGCGGTCAGGAACGCGGCAAACGTGCAGGTACCGAAAACGTTGCCGGTATCGTAGGCATGGGTGCTGCTTTGGAAATCGCTGTTGCTCACATGGAAGAACACAGCAAAAAAGTTCAGGCTCTCCGCGACCGACTGATCGATGGTCTGCTGGCGGCTGTTCCAATGAGTAAACTCAACGGTTCCCGTGAAAACCGTCTGCCAGGCAACTGCAACATCTCCTTCGTTGGTGTAGAAGGCGAATCCCTGCTGCTGATGCTGGATCATATGGGCATCATGGCATCTTCCGGTTCTGCTTGTGCATCCGCATCTTTGGATCCAAGCCACGTTCTCATGTCTTTGGGTATGAAACACGAAGAAGCTCACGGTTCCGTCCGCCTGAGCCTCTGCGAAGAAAACACCGAGGAAGATGTTGACTACATCATCGAAACTCTGCCAACTATCGTGGCAAACCTGCGCAAAATGTCCCCACTTTGGGAAACCATTCTGAAAGAACAGAACGCTTAACGCTTGTAATAGGAAGGAAATAAAAAACTATGATGTACTCTGCAAAAGTAATGGAGCATTTCGCAAATCCACGCAATGTGGGTGAACTGGCTGATGCCAACGGTATCGGCGAGATTGGCAACGCAAAATGCGGCGACATTATGAAAATCTATCTGAAAATCGAAAACGACATGATCGCTGATGTCAGCTTCAAAACCTTCGGTTGCGGCGCTGCTATCGCTACCAGCTCCATGGCTACCGAACTGATCAAAGGCAAACCACTGGACGAAGCGCTGAAACTGACCAACAAAGCAGTTGTTGAAGCTCTGGACGGTCTGCCACCAGTAAAAGTTCACTGCTCTGTACTGGCTGAACAGGCAATCAAAGCAGCCATCGCTGACTACTACACCCGTCTGGGCATCGACCCAACCCCAATCGTAGGTGTAATCGACAATGACCACGATCACCACGACCACGGCTGCGGATGTGACTGCGATGACTAAGCGTATTCTCGTTGCTCTGAGCGGCGGTGTAGACTCCTCTGTCTGTGTTCATTTGCTGAAAGAACAAGGCTATGAGGTGGAAGGTGCTGTCATCGAGTTTTCCCCTGCTCATTCCGGCGCAGTGGAAGCAGCAAAAGTTGCTGCTGAACAGCTCGGTGTAAAACTTCATATCATTGAAGCTCACGACGCTTTCCGCAAAAATGTCATCGAGCCATTCTGCAAAGAATACAAGGCCGGACGCACTCCAAACCCTTGTATTATCTGCAATCCAACTACCAAATTCCATTTGATTTGCGAAAAAGCCAAAGAGCTTGGTATTCCTCAGATCGCTACCGGTCACTATGCCGGTATCATTAAAACTGAGCGTGGCTGGGTTGTAAAACAGTCTGCCTGCCTGCAGCGTGACCAGTCCTACATGCTGTACCGCCTGACACAGGAACAGCTTTCCATGCTGGTTCTTCCGCTGGAAGGCATGGAAAAAACAGTGGTACGTGAGATTGCGGCAAGCATTGGTCTGACTTGTGCAGATGCACCGGACTCTCAGGAAATTTGCTTCATTCCGGACAACGACTATGCTGGTTATATTGAACGCCATTTCGGTAAATCCAAAATGGGCGATATCATTGCTCCTGACGGCAAAGTTTGCGGCCGCCATCAAGGTCTGCTGCACTATACTGTCGGTCAGCGCAAACACATCGGTGTTGCTTTGGGCTATCCGGTGTTCATCAAGTCCATTGACGCTGAGAAAAACTGCATTTACCTTGCAAAAACCGGTGATGAATATGCTCCTGGCATTACCCTCCGTGACTGCGTGACCTTCGACCATGAAGTTTGGGATCGATCCACATCTGCTGCTTATGTAAAGATTCGCTCCCGTGCAAATCTTTCTCCTGCCAAAATCACTCTGCAGGAAGACGGCAAAGCATTGGTTCTCTTTGATGAACCACAGCGTGCTCCTGCACCGGGCCAGTCCTGTGTTATTTACACCGAAGACGGCACCGTGCTTGGCGGCGGCTTCATTGATCAGCAGCTGATTTAATATGCTTTTTCAAAGACTCTCTTCGGAGAGTCTTTTTCTTTTTTATCAGAACATAGCTCAAATAAAAAGACAAGACCCTATCAAAGGATCTTGTCTTTTAAAATGATTCTATTTTAATAAGTGCAGTATTTCTCTTGCTTCACTAATCGTAACACTCCAGCAAGCGCCAAATTGCCGAATTGGAAACCAAAAAACCGTCCACGGTCAGCGCAATATGATGTTCATCCACTTTCACTAAACCGTGTTTGCTCAGCAGTTCCGCCTGTGCTTTCAACGGAGCAAGGTCAATATCCAGATAGCGTTCTTCGCAATCTGCAAAACGCAAGCCAGCACTCAAACGCAGGCGCAGCATTGCATACTCGAAGAAATCTCCGCCTTTGTCATCGAACTCCCACAGTGTCCATGGATTTTCTGCGGAACAGAAGGCTTCCAAATCACGCTCAAAGAAGCGACGTTCGCCATTCCAATACGAGTGTGCGGCAGGTCCAATACCAAGATATTCGGAGCAATCCCAATAACGGGTATTGTGCCTGCTGTATTTTCCATCTTTTGCAAAGTTGGAAATCTCATATTGTTCAAAACCTTGCTGCTTCAGTTCATTGACTGCACAGAGATACAAGTCTGCTGCACGTTCTTCGTCCGGACAAAACTGCTCCATGTGCTGGCGTCCGAACGGAGTCCCTTCTTCTACTTTCAGAAGATATGCAGAGATATGCTCCACTGCCGGGCCGAAGGTTTCACAGAAGGTACGAATCGAATCTTCTGTTTGGTTTGGTGTAGCCAGCATCAAATCTACCGAAATATTATCAAAGCCGGCTATACGGCAAAGTTCTACCGATTCTCTTGCCTGCGCAGAAGAATGCAGCCTTCCTAATGTTTTCAGCTGCTCATCGACAGCCGACTGAACACCGATCGAAATTCGATTGAAACCGCCTTTTCGCAGCTCAGAAAGGTCTTCCAGTGTCATCGCTGCCGGATTGGCTTCTAAAGTGATCTCACAATCATCGCTGACATGGAATTTCTGCTTCGCCGCTTCACAGATGCTCAGCAAACGCTTTGCACCCATCAAAACCGGTGTGCCGCCACCAAAATAAATGGAATCCATCATACAGCCACTATCTGGAGCAAGCTGAATAGCACGAAGCACTGCGTCGGTGTAGCAGTTTGCCTGTTCCTCACTAAAAGTCACAGAATAGAAATCGCAGTAAGGGCATTTTGCTCTGCAAAACGGAATATGGATATACAGTCCGATGCTGCGTTTCATCTTTTTCTTCCTTTCATTTCCTTCGCTTGATGGAAGGACTTTATTTCATGATCATGGTATCAGATAAACTAAGAACACCGCTGTCCATCAGCTTCGCGTTCTTGCCACTGTAATCGATATAGTACAGCTCACCGCCCTGCTCTCCGTAATTGCACAGCGCATAAATACCGCAGTCCACAACGATGGCATCATAAACATTTTCTGCTACCAGGAAAGCCTTATCGTCTGCAAACAGTTTTTTGCCGATCAAATTCATTCCCTGCAGGAAGTAAACGGTTTCACCGCTTTCATCCAAGCCCATGACAAAAATGGGTTCTGTTCCGTCATATGCAGTAAAGGAAGCAGAATCAAACGGCTTCACATTCAAAGTACTTCCGCTCTGTTCCAGTACAGCTCCGTCTTTACAGAGCACGTAGCCAATTTCCATACCGCTTTCGATTTTTTTGCTCATTTCGTCTTCCAAAGCAACAGACTGCGCTGCACTCATGGAACCTGCTTCATAGCGATATACCTGATTACCTTTTGCCCAGTAGAATGCACCATCCATTTCTGCCAAATAATACAGACCTTCACCAATGGAGTAGCCTTCCGGCAGATAGAATTCAGGGAATACTTCTACGTTGTTACCGTTCAGGTCAACTGCACAGAACGTGCCGCTGCTGTTGATGTAATGGAACTGTCCCTCTTTTACCGGTTCACTGAAAGAACTGAAAGAGCTAAGTTCCAAAACAATCATTTCCCCTGCATTCTCATTAAGCCAAGGATAGGATTTTTCTTCCGATTCGATAACAGTTACCACATCATCTGCCAGTTTTGTGCCTGTTTTTGTGCTTGCATCAAAGTAATACAGACTACCCACTGGATTCATGACACCGTCGTCCAGCAGAATTTCTGCTACACAAACCATGGAACCACTGTTCTCATAGAACAATGCTTCGCTGACTCCCTCGGCTGCACGCACAAATTCACCGGTTTCCACGCTAAGATAATTCAGATTGATACTGCGTCCATATTCATCTGCCATCTCAATGGTATATAAATGCTTTCCATCCGGAGAAAGGAAGTAAGCCTCAGCATACGGATTTTCAAATGTATACTGCTTTCCGTCATGGATATAGCCGTTGCTTGCAGTATATCCACCATCCTCGGTGAGAGTTACTGTTACATAAGCCTGCACGGAGTCATCCGCAGAGCAGTGAGTGACCATTGCCAAATCTCCGCCCCACTCTTCACCGACAAGAGAAATCTCTCCATTTGCATATCGGTACTGACGCATCACTCCGTCAACTGTCTTTTCATAATACAAAGAGCTGTCGGAGCTACAAGTCAGAGCCTGCACATCACGGTCGATTTCTACCGGTTCTTTTCCATCTTTTACGGAATACAGGACGTAATCCGCAGCCAAACCATTGCTATCATAGCTATTGAGTCCGGTCTGCAAGAACAGGATCTCGCTGCCCAAGCGCACAAAATTCTCCTTGCCGATATAAGCTCCGTCGCTGCTCAACATCTGAGAGATCGTATCGTAAGAGTTCAGATCCTTTGCAGCATTGCGGTACAGTGTCAACTTCTGCTGATTTTCCGGCAGCAGAGTATGAACCGCCTTTTCTGTGCTGTAAGCGATCACATTTCGCTGATTGGAAACATCCACCGGCTGGTTAACAGCCGCAGTACAGCCACAGGCCATGCACAAAACCAAGGCTGCAGCGATCATTCTTGCATTTTTCATTTTAACACTCCTAATCTATACTGGTATTAATTATAGTGCAAGCCACCAGCAGAAACAATAGGAATTTTGTAAATTTTGATTGCATTCGCAGCGGATTTTTGCTATACTTATTAGGTTAAATGGAGGTATACCCAAGTGGTTGAAGGGTCCGGATTCGAAATCCGGTAGGTCGGCTCCGCCGGCGCAAGAGTTCAAATCTCTTTACCTCCGCCAAAACAGAAACGCTCCGAGGCAGATGCTTCGGAGCGTTTTTCTTTTTATGCACACAAATAACAAAAACACCGCTGAGTGGAGTTCAGCGGTGTTCGATCAGTTATTTAACTGTTTGTGATCTTGCGATCATTTAATTAACTCTTAAGAGTTAATTATTTTTTCAGAGCCAGAGCGCCTGCAGCAGCAACGGATACAACTGCCATAGCAACAGCAGCACCTACGAAGTCAGCAGCACCGGTTTCTGGGTTAGCTTTTTCAGCTTCAACTTCAGCTTCAGCTTCTACTTCCAGGTCAGCGTCAACCAGAGCGTATGCACCAGCGTTAGCGTCGATGTCAGCAACGTAGCCTTTGGTCAGTTCAACGCCTTTGATGATTTCGTATTTGGTAACGAATTCGGATTCAACTGCAACCAGAGCACCGTCAACAACAGCTACAACCTGTTTGTTGTCTTTAGCGGATTCGAAGATAACTTCACGAACGTCGAGTTCGGTGTTGAAGGTCAGCACGTCAACGTTGGTGTCGTATTTTTTAGCCAGGGTTTTGTTCCATTTGAAGGAATCAGATGGTTTTACCAGGTATTCGTCGCCTTCGAACATTTTAACTTTAACCAGAACGCCGTCAAAGTTGAATACTACCAGCTGAGATTTCAGACCTTTAGCCAGTTTGTAGATGGTGTCTTCTTCAACGTCTACAACGTCTTCGATCATATCTTCAGTCAGGGTTACTTTAGCGTATTTAGCCATACCGAAGTGGATGGTAGCTTTTTCGGTTTCCATTTTGTTGTGTTTTTTGTCTTTGATGTACATCCAGAACTCAACAGCTTCGTTTTTGTCTTCTCTGGTCAGGTCTTTAGCGTCGAAGTCGTCAGCCAGAGTAACTTTTACGAACAGTTCGCCTTCGTAGAGAACGAATTCAGCGTCTTCTACGTATTCAGCTTCGTTGATTTTCAGGGTCCAGTTGGATGGCAGAGCGTCTACGCGAGCATCGTCAACCAGGATTTCGAAGAAGATTTCGTCGCCAGCTTCGAGAGCGAAGTCGTCGGTAGAATCAACAGCAGCGGTAGCAACGTATTCATCGTTGGACCAGTGGTAAGCATTGCCCCAAGCTACGTTATCTTCAGTGATTTCGATAACTTTTTTAGGATCAGCTTCTACTGGGGAGTATTTAGCAGCGAAAGCGGAAACGGACATACCCATTACCATGGAAGCTGCAAGCAGTACGGAAAGAACTTTTTTCATAGTCTTTTTTCCTCCAATTAATAGTATTTAATAAAATCATTCTCAGAAAACTAATCTCCACAATCACTTTTCTAAGACAACTCCGGGTAACACTCCACTTGGATTTCTCCAATGTTTCCCTTCGTTGATTGTATTATAACCCATGGAAATCATTTCGTCAATACCTTTTTGAAATTTTTTTGTAATTTTTTTGTCACCAATTATGAATATTTTGTTTCCAAAGGGGCATTATGCCTGCCTTTTGGCCTAAATAAACAACAAAATGACCATTGATCGCCATAGTTTTCAACCATTTGCCTGCAAACGGTTACAGAATCGGTTACAAACAGCCTGTAACTATTTTGTAACAAAAAGGCGAGATCCGAAGATCTCGCCCATTTTCTTAGTATTCGAAATGTTTTTCAGCCAGTTCAACGCTGATGTTTTTGATTACAACGTTGTGACCGCTGCCTTCGCTTGCTGCGATCGCATCAACAACGTCCATGCCTTCAAACACCTGACCGAATACGGTATGTTTGTAGTCCAGCCATGGAGTGCCACCGATTTCTGCGTATTTTTCTACAACTTCTTCTGGGTAGCCATCACCGTTTGCATTGGTGCCAACCTGTTTCATCTGAGCCAGCAGGTGTACTGGAACTTCTTTTGCCTGTACGATGAAGAACTGGCTGCCGTTGGTGCATGGGCCTGCGTTAGCCATGGAGAGAGCACCACGATAGTTGCGGAGTTTTACATCGAATTCATCTTCGAAGCTGTGGCCCCAGATGGATTCGCCGCCGCGGCCGGTACCGGTTGGGTCGCCGCCCTGGATCATGAAGTCATTGATCACGCGGTGGAAGGTGATGCCGTTGTAGTAACCCTGTTCTGCATGGGTCAGGAAGTTTTCTACTGCTTTTGGAGCGTACTCTGGGAAGAAGTAGAGTTTGATGGTACCTTTTTCGGTTTCCATAATAGCAACTTTAGATTCTTTTGCTGGTTTTTCGAACTGATACATTGTTGTCGTTCCTTTCATTATATATTAGTAACTGAAATGATTGGTTGCTGGTTCTACGGTGATGGAGATGATTTTTGGCTGGTTCTCTGCAAGAACAGTGCCGTTGCTGTCTTCTACAACTGCATTGTCGATGAGAGCGTCAACAACGTCCATGCCTTCGAATACCTGGCAGAATACGGTGTACGGGAAGTCCAGCATTGGATAGCCGCCCAGTTCTCTGTAGCCATTGATAACTTCTTCGCTCCAGCCGTTTTCTGCGCCCATGGAAGCCATCTGATTCAGCAGGTCTTCAGGTACTTCGATGCCGTCTACAATGTAGAACTGGCTGCCCTGAGAGTCCATTGCCTGTGCTCTTGCCATGCAAACTGCACCACGGAAGTGACGAAGATTTTCGCAAAGCTCTACTTCAAAGCCGGTACCCCAGATGGATTCACCGCCGGTACCGTTACCTGCTGGGTCACCACCCTGAATCATAAAGTCCTGAATGATGCGGTGGAAGGTCAGACCGTTGTAGTAGCCATCTTTCGCATGAGTCAGGAAGTTTTCTACTGCTTTTGGAGCAAATTCCGGATAGAAGCACATTTTGATGGTGCCTGCTTCGGTTTCGATGATCGCAACTTCAGTGTCCTGAGCAGGTTTGTCAGCCAACTGTGGGAAAGCTGGGCTTGTAGTAGTCACAGTTTCGCTTGGAGTTTCGGAAGGGGTTTCTTCGCTTTTCTGTTCACAGCCGGTCAGCACGGTCAGTGCCATGACACCTGCCAGAATCAGTGCAAGAATTTTTTTCATAAGATACACCTCGTGTTGATATAAAAATGCTACTGCCTATTTTAACGGAAAAACGGCAGAAAATCAATATTTTACGCTTATTATACCCGAATAAATGATGAAGCTTTTGTAAATTTACAAGAAAAAGTCCGCAGGATACCCTGCGGACTTTTTCAATTCAAAGGAGTTTGATAGGATTTATTTGTTTTTGCCTTTCAAAACCATTGCGCCAGCTGCTGCAACAGAAGTCACCGCCAGAGCTGCAGCTGCGCCTACAAAGTCAACTGCACCGGTTTCTGGGTTCACTTTATCAGTGTTGGAAGAAGAGCTGTTGCCATTGTTGCCGGTGGATGGCTTGGTAGATGGCTTCACTTCTTTGGAATCCAGTTCAATATCGGACACAACATAGTGGCCCAGTTCATCGGTCTGGATTTCAAGCATCTTCTCTTTTTCATTGTAGTTGAAATCAACATCGTAGAGTTTGTCATCTACGATTTCGTAAACGTAGGAATCTTTTTTGCCTTCCAGGGAAAGGGTGCCCTTACGTACAAATTCGTCGTGGGAGCTGCGGAAGTTGTAGAATTCCAAATCAGCATCTTCGTTTGCGATTGCAATGGAACGAACATAATCTCTGTTCAGATCCAGCAGCACCTTTTCACCTTCGTACATGTTTACAGTGAATTCAGCACCTTCTGGGAATTCAAAGGTCGCTTTACCGGTACCTTCTTCTTTTACTTCCCATACGGAAGGTCCGCTTACGAAGTTCACAAAATCGAAAGAAACTTCGCCGCCGTCATGGTTTGCAAATTCTGCTTTTACATTAACGCGTTCGGTTTTATTTGCGGTACCGTTTTCGCTGATGTAAACACCGTAAGACAAGGTTTCTGCATCGACACTGTCCAGCTGTTCATCCATTTCAACTTTCAGATAGAGCGCATCTTTTACCAGATTGCTGTCGGAAGCGGTTGCTTTGTGGAAGGATGCGTTTTCTACAAATTCTCTTGCAGAGAATTTGATTTTCCAATCTTTATCAATGCTACCGCTGTAAGGAACAGTTGCTTCCACCTGTGCAGCAGTTACCGGAGCGTCTTCTTCCGGGGTTTCGGTTTCCGGAACTTCTGGAGTTTCTTCTACCATCATGGAGTGAGTCAGAGGCATGTAAATGGTGTCGCCTGGGTTCAGGGAGATTTTTTCACCCTGGCCGTATTCTCTTACCTCAGCTTCTGTATTGATTACAGTCAGCTTGTCGCCAAAAGCAAATTTATTTGGCCATTCTGCGTCGGTGGTTGCGCCGGAACCAAAAGATACGTCAGCCATTGCGCTAACGCTCATGGAAGCGATCATTGCAGTGATCACGGCAGCGGATACGAATTTTTTCATTTGATTTTCCTCCTGAAAATGAAAATTGATCTACCACGCTGTCAAAATCCTATGCTGTCTGCCGGGGGTTCCACTACCCGACCGGCTTGCCTTTATGATATCGTCTGCCGCCTTGTTTCGCAACGAACAAATCCTTCCATAGTTATGAACAAATTTAAATTTTTCCAAATCATTTTTCCAAACAAACAGAAAAACAGCGTTCTTTTGCTGTTTTTCAAAAGAACGCTGTAAAAAAGTTTCTATATTTTTCTATTAGAGAGTCTTTTTGTACTCTTCATATGCAGCACGCAGTTCTTCAGAAGTTTCCTCCGGACAGCGTGGATTGCAGTGTGCCCATACACCGGTTTCACTGGATGCGTTGAATTTCTGCTGTTCTGCAGAACGCAGCGGTGGGAAGAATTCGATGTGGAAGTGATAGCTGTCATCCACATTTTCTCCATTGACCGGAGCATTGTGCATACACATCATGTAAGGGAATTCTTTGTGGAAGAGAGTGTCAAACATGCCAACAACATGTTTCAGCACGATACCGAGGTCAGTTTTTTCTTCTTCCGTCAGCTGAGAGAGGTGGGATACATGGCGTTTTGCCTGAATGTATACACCATATGGATACTCAGTGAAGAATGGAAGGAACACACAGAAATGCTCACCCTCGAAGATGATGCGTTTGCCGAAGTCTTTTTCCGCTTTCAGCATATCGCAGAAGAGGCAGCTTCCTTTTTCTTCTTTATACTGTTTTGCAGAATCTACTTCCAGCTGAATCTTCTTAGGAATCACGGAGTAACCGTAAATCTGACCGTGCGGATGAGGCATGGTAGTACCAACCATTTTACCGCGGTTTTCAAAGATGAAAACATATTTGATGTTAGGGTCGGAGGAGATCTCAGCGTAACGTTCGCACCAGAGATTTACCAATTTGTTCATGTGAGTATCGCTCAAATCAGGAATAGTGGTGGTGTGACCCGGAGAGTAGAGAATAACCTCACATTTACCGTAAGCAGGACGAACTTTGAAGAAGTCATTGGCAACATCATCCGGCTGCGGTGGGTTCTGGGACAGTGCAGGGAAGTCGTTGTCATATTTCAGAACTTCGTAATCGTCCGGAACTTTACCGGAACCAGGACAGAAAGGACACCAGTCCTTTGGCATAGCAGGACGACCCTGTCGATTGGAGTTGATCATGATCCAGTCTTGGATCAGTGGATGCCAACGTAATTCAGCCATAATATCAATCCTTTCCTATATATAAATATTCTAAGCCAGTTTCACGCCGCCAACAGGACGGATGAACAGCAGATGACAGGTTCCTTCTCCGGTGATTTTCTCCATTTCACGGCGGAAGTTCTCAACCTGTTCATTTGGTACAAAGCATTGAATGGTACCTGCAAAACCACCGCCATGAACACGGCAGCTGCCCTGTCCTTTCAGCAGACGCTGTGCAGCACAAAGTGCAATGCTGACACCCTGATTCTGTGGGTCTTTGCAGCTGTAAACATTCTGCAGATACATATAAGAAGACAAACCGGATTCATTGGAGATTCTCAGGAAGGCATCAAAATCATAGGTTTTCAGCGCATGAGCCATCTGCTGAGCACGGCGGTTTTCTTCATAGAAGTGGCTGGCTCTCATCAGAGCACGGTCGCTGACTACAGAACGAAGCTCTCCCATTTTATCATAGAATTCATTCATCGGAACCTGACGCAGTACTTCTTTGCCGAACTGAGCTGCAACCTGTTTCATTTCTTCAGGAACAGCTGCATATTCATCGGTCAAATCAGCATGGGAGCCTTTGGTATCGATGATGCACATGGTATAGCCGCTTTTTGCAAAATCAAAATCAACTTTCTCTACCATTGGTTTGGACGGATCATAGAAATCCACCGCAACAAAACCGCCAACAGAGCAAGCCATCTGGTCGAGCAAGCCGCAAGGTTTTCCGAAGTGTACATTTTCTGCATACTGACCGATCTGTGCGATCACGATCGGATCAATCTTTCCTTCATTAAACAAGTGGTTGAGGATAGTACCGATCATCACTTCAAATGCCGCGGAGCTGGACAGACCGGAACCCTGCAAAACATCAGAAGTTAAGTAAGCATCGAAGCCGCCAATGTTGTAACCGCGTTCTTTCACACCGGCTGCAACGCCGCGAATCAATGCAGAAGTCTGGTTATACTCTGCTTCTTTTACAGACAGGTCGCTGAGGTCCACCGTTGTCAGAGGGTAGCCTTCAGACAAAATACGAATGACAGATTCGCCGTTGGCTTCTGCCGCAGCACCGATATCAAGGTTAACGCTGCCTGCTACAATACAACCTCTCTGGTGGTCAGTGTGGTTACCACCGATTTCAGTACGACCCGGCGCAGAAAACAGCTGTGGATTGCATCGATTTTCATACACTTTCGAAAATTCTTCTAGAATAGCTGCAAAACGATCACGCTGGTGGGAAACTGCAGCTTCTCCATACAAGTAGGATAATTTCTGATCAAGCAGACCACTTTCGAGCATATTTTTCATATTATCACTCCGTTTTATGGTTATTCTCAAATAAGTCAAAGAGTCACTTAGTCACTTATAGATTAGCTTATTTTTTCTATAAAATCAATAGATACATCCTGATTCTAATTGATAAATTCTGTGCTTCAAATATGATTCGCTTTTACTTCTTCCAAGCATATATCAACTAAAAAATTTCACCTTCCTTAATCCCATGATTTTTTGTCATTTGAACCCGAAAAAACGACATTTTTATGTCTATCCGCGACATTTCAGCGCTTTCCTCTTTCGATTTTTGTTGGATTGTGTTACAATAGATGCATCTTAGTTTTGAAAGGAAGATCACTTTGAATCTCGAACTTTTCACCAAATGTCGTGAACGCGTCATCAACAACTGCTCCCAGGTCATCGTAGGTAAAGACGATGCCATCTCTCTCGTACTGACCTGCTTCATCTGCTCCGGTCACGTTCTGCTGGAAGACGTTCCGGGTACCGGTAAAACCATGCTGCTCCGCGCTTTCGCCAAAACCATCGGCGGCGACTTTAAACGTATTCAGTTTACTCCTGACCTGCTGCCATCTGACCTGACCGGTATCCAGTTCTACAACCAGAAATCCGGTGAATTCCAGTTCAGACCAGGCCCACTGTTCTCCAATATCGTTCTCGCCGACGAAATCAACCGTGCTACTCCACGCACCCAGTCCTCTCTGCTGGAAGCGATGGAAGAACGTCAGATCTCCGTTGACGGCGAAACCACCCGTCTGGAAGAACCATTCATGGTAATGGCTACCCAGAACCCACTGGAATCCTATGGTACCTTCCCACTGCCAGAAGCACAGATCGACCGTTTCTTCATGCGCCTGAAACTGGGCTACATGACCCGCGAACAGGAACTTTCCGTAATTTCCCGTGTATCCACTGTTGACATCATCGACCAGCTGGAATGCGTGATTTCCAAAGAAGAAATCGAGGAACTGAAACACGGCTACCATGATGTTAAATTCTCCGACGAAGTAGCTGGTTATCTGATGGACATCGTTCAGAGAACCCGTACCGAAAGCCGCTTCACCGCAGGCGTTTCCACCCGTGGTGCTATCGCTCTGTACAAAGCATCTCAGGTTACTGCTGCTCTCAACGGCCGTGACTACGTTCTGCCAGAAGACGTTCGCTTTGTAGCTCCACACGTACTGGCTCACCGTGTTGCTTCCGCATCTACCCGCAGCAACGACACCGAAGCTTACATCCGCAAGATCCTCGACGAGATCCCTGTTCCACTGGAACGCATCAAACAGTAAGGGAGCGATCCTTTTGGCTGTATTCTTGATTTTTCTCGCGATCATCTTGTTTATTGTAGAGAAATACTCTCTTCAGTATGCTTTGCATCGCGTGTACTATGGCTGTGAACCTTCACAGCATCTCATCGACCCAGATGAGCCATTCACCATCACTTCCACCATTGAAAATCAGAAGGGTATGATGGTTCCGTACGTTCGAATGATCGAAAACTTCCCGGTGAATATTCAGCTGGATGTTGATCCTAAAAATGTTTATCAGGGTGCCAACGAAGTTCAGCTGAGCAGCCGCTTCTATCTGATGCCAAAACAGGTTTATACCCGCGAAGTAACTGCCACCATTCCACAGCGTGGCTGCCACTACTTCCGTCAGGCCGTTCTTTACGGCGGCGACTTCCTCGGCATGAGAGATAATGTTCAGTATTACAACAATCACCGCGAAGTTGTTGTTATGCCAAAGAGTGTGGACTGTCCAGCTTTGGACAAGACCCTCGGTGACTACTTGGGTGATTTGTCCGTAAACCGCTTCATTCTGGAAGACCCGGTTCTGACCATCGGTTTCCGCGAATACACCGGTCGAGAGCCAATGCGTGCCATCAGCTGGACCCAGACTTCCCGTTTCGGCAAGATGATGGTCAAAAATTATGATCACACTCTGGATTTATCTATCACAATTCTACTCAATGTAAAAACTCCGCTGCGTACTGACGAGTCTGAAGAACTGGTTGAGGACTGCTTCCGTATGGTTCGTGCCGTTTGCGAAACCATGGAAGAAAAACAGGTGAAGTACAACTTCTCCACCAACTCCTCTATCTCCGGTTTTGCAGGTTCTTGGTCTGAAATCAGCGAAGGTCTTGGCGGAAACCACTTCCTCACCGTAATGGAAGGTCTTGGCCGTGCTACCAGCATTGCGACTGAAACCTTTGCAACCACTTTGGAACGTGCATATCACAAATCCGAATCCGGCCGCAGCTTCATCATCATCACTCCACAGATCGATGATGATTGGCAGCCTGAACTGCAGAAACTGCAGGAAATCTCTTCTGCACCTGTCTGCATTCTGACGCCGGATCTGCTGACCCGCGATGAGGAGGTGACCACAGCATGACGCTTTGCTACTTCCTGAAACTTTTATCTGAGCTTTCTCTGATTTACGTTGTTGCAGACTGTTTCCTTTCTGTTTCTGCTGTCGGCGTTGAAAGCTTGATTCCAGCGATCTTCTGTTCCGCTGTCGGTGCTGTCGGTTACTGGATGGAAGGAAAACACAGCGACAAGAGCAAATTCCTGCTTCCTCTGCTGATCCTTCCAATCGTACTTTACGGCGAAACCTTCGGTACTTACGTTGCCATCGGCTTGACTGCTCTTTATGTCGGTTTGATGATTTGGCAGCATCGCTATTACATGGACCATGACTCTCAGGCAGAATTCTTCCGCACCGGTATTATGATCGTCGGCTGTCTGTCTATTCCGTTTGTACTGCTGATGCATTTTGATTACATTGCGCCATTCATTCTGCTCTATCTGCTGTCCACGATCTTCATGCTGCGTTTGCTCCGTCAGGACGCCGCTATCTTCAATGAAACCAAGTTCCGCGTGCTGAACTTGATGAGTGTTTTAGCGATCGTTCTGCTCACTGTCTTTATCAGCTCTGACCTCTTCCTGTCTACTGCTGGTATGATCCTTGGTAAAATTTATAATGTGTTGTTTGTTCCGATCTTCTATGTAATCTATTCCTGCGGTTATGCTCTGTACTACCTGTTCATCGAAATTATTTTCGCTGGCGGTTGGGGTGATACCACCAAAAAACTGGACATGGGAACCGCAATGATGGAACAGATGCCAGAAGGCTTGGAGGAACAACTGGTTGACAACAGCCCATTCCTCATGTTGCTCAAGGGCATCTTCCTGTTGATCGGTGTTCTGATCGTTGTGCTTTGGGTTTACAAAACCGGTAAAGGACGCAAAGGACGTAACAACGGCAATGTTCGTGAAGCCCGCACTTCTGTCAGCATGATCCGTCCGGAAGAAAAGATCTACGCAGACCATATCGCTCCGAGAGAGCCTCGCGCTGCTGTACGTTACCACTACCGCAACTTCCTTCGTCTGTGCCAAAGCATGGGTCAGGAGTTCCCTCGCCACTATACCAGCCAGCACATCGAAAATATGGTTGCACACAACTTTGACAAGGATACTCTGAAATCCATGCGCCAGACCTATATCCGTGCTCGTTACAGCGAACACGACATCACCAAAGATGACGTTTCTGCTATCAAAACCCAGGTGAAAAAGCTGAAAGAAGAATCGAAAACAGACGGTGTGCGTGTCGATAGTGTTCACGATACTCTCCGTGACAAACGTATTCTCAACAGCACATGGGAAACTGTTGCAAGAGGTCCGGAAGGCAATATGCACTACAACAAAAAGCTGTAGTTTGTAAAATCTCAACACATGAAAAGACCACCGACTTTTCGGTGGCCTTTTTTATATAAAAACACTTCAAATTGTAATAAACTGTTCAAGAATAACCCTTTGATTTTGCGGCGCTTTCTGCTATACTTAATGTATTACAATGCTATAGGAGTATTTTATGCGTAAACTTTCACTTTTACTATCTCTCTTGATGATATTTACCATGTTGCTGTCCGTAGGAGCTTATGCGACAGAAACTAAATCCAACTATGCTGTTCCTTTTGAAATTTCCGAAAACGGTGCTTATTACATGGTGGAGCAGAAAACCAATACATTGATTTTTGCTCAGAATGAGCACGAGAAGATGTATCCTGCATCCCTGACCAAAATTATGACCGCAATCCTCACTTTGGAAAACTGTCCTGACCTTTCCGAAAAAGTGACCTACAAGCTGGCGATCCAGGATCAGATCTACCAGCTGAACATCGCTTCCGGCGGCGGCATTTCCGTTGCAGGCTTCTCTGCCGGTGAAGAGATCACCATCAAGGATCTTCTCTATGCTTGCATGCTTCCTTCCGGTAATGAAGCCGCCGAGATCCTTGCCGATCATATCGGTGGTTCCGGTCCTGCGTTCTATGAAATGATGAACGATAAAGCCAAAGAGCTTGGTGCATTTAATACCAACTATGCTAACGCCAACGGCTTGTTTGATGAAAATCATTATACCACCGCTTACGACCAGTATCTTATCGCAACTTACGCTATGGAGAACGAAACCTTCGCAGAAATTGCTTCTACTGTTTCCTATACCTCCGAGCCTACAAATAAAAAAGAAAACGGCTACACTTGGAGCAACACCAACAAGATGATGAACCCACAGTCTGAGTACTATTCTTCCATCATCAAAGGTGTAAAAACCGGTACCTTGGATGAAGCAGGCCGCTGCCTGATCACCACCGCAGAGAAAAGCGGCTACGAATATATGCTTGTTCTGCTCGGTGCAGACCTTTATGGTGAGGACGGCAAGTATCTGCCATATCGTGATGATTTCCAGCAGACTCAGCAGTTCTATAACTGGGCATTTGAAAACTATAAAGTGAAAACCGTCATCGAAAAAGGTACTCCTGTCTATCAGATCGACCTTCGCTTAGCGAAAGACGGTAAGAAACAGCTGGAATTGATGAGCGGTGCTACTTTCTCCACTCTCATGCCAAGAAGCTACAACATCGACAACGTACGTGCTGTACCGGAACTGGATGTGACTTTGCTGAATGAAGATAAGAGCATCGATGCACCAATTCAGAAAGGTACTGTTGTTGGTGAGCTGAAACTGATCCTCTCCGGTAAAGAAATCGGCCGCGTTGATTTGCTGGCAGCTGAAACTGTTCAGCGCAGTGAGGCACTCTACCTGCTGGATCAGGTAAAAGCTGTATTCACTTCCTTCTGGTTCAAATTCCTCTTCCTCTTCGTTCTGATTTTCCTGGTGCTGTATGTCATCATTATGATTGTTCGCAATCGCAACAAACGCAAATACCGCCACGCAAGACGTCGCAGATATTAAGAAGCATTAAACAGGCACAGCAGATAAAACTGCTGTGCCTGTTCTTGTTCCCTGCAATTTATTGTGATAGAATGTAGGCACATCACTACGTGTTAGGTGGGTCAAGATTATGGAATTCCATCAAAAATTACAAGAATTACGAAAACAACGAGGACTTACCCAGGAAGAACTGGCAGAGTCCCTTTATGTATCCCGCACTGCTGTTTCCAAGTGGGAATCCGGCAGAGGTTATCCAAGCTTGGATTCTCTGAAAGCCATTGCCGCTTTTTATTCCGTCACCATCGATCAACTGCTTTCCACTGACGAGGTCTTCAACCTTGCTGAACAGGAAAGTCAGCAGAAGGGCTCTCATTTCCGTGACTTACTGTATGCTTTGCTCGACCTTAGTACTGCCCTGCTGCTTTTCCTGCCTTTCTTTCGGCAGCAAAACAACAGCTTGATCGAAGCGGTATCTCTGCTTGATTTGACCGAGATCCGACCCTATCTGAAAGGCACTTTTCTCGTTCTCATTATCGCAAGTGTGCTTTGTGGAATTTTGACGCTCGCTTTGCAGAACGTTCATAAAACTTTTTGGCTACATAACAAAAGCAAGCTGTCGCTGCTGCTCAGCTTCCTGCTGGTACTCCTGTTCATGATCAGCCGACAAGCCTACGCAGGCACTTTCACCTTCGTTTTCCTCAGTATCAAGATATTTTTCCTGCTAAAACAGCAATGACACGAAGCGTATCAACGCTGTGACAACACGATTCTTTCTATTTGTTCCGTCTGCACTTAAACTTTAGGTCAGGCGAAAGCCAAATACAACCAAAGGATGGTAAACATATGGAACTTTTCAGAAAGAGAATCACAACCGCATTGATCACATTCGCTGCCTTTCTTGTGTGGACGGTCGCCGTATGCTGTGTGGATGTCCAAGCAATCGGTCCTAATGGATCTGTTGTGGGCTTCGCAACGATCAATCAATTTGTCCACGAACTCATCGGAGTACATCTTACACTCTACGTTCTCACCGATTGGCTCAGCCTGATCCCGCTTGGAATCTGTGTCTGCTTCGCCTTAAGCGGTTTACTTCAATGGATCAAGCGAAAACAGCTTTGTTCTGTGGATTTTGATCTCTTTGTATTGGGCGGTTTTTACGCCGCAGTTATGGCTGCTTATCTCCTTTTTGAAGTGATCATCATCAATTACAGACCTGTGCTCATCAACGGCGTTCTGGAAGTATCTTATCCATCTTCCACAACCATGCTTGTGCTCTGCGTTATGACCACGGCGGCGTTGCAGCTGAAAACTCGCATGAAAAACCACAGACTCAGAAAATACATGCTTCTTGCCATTACTACTTTTTCTCTTTTCATGGTCGTGGGCAGG
The DNA here is from genome assembly GCA_045633085.1 of Negativibacillus sp. Taxonomy (GTDB): domain Bacteria; phylum Bacillota; class Clostridia; order Oscillospirales; family Ruminococcaceae; genus Negativibacillus. The sequence continues at coordinate 1,613 of JAZQXX010000025.1, read as the reverse complement.
CTGATTTCCGGTGTGCATTGGTTCAGCGATATTGTGGGAGGAGTTCTTCTCAGTGCTGCATTGATCCAACTTTACGCTGCTTTTATTCATCTCAAGTAAAAAGAAAACCCTACCTATAAAAGGTAGGGTTTTTATATTTATTCTGCTTTTTCGCTTGCTGCTTCTTCTTTATGACGAATCAGCGGGATGCGTTCGCTTGGCTGGCGTGGAGTCAGCTTCATGCGGTGCAGGATTGGCAGCATCAGCTGCAGGAACAGCACCAGGAACAGGATCTCAACTGGCAGACATACAACGTTTTTCAGGATGCTTCTGCCCAGGTAGTACAGGTAGCCTTTACCGTACAGCATAGAGCTCCACAGAGCGCCCAAACCTACGTTAACAAATACGTTGACGCTGAGTTTTGCCAAAGCGATTTTCAGTACGCTGAGGCGTGTACGGTAGAAGAACAAACCGTAAATGAAGGAACCCATCATCGCGGTAATGGTGTAACCGAAGAAGAAACCGTATGGAGATGGGAAAAGAACGAAGCCCAGAATATCAACAACAAAACCGGTCAGCAGCCCCATTACAGGACCATAGATCATAGCACCCATTGCATTGAGCATATAACCGAAGTAGATATCCATACCCTGTCCAATCGGAATGTGGAAATTCTTCAGGACGATACGCAGCGCAATGAGCAGCGCTGCTACGGTGATCATGCGGACACTTTTTGCGTCCTGCATGGCCTGTTTCCAGTATTCCGCAGAGAATGGAGTGCGGAACAGTTTGTTGCTTGTGTTTTTCTGCATAAAAAAACCTCCTCATATTGTGTTGCCACATAGAGGAGATGAACATCGGCTCCAATATGCAGCAGCGGGATGCGAATTTTGAACCGCAAGGGTTTGACCCTTTCGTCCTCACGGCAACTCCCCGTCCGCGCGGCACTTAACGCTCAAAATTCTACTCTGCTTATGTGCCTATATTGTAGCAGATTCTGTCATGTTTTGCAATATCGATTCAATCTACAAAAAAGAACAGACCCGCTTATGCAGGTCTGTTTTGTTCTTACTGTTCAGAAGTCTGTGGTGCAGCAGGCTTGTCTTTTTTCACGATACCGCTGATTTTGTCGATCACATCAGGGATCATGTTCAGTGCCTGGGCGCCGGTGCTGTTATTAGAATTCACGTGCAGGATTTTTACATCGCCGTTTTTCACAACCAAGAAGCACAGAGGCTGAATGGTCACGCCGCCGCCGGAACCGCCGCCGAATACATCTTTCGGGCTTTTTGCAGCCATATCAGAGCCGCCGGTCGCAAAGCCAAAGGATACTTTGGAAACCGGAATGATCATGGTGCCATCCGGAGTAGTGATTGGATTACCGATCACGGTATCCGCATCAACCAGGGTTTTCAGATTTTTCATGGAGTTTTCAGTCAGACCGGAGATATGTTCGCTCATTTGGATCAATCCTTTCGTTCATTACAATTTATTTTACTTCTGTTGTTTTCTGTTTCAGTTCTTTTTGCAGCTGAGATTCCCGGTATTTTCGCTTCAGATAGCCGATACCGAAGCTACCGGCAAACCAAAAGACAAATATCAGCGCATAAAGCGGGCGTAATTTTACTTTTACG
>JAZQXX010000024.1:0-2074 GCA_045633085.1 Negativibacillus sp. | reverse complement strand
AGCCTGGGAGTATGGGCCGATTGCGCCTGGAGCTTTTTCAGTAGCGATGATAGTTTTCATAGGAGTCACGTTCCTTTTCATTAAATTTCATTGAAAATGATGGAGGAAAGATTATTTCCCTAACATCATTTTAGCACATTTATATACGTCTCCGCAACCCATTGTGAGAACTAAATCACCAGGTTTTGCATTTGCCATGACGTAATCTGCCATTTCTTCGAAAGTTGGGTACCAAACACAGCCTTCGATTTTGTCAGCAAGATCTTTGGCATAGATGCCGATGGTGTTTTTTTCGCGGCTGCCCATGATCTCAGAGAGAACAACGTGGTCTGCGATGGCAAGAACACGAGCGAAGTCATCCAGCAGCAGGGAAGTACGGGTATAGGTAAACGGCTGATGAACAGCCCAAACTTTGTTGAAGTTCATTTCTTTAGCAGCCAGCAGGGTTGCTTCGATTTCCGCAGGATGGTGAGCATAGTCGTCTGCGATGGTGACACCGTTGACTCTGCCTAAAATCTCAAAGCGGCGATGAACACCGTGGAATGCATCCGCAGAGCGGATAGCAGCTTCCCAGCTTGCGCCAACTTCCACAGCGGAAACGATAGCTGCCACGGAGTTCAGAACATTGTGGCTGCCAGGAATGGATAGTTCCACATGGCCGATGAGCCCGTCTTTGCTCATGAGGTCGTAGCTGCAGCGACCGCCATCAAGATGAACGATATTCAGTGGATAGTAGTCGTTGTTTGCAGAGGAACCATAGGTGATCACTTTTGGAAGTTCCAAACCGTCGATGGCTTTCATGCTGTTTGCATCGTCACCGTTGATGATGACACACTTGCTTGCTTTGGAAGCAAACTTGCGGAAAGAAGCGATAATGTTGTCGAGGGTTTTGAAATAATCCAGATGGTCAGCATCGATGTTCAGAATAACAGCAACATCCGGGGACATTTCCAAGAAGGTGTCTTTGAATTCGCAGGCTTCGCAGACCATAGCTTCAGTGGAACCCAAACGTCCGCTGCCGCCGATGGCTTCCAGCTTACCGCCAACAACAGCAGATGGATCCAAACCGCATTCCATGAGGATCTGTGTCAGCATACCGGTGGTGGTGGTTTTGCCGTGAGTACCGCTGATGCAGATGCAATCGTCGAACCAACGGGTCACTTCACCCAGCAGGATGCTGCGTTCGATGGTTGGGATACCGCTTGCTTTTGCAGCGATCAGTTCTGGATTATCTTCCATGATTGCAGCGGTGTGGACGATCAAGTCAGCACCTTCGATATTTTCAGCTTTCTGTCCCATAACAACAGGGATGTGCATCACATTTGTTTCGAAGTCAATGGTGTCGCCGGGATTGTTGTCAGAACCGGTGATGGTGTAGCCCATTTTGTGCAGGATCTGCACCAGTGGAAACATACCGCTGCCGCCAATACCAATAAAATGAATGTGTTTTTTATCTTTTAAAAGTTCACAGTTAAGATTCATGGTTTACCGCCGTTTCTCCGCAGGAAATTCGTTTTCTATCAAAACCGGTTCTGTGTTTGCGGAAGTACAGCCCGGTGGAACAATCTTCTTATAGTATATTGCAAAATGGCTGCAAAATAAACAGTTTTGAGAAAAAATTATCAGCCGCTACAGTTTTTTGGCTGTATTTTGTGCATATCTTAGAGGTCTGTGAGGGAAACTATGGCTAAGATCTCAACAAAAAGGAGTAGACAGGATGGAAATCACAGATATTCGAATCCGTAAACTGTATGAAGAAAGCCGCTTGAAAGCATTGGTTTCTGTAACCTTGGAGAGAGAACTGGCGATCCATGATATCAAAATCATTCAGGGTCCGCAGCGGCTGTTTGTGGCGATGCCCAGCCGCAAAGATGAAAATGGCCTGTTCCGCGACATCATCCACCCCATTACGCAGGAGCTGCGCAGTCAGCTGGAAGAGGCGATTTTACTGGAATATCAGCGGCAGAAGCAGTTCTATGGACAAGAAGAATAGCAGATAACAGGCAAATTCAAGATCCTTTTCGCATAGACTGAATAAGAACTTGCGAAAAGGAGGAAGAATCGTTGAAAGAAT
>JAZQXX010000023.1:0-3250 GCA_045633085.1 Negativibacillus sp. | reverse complement strand
AACTTCTGTTTCGTCTGCGCGAACTGCCACCGCATATTCTCCTTCAGCACCTGTGACGTGGATCACAGTCCAGAAACCACCGGTAAAGCTCAGGGAATAGAACTTCACTCCCGGGTACAATTCCCGCAGAACAGCTTTGCTGCCGCTGCCGACCAAGTGGGTTTCGATCTCCACGCTGTACTCCACTGCTCTCATCATAGAAGAAGCTTTCGCATCCGCCGTGTATACTGCAGCCTGCGGCATAGCCGCTTCAGCTACCATATAAGCTTCTGCTTCCGGTGCCGCGGAGTTGTTCTCAACAACAGCAGAGAAGCCGCCAGACAAGCTCACAGCCACTGCCAAAACCAGTCCACAAGCCATTGGAACAAGCTTTTTCCATGTCATCGCTGTCCGTGGTTTTGCTTCACTGAGAGCACGCTGTTTTAACACCTGTGCATCCAAAGACAGTGGGAGCTCCGGCTCTTCCACTTTATATTTGTTGCGAAACCATGTAAGCTGTTCCTGTAATTCTTTTTCTTTCGCCATTGCTTCCACCTCCTACTCTTCCAACATTGCACGCATTTTTTTCAGTGTACGGAACAGCTTTGAGCTGACCGTACCGTGAGGCAAGCGAAGGATCTGTGCTGTTTCCTTCGTTGTGTATCCTTCGATCACTGCCAAGACTACGATCTGTCGTTCCGAATCCGTCAGTGTGTTTAAGGCACGGAGCAAATCAGCTCTCATACTCACATCCTGACCGAGATCTGTGCCATCGTCCAAATCCAGCAGTTCTTCGATATCAGTTTCATTTCGTCCGCGGACATATTCCCGCATTTTACGCTTACAGCGGATCGAGAGGATACGGAACATCCATGCCCCAAAAGCTGCATTTTCTCTCAGTTTTTTGATACCGTGGAATGCTTCCAAAAAAGTTTCTGCCACTACATCCTGTGCATCGTGACTGTTTCCCAGGGTATATAGTGCTGTACGGTACAGACTGGGAGCAATTTGTTCATACAATGCAGAAAAACTGTCCGCATCGCCTTCTTTTGCTTTCTGCACCAACTGAAGATCCAGTTCTTTCAATCCTCTCACCTCCTTTATAGTGTCAAGTTTTCCACCATTTATTGCAATCATTATAATTTATTTTTCCTAAGAATGCAATCAAAAAAGCACCCGCAGAAAACGGGTGCTTTTTCTTAGTCTTTCATGAAATCTTTCAACTTATCAAAGAAGCCTTTGCGCTTGTTGTAGTTCTTTTCGGAGCACTGTCCGTCGAACTCGCGCAGAGCATCTTTCTGCTTGCTGCTCAGATTGGTTGGAACCTCGATGTTCACACGAACATACTGGTCGCCGCGGCCTCTGCCGTTAATGTAAGAAATACCTTTGTTTCTCAGTCGGAACACAGTATTTGGCTGAGTACCTTCTGGGACATTGTAGGATACTTTACCGTCGATGGTTGGAACGGTCACTTCTGCACCCAAAACAGCCTGGCAGAAGGTGATCGGAACATCGCACCATACATCGTATCCGTCACGCTCAAAGAGAGGGTCTTTGCGTACGGAAACAGTTACGTTCACGTCGCCTGCTGGACCGCCGTTGAGGCCGTCATCACCCTGACCGCGCAGTACAAAGGTCTGACCGTCATCAATACCTGCAGGTACGGAAACTTCCAGCTTCACAGCTTTGCGGCTTCTTCCCTGTCCGTTGCACTTCTTGCATGGATCCTTGATGAGTTTACCTGTACCTCCACACTTAGAGCATGGACGTGCAGACTGCATCATGCCGAATGGAGTTCTCTGCTGAACCATGACCTGACCGGTACCACGACAGTCCGGACAGATTTCAGGCTGAGTGCCAGATGCAGCGCCGCTGCCGTTACAGTCTTCACAGCGCACCATACGGTTGATATTGATGGTCTTTTTGCAGCCTTTTGCAGCTTCAATAAAGGAAAGATTGATGGAGATATTGACATTGTTGCCGCGGATCGGACCGTTTGGATTGCGGGTTCTTGTGCTTCCACCAAAACCGCCGAAGCCACCAAATCCGCCTCCGCCGCCAAAGAATGTATCGAAGATGTCGCCAAAGTCACTGAAGTCAAAGCCTCCGGCACCTGCACCGCCTGCTCCAAAGTTTGGATCGACGCCGGCATGACCGAACTGGTCATAGCGCTGACGTTTCTCCGCATCGGAGAGGATGGCATATGCTTCGTTGGCTTCTTTGAACTTCGCTTCTGCCTCTGCGTCGCCTGGATTCAAGTCCGGATGGTATTTTTTCGCAACCTTACGGTATGCTTTTTTCAACTCATCATCGGAACAACCCTTATGAACACCGAGGACTTCATAATAATCTCGTTTCTGTTCTGCCAATGGATTCACCCTTCTCGTTTACACGAAGTGGGGCTTCAGACCTGCTGAAGCCCCTTCTTTGTTTGATTATTTGTCGTTTACTTCAGTGAAATCAGCATCTACATAATCAGCGCCGTTGCCGCCGTTGTTCTGCTGTGCACCCATGTTAGGATCCATGTTTGGAGCCTGACCCTGTGGGTTAGCCTGCTGATATACTTTAGCGGAAACTTCGTAGAATTTCTTCTGCAGGTCTTCCTGTTTTGCTTTGATTTCTTCGATGTTGTCGCCTTTGAGAGCTTCTTTCAGTGCAGCTACTTTTGCTTCCAGTTCAGATTTATCCATAGCTTCCAGTTTATCGCCCAGTTCGGAGATGGTTTTTTCAGACTGGAATACCATCTGATCAGCAGCGTTGCGGGTATCTACTGCTTCTCTTGCTTTTTTGTCCTGATCTGCGAACTGTTCAGCTTCACGAACTGCTTTCTCGATGTCTTCTTTGGACATAGAGGTAGAAGAAGTGATGGTGATGTTCTGTTCTTTGCCGGTACCCAAATCTTTTGCGGATACATGAACGATACCGTTTGCGTCGATGTCGAAGGTTACTTCGATCTGTGGAACGCCGCGTGGAGCTGCTGGAATGCCATCGAGGTGGAACATACCCAGAGTTTTGTTGTCGCGAGCCATTTCACGTTCACCCTGCAGAACATGGATCTCTACGCTGGTCTGACCATCTGCTGCAGTGGAGAAGATCTGAGATTTTTTAGTAGGAATGGTGGTGTTTCTGTCGATGATTTTGGTAGCAACGCCGCCGAGGGTTTCCAGACCCAGGGACAGTGGGGTTACGTCCAGCAGCAGCAGACCTTTTACTTCGCCACCGAGTACGCCGCCCTGAATTGCTGCGCCGCAAGCAACACATTCGTCAGGGT
>JAZQXX010000022.1:0-3033 GCA_045633085.1 Negativibacillus sp. | reverse complement strand
CCATCTATATTGACTGTGGCACCACTATGATGGAACTTGCCCGTATCATTCCGGATATGTATATCAACGTTGTGACCTGCGGTGCCAACGTTGCATTGGAAGTTGCGAAAAAGACCCGTCCTACCGTTAATCTTTGTGGCGGTGTTCTTAACCGTAACAATCTGTCTACAACCGGTAACTTTGCGGAAATCATTCTGTCCCAAATCAATATTGACGTAGCCTTTGTATCGGCTTCCGGTTTCTCTGTCGAAGGCGGCTTTACCTGCGGTTTTGAAACTCAGGCTTCTTTCCGTCGTTTACTCATTGAGAAAGCTCGTTCTGTTATCGTTTTGATGGATAGCTCCAAAGTAGGCAGAATGCTTCCATTTACTTTCTCCGGTATGAAAGACATCGACTACATCATCAGCGATAAAACACTTCCACAGAATATTTTGGACTTAGCAAAGAGCCATAATGTAGAAGTTTTATAAGCAAAGTACAGCCATCGTTGCGGTGGCTGTTTTCTTTTTGCAAAATTTGTGTTATAATCGATTCATATCGAAAAATAAAGGATGTTGAATATAGATGGCAATTCTTCTGAAAGGTGCGGCAGCTGCCGCAGCTATGGTGGATGAAACTGCAGCAAGAGCACAGAAACTTCGTGATGCTGGAATCCAGCCAAAACTGGCCTTTGTGCGCATGGGTGAACGTCCAAACAATTTGTCTTATGAAAAAAGCGCTATGAAGCGCTGTGAAAAAATCGGTGTGGAGTATGAGTGTTTTACCTTGCCGGAAGATGCCTCTCAGCAGGAGCTGGAGCAGGTGATCGCTCAGGTCAACGAGGATGAAAGTATCCACGGCTGTCTGATGTTCCGACCATTGCCTGCTCACATTGATGAAGGGGAAGTATGCTCTCATCTCCGTCCGGATAAGGATGTGGATGGTATTACACATGCTTCCATCAGTGGCGTTTACACCGACAGCGGCGAAGGTTATCCTCCATGTACTGCAAAAGCTTGCATGACCATTCTGCAGCATTACGGGATCCCGATCAGCGGCAAGCGTGTGGTCGTGCTGGGACGTTCGTTGGTCATCGGCAAACCGGTGGCAATGCTGCTTCTACAGCAGGACGCGACTGTGACTCTTTGCCACAGTAAAAGTGAAAACCTCCGAGCAATTTGCCAGGAGGCAGACATCATTATTGCAGCAATGGGACGTATGGAGCTGGTAAATGCCGAATTCATCCGCAAAGACGGCACACAGACCATCATTGATGTAGGCATCCATGTGAAAGACGACGGTAAGCTGACCGGCGACGTGGATTTTGCAGCGGTTGAGGATTATGTTGCAGCCATCACCCCGGTACCTGGCGGTATTGGTGCGGTAACTACTTCTATCTTGGTTGACCATGTTATTGACGCAGCTGAACAGAAGCTGAAATAAAAAGAACCCTCCGAATCTTCGGAGGGTTTTCTGTATTTAAGGAAGAAGTTTTGCAGCAGTTTCCAGCACGTCTGCGATGCAGGAGAGTTTCTCGCTGCAATCAACTTGGCCAAAACCGTAGGAAGCGTGTACAAAAGGAATTCCAGCCAATGCCGCAGCTGCTTGGTCACTGGAAGTATCACCAACATAGATTGCCTGTTCGATTCCGTTGCGTTCCATCACAAGACGGATGTTCTCGCCTTTGCAGCGACCTGTGCGGCCGATACATTCGAAGTCGTCGATAATATCCCAATAGTCGTGGGCAGTAAGGAAAGACTGAATATAGCCGTCCTCACAGTTGCTGATGATACCGAGGAAATAACGTTCTTTCAATTTCAGCAAAGTTTCGCGGAGAAGAGGGTAAGGGGAAGCACCGCTTTTCTCTAAGGCAACAACTTCAGCAGCACAGAGATCTTTGATCAGCTGTGTTCCTTCTTCAGCAGGAAGCTGAGGGAACAGCATAGCTGCGATTTGATCGACTGTTTTACCCATGCAGGCACAGCTTTCTTCATAGGTAAACACGTGGTCGATGCCGCGTTCCTGCAGCAGTTGGTTCCACGGTGGAATAATTTGTTTGGTAGAATCCCAAAGGGTACCGTCTAAATCGAAGAGAACGGCTTGTTTCATCATATCACCTTCAACATAAAATTCTACTTAGATTCTACCACAAAAAAGAGCCTCCGGAAAGATTCCGGAGGCATTTTTTAGTCGAAGAGTTTTTTCTTGTAGTAGCCGTTGGCCTGAGAGAAGACAGCAGCTGCGTTGTGTGCGAGAATGCGGTCTTTGGTGAAGAGGGTGGTGCACAGGCCTTCACAGTATTTATAGAACAGGCTGTCGTGACCAACGCACAGGCCCATGAGAACGTTTAGGTCAGTGCCGGCTTTGTTCAGAAGTTTAGCCTGCATGATTGGGTTGCAAGCATTTTTGCCGGTGCCTTCTGCGCATACCGCAGGAATGCCAAGGTCTACTTTCTTCACAGCGCCGACTTTGCAGCAGGTTCCGTAAACTTCGAAGCCATGATGACGGAAGTATTTTGCAGCGATTTTAGCTTCTTCTCTTACACCGGTGCAGAAAGCGATACCGATGCGTTTTGCACCGATTTTTTTCGCAAATTCTTTTGTTTCCTGCAGACGGGTCAGCTGGCAGTAGAATTCATGTTCAACTTCAGCGGCAGCGATCATGGTTTTCTGATTATCTTCTTCCTGATAGAGAGCGAGAACTTCTTTGCTCAGTTCTTCTGCAGAAGTGGTGGTCAGGCAGAATGGAGGGAAGGTAGAAGTTTCATGGCCACAGTTAAAAGTACCGCAGTCGACACAGGAATGTGGGCAGTTCTGTTCAGACATAGGTTATCATCCTTTCTGTATAAGTCTAAATACATTGTACCATGAAGGGGGAGCAGGAGCTAATCGATATATTCAATGAAAGGACGCCCTCACATAAGATTTCTTTATGGAAACCAGTAAATCCGATAAAACAACAAAAGCCACCCGCAAAGGTGACTTTCGTTGTTGGCTGGGCTGGCGGGATTCGGACCCACGAGATGACGGAGTCAAAGTCCGTTGCCTTACCGCT
>JAZQXX010000021.1:0-1518 GCA_045633085.1 Negativibacillus sp. | reverse complement strand
GACTTGGCAGAGTGATTTTAGTGAACATTCTCCAGCGGGAAGTTCCGTCCACTTTGGCTGCGTTGTAGTAATCCTGCTTCACCGATGCCAAGGAGGAAGTCAGGATCAAAATCTTAAACGGCAGCACCACCCAAATGGTGTAAACGCAGAGCACCAGCATTTTCGCCCAATACGGACCGTCGATAAAGTCGATAGGTGCCATGCCGAAGACCGACAGGATCAGATTCATCAAACCGTCGGTGTACGGGGTTTTCTTGAACAAGATCATAAATACCAAGCCCACCGCCAGTGTGTTGGTCACATACGGCAGGAAGTAGATGGTTTGGTAGAGTTCCTTTACCTTCTCGATGGAGTTCAGTGCCACAGAGATTCCTAATGCAAGCAAGGTGGACAGCGGTACCGTCACCGCAACCAGAATGAAGGTGTTCTTCAAGGCCTGCAGGAAGTACGGGTCACGAAGCACATAGGCGTAGTTGTAGCCGCCCACACCGAAAAAGGTCTGGGATGCGGAGTTATAGCCTTCCTCGAAGGAGTAGATGAAAACATCCACCAACGGATAGACCATGAAGGCACCCAGAAACAGGATCGCAGGCAGCAGATAAAGCCAGCCTTTCCAGTTTTTATTATCCATACCTACACCTCCGCTTCAAAGAAGATGCGTTCTCCACTGTCTTTTCGGAAGAGGAACAGTTTGTTTGGTTTGATATCGAAGCGAACTTCGCCATTTTCGACTTCCACTTTTTCTTCGGAACTGATGATGGAACGAATCTCCACATTTTCCGACGCAGGATGTTTGGAAACCACAGTAACATCACGGCCCATGACTTCCACTTCGTCCAGTTTGCAGGTCAGAGCGCCGTTTTTGTTTAGCACGAAACCTTCCGGACGGATAGCCGCTACCAGCTGCTGGTCCTCCACATTTTTCACACTGAGGATGGCTTCTCCCCCGATGAACAGCTTGCCTGCTTCCACTTTTGCGGCAAACACATTGATCGGCGGAGTGCCGAGGAATTTGGCAACGAAGAGGTTCTTCGGCTCGTTGTATACTTCCTGCGGTTTGCCCACCTGTTGGATCACACCAGCTTCCATAACGATGATCTGATCGGAAATGCTCATGGCTTCCTCCTGATCGTGGGTCACGAAGATGGTGGTGATCTTGGTTTCACGCTGAATGCGGCGAATCTCCTCACGGGTCTGCAGACGCAGACGGGCGTCAAGGTTGGACAGCGGCTCGTCCATCAGCAGAACGCGAGGCATTTTCACCAGTGCGCGGGCAATAGCAACACGCTGCTGCTGACCACCGGACAACTCACTTGGTTTGCGGTCCATCAGTCCGTCGATCTGCACCAGTTTTGCAGCTTCCAGCGCTTTTTCCGCCATCTGTTCCTTAGTCAGCTTATCCTTGCCTTTCAAATTTTCCAACGGGAAGGTAATGTTCTGCTGCACAGTCAAGTGCGGATACAGAGCGTAGTTCTGGAACACGAAGCCGACGCCGCGGTTCTCTGCCGGAAGATTTGT
>JAZQXX010000020.1:0-6142 GCA_045633085.1 Negativibacillus sp. | reverse complement strand
GTCGTACATACCGCAGGTCACGAGGATCGCGTTAACATAGCTTGCATATTCCGCAGGGAATACACGTTCGCCGGTATAAGGGAGTCTGCCGTGGTTTGCTAAAATGTAGCCGATACGAGCCAAGTCGCCGCAGGTGACCTGAATGGAGCAGCAACGGAAATAGCAGTCCAGAACTTCTTCTACATCATCGGTGATCATACCATAGGTTTTCAGCATATATGCCAGCGCACGGTTTTTGCTGCCGGTACGTTTTTCAGACAGATATACTGCCTCATCCAAACCGATGTCGTTGTTGTCAGCCAGTTTTCGGGTCAGTTCCAGCAGACGCTCGAATTTTTCCTGATAAGTATCGCCTTTGATCAAGGTACACATGAGAATCGCGCCCATATTTACCATAGGGTTCAAGTGATCGCTGAGCAGGGTCTGTTCATTGACATTGATGGCATCGAATGGCTTACCGGTTGCTTCCACACCAACGTGTTCACGTACCACATCGATACCGTTATCCATCAGCGCCAACAGCAGCAGGATCGGTTTGACGATGGACTGGATGGTAAATTTTTTGCCGTAGTCACCGGCACGGTGAATGCGGTCGTCGCTGGAAATAATGTAGATTCCCAGGTCGTTGCGATTGGCTTTTGCCAGCTCCGGAATATAGTTTGCAAGATTACCTTCTAAAGTATAAGGATGGCATTCCGCTAAAATCTGTTCCAGCAATTCGTCCATCTCATCACGCTCCCCAAAATGTCAGTATTTGTCGTTGTATTAAGCATAGCAAGGCTTGCTTCTGATGTCAAGAACTTTCGGATAAAGTTTGAGCTCCCGCTGACAACGCAGCAGGAGCTCGACTTATATAGGATTTGAGGTTTTATTCTATTTTGTGAAACGGCGGATTGTTGCTTTTGCGTCTTCGGATGCCATCAGCGGACTTCCGTAGGTTCTGCTGCCCAGGAAGAGAATATCTTCCTCATCCAAACCGTGATAGGAAAGAGCCAGCCTGAAATTATCTTCTTCAGAGTTGCTGACAACGATCGCTTTCTTTTTTGCTGCGTTATAGGCGTCTACCCTGTCCTGACGTCCCCATGTCCAACAAACGCAGCGTTCATTGAACACGTAGAAATTGGAGCAAGGATATCCGCAATAATTTGGGACAATAAAGTAAGTCAGATCACTTTCTGCCACTGCTTCCTGCAGAGTCACTTCCATATCATCAATGTGCGGGCAGCTATTTCCTGCCATACACTCATGGTTGCATCTTCCGCATGGGCTAATGGTAAAATCGGAGAAGCGGTAAACATTTGCCTCATTATTATAGATCTCGTTGAGATAGTCTGCGATTTGGCTGCAGTTGCCTTGGGCACGTCCGCTAAAGGAAAGGATACTGATTCTCATAAACTGTCCTTCTTTCGTTTTTTCTTCATTATACTGACAGCGCGATAGCCCCGTCAATATAACTCCTTAAAACGTTTAGGATACTCTGCGAAGGACCGGACGCTCTCTGCGGTACAGCGGTTTGCTGCACAGATCGCGGAAGCGTTCGATGGCATTGACCTCGGTAAATACATAACCTTTGTCGCTGCGTTCCGGCAGCACCATGGTGTAGCGACGCTCACCCTGAATGCGGCACATATTCAAAATACGCCAGCCTTTTTTCTTCAGCTGTTTCATGGTTTCTTCGGTACAAGCAATGCGCATGTCCTGATAAGTTTCGATCATCAGTTCGTCATTGTTCCAACCCAGCATGGTTCTTCCTCCTTGTTGTCGACTTTTATGTCAAAATCATTGTTTTCTTTCAAAAGAACGTCTGTTCTTTTCTGTGATTTCATTATAGCGTGTCTTTTTCCACTTGTCAATAGGTTTTTGAACATTTGTTCTTTTCGTGCAAAAAAAGATTCCACAGGCCTTTTGACCTGTGGAATTCTCTGTTTATTCTATGCTTTCTTATAGAGGATGGTTCTGCCCTCTTTGCCGCAGCGTTCAATGGCTGCGATTTGCTCTAACGTATACAGTGTGCGCTGTGTCCAACTATCGGAGCGCTTCGCTGCTTCTTTCAGCTGCTTGCGAGTAAAGGTTTCCGGCAAGTCCGGCAGCATGGAAAGATAATCTTCTTCGCTTCTGCAAACAACAACATCCAGCAAATCAACAGGTACCTGCTGATAGCGGGTGGCACGTTTCTTGCGGTCTGTTCCGTATCCGTTCAAGAAGCGGTATTCCTCCACCTCCAGCATCCACAACTCCAACGAAAAGTTTGGATGAAGCAGATAATCCCGCAGGTACATCAGCTCCATAAAACTGTCCAGTGCTTTTCCTGCTTTCGGAGAACGTTTGGGAGCAGATACCTCCCCACTCTCTTCATCCACCCAGCAAAGCCATTTCTTTGCCGCAATGGGATGGATCAAACGCACCGGGCCTTTCTCCAGCAAAGCCTCCAGCTTCTTTTTCGTTCCGAAAAAGTTTCTGGTCTGTACTTCAACGATCCCCTGCTCTGTTACAACGTCTGCAACCTGCGAACCGATCCGTACCTCGTGGTAACTGTCGTTTGGCTCCACTGTGTATTTGATAACAGCATGGACAGGCTTCTCGGACAGCGTACCGATGCCGCCGCTTTTCTGCTGACTCTTATTCAGCTCCAATGCAGCCTGCCAACGCTCATACAATTCCTTGTCTACCATTTATTTGCCCTGTGCCTGAATGCGGTCGTTGAGGTCATTGAGGTAAACCCAACGCTCCATTTTCTCTGCAAGTGCATCTTCCAAGCGAGCTTTTTCGTCCATCAGTTCCTGCAGACGAACAAAGTCCGCGGAAGCTTTTCGCATATCCTTCTCAGCCTGCTCGATTTTCTCTTCCAAAGCAGCAATATCTTCGTCGATGGTTTCGAATTCTTTCTGCTCTTTGAAGGTGAATTTCAGCTTCGGAGGCAGATTGCTGCGGCTTGCACGGGTATTCTGTACTGCCGCTTTTTCCTGCTTCTCTTTTTTCTCTTCTTCCTTATGAAGAGCATAGTAGTCGCTGTAACCGCCATTGTACTGTCGCAGACTGCCGTTGCCTTCGTAGGCGAAGATGTGATCAACCACTTTATCCAGGAAGTAACGGTCATGGGAAACCACGATAACTGCTCCAGCATAGCTTTCCAGATAATCTTCCAAAATAGTCAGAGTCTGAATATCCAAGTCATTGGTCGGCTCGTCGAGAATGAGGATATTCGGTGCTTCCATAAGGATACCCAACAGGTACAGTCTGCGGCGTTCACCACCGGACAGTCTGCCGATGGTAGTGTACTGCAGAGTAGAATCAAAGAGGAAAGTTTCCATCAGCTGAGATGCTGTCAATGTGCCGTTTGGAGTGTCCACTTCGAAAGCGATGTCCTTGATGTAGTCGATCGGACGCTGATTTAGGTCCATCTCCTCACATTCCTGAGAGAAGTAACCCAGTTTTACAGTTTCGCCCAAAACGATGGTACCGCTGTCCGGCTGAACTTTGCCTGCGATCATTTTCAGCAGAGTGGATTTACCGCAGCCGTTTGGACCGAGAATCCCCAAGCGGTCATCTCTGCGCAGTAGGTAGGAGAAATCTTTGATGAGAACTTTTTCTCCATAGGCTTTGCTGACATTTTCAAATTCGATGGTTTTTCTGCCCATGCGGGAGAAGGATGCAGAGATCTCCATTTTTGCATCGTCTTCAATGGTTGGGACATTGCTCAGCTCTTCAAAACGTTCCACACGGAAACGAGCTTTGGTGCTTCTTGCTCTTGCTCCGCGCTGGATCCACTCCAGCTCTTTGCGCAGCAGGCTCTGACGTTTACGCTGAGATGCCAGCTCCATTTCCTCACGCTGGCTTTTCAGCTCCAGATATTTAGAGTAATTTGCCGGATAGGAATACAGCTTACCATGATCCAGCTCTACGATTTTGTTTGCAACACGTTCCAGGAAGTAGCGGTCGTGGGTGATCATAAAGATAGCACCTTTGTACGCCGCAAGATAGCTTTCCAGCCAATCCACCATGGAGCTGTCGATATGGTTGGTAGGCTCGTCGAGGATCAGCAGTTCGGTTTCCGCAGCCAAAGCTGCTGCCATCGCAACACGCTTTTTCTGACCGCCAGACAATACGCCGATTTTCTGTTCATAATCGCTCAGACCCAGTCGGGTCAGGATGTTTTTAACCTGAAACTCTTTGGCTTCCTGCTCTGCCGGAGATACACCTGCCATCGCCTGTTCGATGACGGTTTTGTTTCCGTCGAAGTCCGGATTCTGCGGCAGGTAGCCAATACGCACACCGTTACCGGTGATGATACTTCCGGCTTCTGCTTCATCCACACCGGCAAGAATTTTCAGAAATGTGGACTTACCGGTGCCGTTTACACCGATCAAACCAATTTTATCGCCTTCATTGATGGCAAGATTTACACCATCTAAAAGGATTTTTTCACTGTAGCTTTTGCTGATGCCTTCTGCATTTAATAAAATCACGGTATAACCGTCCTTTGCTTGTAAAATCAATCATCTTATTTTACAACATTGTGAGAAGCCGCGCAAGGTGCTTTCCCCGATTAACCCTTGCCTAACTTCACAAAGCATGTTATGATATTATGAGATTATCCATGAAAGGAGCTTTTCCATGCCAGAAATTCATGACCAAGTTCGAAAGGATTATCAGCAGATCCTTCTTGATCCAAAAAATTCTCTGATTTCTAGTACCGAAAGTGCTGAAACCGTATCCTCCAGTGTGGGTTACAGCGCCGAAGAGCTGGCTCTTGTGCCTGCGGAATGCAACCTCGGTTTAGGCTGCGGCAATCCCCTTACTGCTGCAAATTTGCAGCCCGGCGAAGTAGTCATCGACCTCGGCTCCGGTGCCGGGTTGGACTGTTTCCTTGCCGGAGTGAAAATTGGCCGCAGAGGCCGTGCTATCGGTGTGGATATGACCCCGGAAATGCTGTCGAAAGCTCGCGAAATTGCAAAAAACAACCGCATCCGTAACGTGGAATTCCGCTTGGGTGAAATCGAAAACCTCCCTGCTGCTGACAACTGCGCCGATGTATGTTTGTCTAACTGCGTCATCAATATGTCCTGCAACAAAGCTCGTGTTTACCGTGAGATTTTCCGCGTACTGAAACCGGGCGGTCGTATCTCTATCTGCGATATCGTCATCATGAAGGAACTTCCAAAGGATATGCAGGATAATCCGGAGCTGCACTCCTGCTGAGTGAGCGGTGCTTCTTCGGTCGAAGAGTTGGAAAATATTATCTGCAGTGCAGGTTTTGTGGATGTGTCTGTCAAAGAAAAACCTGTTTCCAAGGAATATGAGGAAAAATGGGGACGAAATCTGTCCGTTGGACAGTACATCATGTCTTCCATCATTACTGCACGTAAACCGGAATAAATTTTAAAGCACCCACTTGGGTGCTTTTTCTTTTGGATTTTTCATAAAACGCTCTTCCCTATTTAAAATATTCTTGATATAATAGGAGTATATCGAACACACGTTCTCGCTTTAATTTGGAGGTGATTCCATGCCTGAACGTTTTGAATTGGTTTCTAACTACAAGCCGACCGGCGACCAGCCACAGGCAATTCGCGCCTTAGCTCAGGGCATTCTCGACGGTGACAAAGAACAGGCTTTGATGGGTGTGACCGGTTCCGGTAAAACCTTTACCATGGCCAATATCATTGCAGAGGTCAACCGTCCGACTCTGATCCTTGCCCACAATAAAACCCTTGCTGCTCAGCTTTGCAGCGAGTTCAAAGAATTTTTCCCAAACAATGCGGTGGAATACTTTGTATCCTATTACGACTACTATCAGCCGGAAGCTTACATCGCCAACACTGATACCTACATTGAAAAAGACAGCGCCATCAACGATGAGATTGAGAAGCTGCGTCATTCCGCAACTTCCGCGCTGTCAGAGCGCCGTGACGTTATCATCGTTGCCAGTGTATCCTGTATCTACTCCCTTGGTGACCCGATCGACTACCGAAATATGGTCATCTCTCTGCGTACCGGTATGGAGAAAGAGCGCGATGAGCTGCTTCATAAGCTGGTGGAATTGCAGTATGAACGCAACGACATCAACTTCATCCGCAACAAGTTCCGTGTACACGGTGATGTCGTGGAGATTTTCCCTGCTTACTCCGGTGAAACGGCGATC
>JAZQXX010000019.1:0-13777 GCA_045633085.1 Negativibacillus sp. | reverse complement strand
GTTTGCTGTTCCGATCCAAACGTTTCCATCATCAAAAACAACTTCTGTAATATTTACAGAGAAGGAGCGGGTGGTAGATTCTTTCAATCTGATAGCAGATTTAGAGCCAAAGGATTCATCTCTTGATACACTCAAATCAAGGTACTGCTGCTCTACGCCATCAGCCAACACATTACCGGCAACATCAAACAGTGTCAGTTTTACTTTAACTGCCTTGATCGCTTTGGCAGAGATATTTTTCATTTTGATTTGTGCTAATATACTGCCTGTCTGATTGTCTTTCTGTAATGCACCTGCTTCAATTACGATTGGAGAACCAGTAGCATACAGATTTTCAGACAGAGCAAAGACTTTGGAATATCTTTCACTCATGGTCTTATCCTCCTAAATTTCTGGGAGTTCATCAATTTCTTTCATAGTTTCAGATGAGTCAGTCGCCAACTGTTCGCTTGTTTTTTTAGCATAAGTTGTACTTTCTACTAATTCGCCAAAACCATATAAAAGTAGATTGGAATAGTACGCTGCACCTGCCGCCAAAAAGAATGATAAGATTGCGAGAATTGGTTCCATACCATCATCCATAAGAACAAACACACCAATCAACGCCAAAGCACATTCAATCACAAATGCCCATTGAGCAATATCCTTGATTTTTTCACCTGGATTAGTGAATAGGTTAAGTTTGAAATTTCCTTCCATAAAAGAAGACCACCTTTCAGTTTGTAATCATTTCAAGCGTATAATTATTTCCCAAAGGAAACAATTACCTGCTTGCATAGTATCTACAATTTATTTTGAAAGTTAACACTCAAAATTAGGAACTATGCTACCTATAATTATGCTACTAAGCCTCCTGTTTGTCAAGGCGATTAGGAACTACAATTCCTAATATAGACATTATGGGAGGAAGAATAATGCTGATTTTGGATAATAGAACAATTGGAAATAGATTGCTTTCAATTCGCAAAAAACTGGGATTAACACAGAATGAACTTGCGGAACAGGCAGGCTTATCCAATAGAACTTACGCAGATATTGAGCGTGGAACTGTAAATATGAAAGTGGAAACCATCCTCCGCATTTGCTCTGCTCTCCACATTACACCTGATGCTGTCCTGACCGAAGAAAACACTTCTAATGCTGTAAAAAAGCAGGAACTTCTTGAACGCCTTGATGCTTGTACTCCAAAAGAACAGGAAACTGCTTTGGAACTATTGGCTGTTTACTTGAAGTCTTTGGATTAAGGGAGGACAACTTATGCCCCGCTCCACAGGACAGGAAAGAAAACTTCTCGCATTGAGAGAGTATTTCCATCAATACACAGACAAAGACCACACCAAAAGCATCAAGGAAATTATTGATTATCTTGAATCCAAAGATATTTATGCGTGTGAAAAAACAATTTACAAAGACATCAGTATCCTGCGTGATATACTCCATGAGCCGGTAGAATACAATCCGCACAAGCACGGCTATGCTTTGAAGAAAGCAACCTTTGAGCCTTACGAACTTCGTTTGATGATCGACAGCATCCAATCCAACCGATTTATCACACAGGCCGAGGCTTCCTCTATCTCCGCAAAAATCAAAAACATGGCGAATGTGTATGTGAAGGACAGCCTGAATCGTGTTTCCTATGTTTCCGGTCGTATTCACAGTATGAATGATGCTATTGTAAAAGATACGGATAAAATTTATCACGCAATTCAAGGGAATTATAAAATCAGTTTCCGCTATTTCCATCACAGCCCTGACAACTCCAAAAGCAGAACATACTCCAAAAAGGGCGATAATTATGTTGTCAGCCCATTCGCTACCCATTGGGAAAACGGCAACTATTATCTCTATGCCTATGTATCGGACAAGAAGGCTTTCCGCAGTTTCCGAATCGACCGCATGGAGCGGATTTCTGAACTGATTACCACCCCACGAGATGGAATTGAGGAATACCACAAATATCAACTTACCGCTCCAAAAGTGAAAGTATTTCAGACCTACCACGGCAAAGAGTATAAAGTGAAAATGCGATTCAGCAATCACTTGGCAAGTTCCGTTATCGACCAGTTTGGTGAAGATATTTGGATTTCACCCGAAGATAAAGGCCATTTTACTATTGTTGCTAATGTTGAAATCAGTCCGCCCTTCTTCGCTTGGATTGCTACTTTTGGTCGTTCCGCAAAAATCCTCAGCCCAGAACCAGTAGTGGAAGAAATGCGAAAGTTTATCGGCAAAATCAATGATATGTATAATGAAGAAGGAGAGAAGTAAAAACTTCTCTCCTTTTCTTCTATCTTCATCAAAGATGTATTAAGATGTTCCAACTTATAGATTCATCAGCGGACTTGTATTTTCAGCCTGTTCCAGAACTTCTTTATCTCGCATGCCATTAAGATATGTCTGCGTAATGGAAATGCTCTCATGACCTAACAGACGGGACAGAGAGTAAATATCAAGTCCTGCCTTTAACTGATACTGAGCGTAGGTATGACGGAATGTATGAGCCGATACACGCACATCCTTTGATACATTACAGCCTTTCCCCGCATCCTTGATAATGCGGTCAACCATCGTTCCCGTCAGAGGTTTTGCGTTCTTGCTGAGAAAAATATTTTTCGGAATGATCTGATAGGCAAAATAGGACTTGCGAACAGCCATCAATTTTATCAACCATTTACTGAGGAGCGGGGATTTCGGAACGACCCGCTCCTTGTTTCCTTTTCCGTGGATAATGATATAGTCCATCTTTATCTGTTCTTCTGTCAGCCCAGTTAGTTCACTCAGACGGATGCCTGTATCAATCAGCAGCATCATAATGACTTTATTTCTGATTGTCAGATAGTCATGCCCTTGATAGAAATTGATTAACTTTTTCAGTTCCGCATCACTGAATGTCCGGAGAATTACTTTCTCTTTCTTCTGGTTGTGTATGCCATCAGTCAGCAGAGTTTCAGTATATCCTTCTTCGTAGGCATAACGGAAGAACACCTTGTAGCATTTCAGCAAGTCATTGACATAGTTCGTTTTCCTACCCATTTTTGTCATTGACACAAGGAACTGCTTGATGAATTTCGGCTCTACATCATCAATGTGTTTTGTATCTTTCTCAACTTCCAAGTAGTTGATGAGATACTCCAACTGCTTCGTATAGTTATTCACTGTTTTGGGTGATAACTTACGGCTCTGACAATGAAAAACAAACTCATCCCTTACACTTTTCAGCAACATAAAAACGCTCCTTTTCACATAGGAAAAGGAGCGTTTGTTTGCTTTTTGTGGGAACCAACAGCCTTGCCAAAACTCGGAGTCGTTATTCCACTTATCTCAGTTTATCTTCACTTAGTTTCCTGTTCTTTACAGCACAGGACTTATGCGAGACTGAATTTTTCGCTTATTTAAGCCAAATTACTGAGCGTCAACAGCGGACATATGAGCGATCAGGTCCAGAACTTTGTTGGAGTAGCCCATTTCGTTGTCGTACCAGGAAACCAGTTTAACGAAGGTGTCGTTCAGCATGATACCAGCTTTTGCATCGAAGATGGAGGTTCTGGTGTCACCGATGAAGTCGGAAGATACTACCATATCTTCGGTGTAGCCCAGGATGCCTTTCAGTTCGTTTTCAGAAGCTTCTTTAATCTTAGCGCAGATTTCTTCGTAAGTAGTAGGTTTAGCCAGTTTAACAGTCAGGTCAACAACGGAAACGTCCAGAGTTGGAACGCGGAATGCCATACCAGTCAGTTTGCCTTTCATTTCTGGGATTACCAGAGCGCAAGCTTTAGCAGCACCAGTGGAAGATGGAATGATGTTGCCAGCTGCTGCACGGCCGCCTCTCCAGTCTTTAGCGGAAGGACCGTCAACGGTAAACTGGGTAGCGGTGGTAGCATGTACAGTAGACATCAGACCTTCAACGATACCGAAGTTGTCGTTAACAACTTTAACCAGTGGAGCCAGACAGTTGGTGGTGCAGGATGCGTTGGATACAACTACCATGTCTTTGGTGTATTCGTTGTTGTTTACGCCCATAACGAAGGTTGGGGTCTCTTTATCTTTTGCAGGAGCAGAGATAACAACTTTTTTAGCGCCGCCTTTGAGGTGAGCGGAAGCTTTTTCAGTGGTAGTGAATACGCCGGTAGATTCTACAATGTATTCAGCGCCGCAGGAAGACCAAGCGATTTCGGATGGATCTTTGCAAGCGAATACAGCGATTTCTTTGCCGTTAACGATGAGTTTACCGTCTTTTGCTTCGATTTCGCCTTTGAAGTGACCGTGTACGGTATCGTATTTGGTCATGTAAACCATATAATCCAGATCAACGAATGGGTCGTTGATACCTACGATTTCAAATTTTTCTGGCTGTGCTACTGCTGCACGGAATACCAGTCTGCCGATACGGCCAAAGCCGTTGATACCAATTTTAATTGCCATAATAAAACAACCTCCAGTATGTTTTTAGTACAGTTATATATTATACCAAAGCAGCGAAAGATACAAGTTCAAACTTCCAATTTTAATCAAATTGGTGCTTTATGCTAAATTCCTTCTTTTATTTTGGCTAAAATAATTTCTTATCAAGGCATTCCTGTGACAAATTTTACAGACAAATCCAAAAAAGCTCCTCTCCCTCTTTGCTTGACCGCGAATTCTTGCTATAATATAACAAATCTCTTTTGTCGAATTTTGTCGAAAATTCGACAAAAGCAGATCATCCACTGTTTGTAAAGGAGATATTGAACCATGAGTCTTACTGCTGTTCAACAAGCTTTGGAACATATTCCGTTACCTTATCTGTGTACGGATGCTTCTTTCCGAATCACATGGAGAAATAAATATATCCAAGAGAAACTTCCTTACCTCAACCCACTGCATACTGTGGGTCCGCTTCTCCTTGGACATGACGGCAATGAACTTCTGCAGCTTCTGAGCACAACACGGGAATCCGTTACCATTCTATGCCGACTGCCTTTGGTTCGCCTGACCCTGAGTTTTTCTCCTCTTTCCTTTGATGAAAGCGGTGCTGTTCAGGAAATTTTAGTCGCATTTACCCAGCCGCATGCAGATACCATCGGCAACGATGCTTTGGCTTACATTAATGAATCTCTTTGCCGACCAATGGACGGTCTTTTCTCTACCATTGATTATCTGCGCCGTCAGCTGAGATATGACTACAGCAGCGAACTATCCGCAATGATCCAATCCTGTTATCAGATGCTGCGCAACTGTTTCTACATTGCTGAATACAGTGATCTGGTCAGCAACTTCAAACCTTTGGATGTCCGCTATTATAACATCAGAGAATATCTCCAGCGCACATTAGATCCGATCATTGAACCGTTGCAGCGCCGTAACATTAAGCTGACAGTTGAAACTCCAGATTCCTTGACTCTTGTTCCTTTTGATGAAAAGAAAATGAACATCATTCTCTTTTCTCTGATCTGCAACAGCTGCACATTCTGTAACACAGACAACGAGATCAGCATTACGGTATCTGTAACCGAATCGAAATGTCATATCACTGTTGCTGACAAAGGTTTTGGTATTCCTGTCGATGTCATGCCTTTGGCTATGGACGCTTACTTCTCCAAAGGCGGAGAAAATGAAGCCCGTCCTGGTCTTGGACTTGGTTTGACCCTGTGCAAAACCATTATCGAGCGCCACAACGGCAGCATTGAGCTGGATTCTGTGTTGGATCACGGTTTGATCGTCAAGATGACTCTCCCACTCCATGTGGAAATTTCGTCCGGAAACAAAGGCCGTCTGCATTCTTCCAAGTCAAACTATGTTTCTGAACGTTATCCGCTCCATGCGATCCTTCTTTCTCCGATCCTTCCTATGGAAGAATTACTGTAAGACAAGTAAGAAAGGAAATCAACTATGAAAAAACTGACTGTATTCAAACGCGCCGGAGCTTTGCTTTTGGCTTTGCTGCTTGGTGTCATGTTCCTCTTCACAGGCTGCGATGCACAGGAAGTTGAACTGGCACTGGATATTGCCGATGCCGTACTGGAAAGCACACTCTCTGAAACTCCAGCTCCGGAACAGCCAAAACAGGAGCTGACCACTCCGGAAAGCTCTCAGGCTCCACCGGCAGAACCTGCTCCAAGCACAGAAGCTGAAACTCCTGTCACCGAAACTCCTGCTCCAGAAGCACCTGCTGAAACCCCGGCAGAAACTCCTGCAGAACCGACCTTAGATGAAAACGGACGCTATTCCAGCCCGGAAGATGTTGCTCTCTACATTCATCTTTACGGAAAACTTCCATCCAACTTCATCACCAAAAATGAAGCAAAAAAACTGGGTTGGGACAGCAGCAAAGGCAACCTTTGGGATGTGACCGATCAAATGAGTATCGGCGGCGACCGTTTCGGTAACTACGAAGGTCTGCTCCCACAGGCTGATGGCCGTACCTGGAAAGAGTGTGACGTCAACTATGAAGGCGGTTATCGCGGTGCAGAACGAATCCTCTTCTCCAACGACGGTCTGATCTACTACACCAACGACCATTACGAAAGCTTCACCCAACTGTACTAAACAACTGTGAGGTGTCCTATGCAGGTACAAATTCTTTACGGAAGCAAAATTCAGAGCAAAGAACAGCTCCATTCCCTCTTGGCAGAACGTCTTGCCTTTCCTTCCTATTACGGCAGCAATCTCGATGCACTGTATGATTGCCTGTGCGAACGCAGCAAAGCGATCCAGCTGATCATCACAGAAAAAGATGCGCTCTGTGCCAATTTGGCAGACTACGGCAATAGTTTCCTCCATGTTCTTGCTGACGCAGCAGCAGAAAATCCACAGCTGACCATTGAATATCGTTAAGAAACAAGCCACGGTTTTCCGTGGCTTTTCTTCTTTCTCCCAATATGTTATAATAATGACAGAGATTTTTAGAGAGGAGGGTTCCCATGAGCGAACAGGAATCCCGCCACAGCCAATTACGTCACCGTCTGAAATCCCGCATCAGTGAGGAATTATTTGAATCCATGCCTTTGGAAATTCAGGATTATTTGCTGGAACTTCCGCAGGAAGATATCAAAGAAGCCTACCTCAATGTTATGCTGAAAATCCCATGGATGGTAGATAAGACAGTTCCAAACATTGACCTGCGTCTTGCCCGTATTATGCTGGAACGCAGCCACTATGCAATGTATGACGTAAAGGAAAAAGTCATGCGCTATATGGCTTGCCAAAAGCATTTGGGTAAAAACTACGGTGCTGTTCTGCTGCTGGCCGGTGCACCAGGCGTCGGCAAGACTTCCATTGTTGCTTCCATTGCTGCTGCTATGGGCAGACCTTGCGTAAAAATCTCCCTTGCCGGTGTTTCCGACGCACTCTTCCTCCGCGGTGTACAGCAGGTATTCCATAATGCACGCTGCGGCCGAATCACCGAAGCGTTGATTCGTTCACAGAGCTTCTGTCCTGTTATCCTGTTGGATGAAATCGATAAAATGGGCAGCTCTCAGGAACACGGCTGTCCGGAAAATGTTCTGCTGGACATCCTCGACAGTGACCGCAGTAAATTCGTGGACAACTATCTGAATTTCCCATTGGATCTGTCCAATGCGATCTTCATTGCCACCGCCAACGACCTGCGTCCGCTTTCTCCTGTTCTGAAAGACCGTATGGATATCGTGGAACTTCCATCCTATACACCGGTCGACAAGGAACGAATCGTACAGGGTTACGTTTGGCCAAAGCTGATCAAAGAGTATCAGCTGGATTCTCTGGACAAACTCCACGACCCACTCTGTGCCAATGAGATCATCGTCTGCACACAAAGTTTGGAACTCAGTGACGATGCAGCCAAAGAGCTGATCAAACTCTGTCCGGAAGAGGGCGTCCGCGATTTGGAACGTGCCTGCCGAACTTTATGCGAATCTGTCATCAGCTTGTACTATGCGAAAGGCATTCTGATTCGCCGTATCGATGCCCACAGCCTGCCGAGTCTGCTGGGACCGATCTTCTACGACAAGAAAAAATAAAAGCATAAGCCACGCAAATTGCGTGGCTTTTCTTTTTTCTATAAATATTTCTTGCTATCTTTGGCTATTACAGCAAAAATCCCCCTTCTTCGTTGCAGTTGCAACGATTCTGTGCTATTATAGACTAAGAAATAATTGCAAACGCAACCAATTAAAGGAGGACATACATGGATTCCCTGATGCGCTCCATCAACCGAACCCACCGCTGTTCCAAGCGGTATTATAATGAAAAGCTCAATACCGACGGAATCACCGGCAACCAGCAGATCTACATCTTCCAAATCTGCCGCCACCCCGGTATCTCGCAGGAACAGTTGGCTCAGCGAATCACCGTCAATAAAAGCAACGTGACCCGCCAGCTTTCTGCCTTAGAGCAAAATGGCTTTGTCGTTCGCCGTCCATCGCCGGAAGACAAGCGAGTTTTACAGGTCTACCCAACCGAAAAGGGCGAGGCTCTGTACCCAAAAGTTCTTGAGATCATGCAGCAGTGGAATCGACTGCTGCTGGAAGAATTCAGCGAAGATGAGCAAGCTCTGCTGCAATCCATGATGCAGCGAGTTCAGGCAAAAGCTCTGCAGCTGGCAGAAGAGGAGGAAACACGATGAAACATCTTTGGAATTACCTCAAACCCTATGTGCCGCGTATGACACTGGGTTTGACCATCAAATTCAGCGGTACCGTCGCAGAATTGCTGCTGCCATGGGTCCTGTCCTACATCATCGACAGCGTTGCGCCGAAACATGATGTCAACCTGATCATCCTTTGGGGTGGTATCATGGTTCTCTGTGCAGTCGTTGCAGTTATCACCAACGTCACCGCCAACCGTATGGCTTCCTGGGTGGCAACACAGTGCACACGTAAGATCCGCCACGATTTGTTCCACAAAATTTCTTATCTGTCCTGTGCACAGGTGGACTATTACACTGTTCCTTCTTTGGAATCCCGCTTGACCACAGACACCTACAACGTACATAACTTTATCAGCCGAATCCAGCGTTTGGGCGTTCGCGCACCGATTCTGCTCTTCGGCGGTATCTTGATCACGCTGACCCTCGACCCGGTTCTGTCCGGCATTTTGGTTTTGATCCTGCCATTCTTGGGTATTTTGGTTTATAAGGTATCCAAAAAAGGTATCCCACTGTATACCAACCTGCAGAAAGGCATCGACGAGATGGTACGTACTGTCCGTGAAAATATCACCGGCATCCGTGTCATCAAAGCACTGTCCAAAACCGATTACGAACAGGAACACTTCTCCCGCGTCAATGCGGAAGTTTCCCGCCGTGAAACCACTGCCGGTGTTTCCATGGCTCTGACCAACCCAATGATGAACTTGATGCTTAACGTGGGTCTGACCATCGTTATCATCGTCGGTGCATACCGCGTCAATGCTGGCCTTACCGAAACTGGTAAGATCATCGCTTTCCTGTCCTACTTCACCACCATTCTGAATGCAATGATGGCGATCACCCGTATGTTCATCATGGTCAGCAAGGGTACTGCTTCTGCTAACCGAATCGCAGAAATCCTGGATACTCCGGCTGATCTGGAAGTGAAACCGGATGACTACGTGGCCAACGGCAAACACATCGAATTCAAAAACGTTTCTTTCGCATACGAAAAGAGCCGCGATCACCATCTCAAGAACATCAGCTTCGACCTGGAACGCGGTGAAAGCCTCGGTATCATCGGTGCTACCGGTTCCGGTAAGAGTACCATCATCAATCTGCTTATGCGTCTGTATGACAACGATGAAGGTTCCATTCGCATCGGCGGCCGAAAAGTTGCTTCCATTCCGGATGAAGAACTCCATCAAAAATTCGGTCTGGTCTTCCAGAATGACGTTCTCTTCGCTGATACCATTGCGGAAAATATCTCCTTCGGCCGAAATCTCTCCGAAGAAGAAATCGAAACTGCCGCAACCCATGCACAGGCGATGGAATTCATCAACAGTCTGCCGGAACGCTTCCAGCATATGCTGACTTCCAAAGGTACCAACCTGTCCGGTGGTCAGAAACAGCGTGTGCTGCTGTCCCGTGCGCTGGCAGGCAATCCAGAAATTTTGATTCTGGACGATAGCTCCAGTGCCTTGGACTACAAAACTGACTCCTTGCTCCGTCAGGCTTTGAAAGAACATTATTCCGACACTACAACCATTATCATCGCACAGCGAATCAGCTCCATTTATCACTGCGATAAGATCCTCGTCCTTGAGGAAGGCCGTGCAATCGGCTACGGCACCCACGAAGAACTGATGAATAGCTGCGATGTATATCAGGAAATCAGTCAATCTCAGATGGGAGGTGCGATCGATGGCTAGAGGTCCAAGAGGAATGTCCACTGAAAAACCAAGGGACCGTAAAAAAGTCCTGCTCCGTTTGTGGAAGTACCTGTACGCCCACAAATGGCTGTTGCTGCTTGCTTTTGTTCTTACAGTCAGCAGTAACGTTCTTGCTCTGATCGGTCCGACCCTCTCCGGTTGGGCTATCGACTCCATCGGCACCGTGCCGGGAGCTGTAAACTTCTCGAAAGTATTCTACTACTGCGGTTTGATGATCGTCTTTTATCTGGTATCATCTGCACTTTCCTACATTCTGTCTGTGCTGATGATCCACTTCAGCCAGAAAATCGTGTACCAGATGCGACAGGACGTCTTTAACAAGCTGAGTATCCTGCAGGTCAAATACTTCGACAGCCACCAGACCGGTGATATCGTCAGCCGTATTTCCTACGACATCGATACCATCAACGCTTCTCTTTCCACTGACTTGCTGCAGATCGCAACCAGCGTTATCACAGTTGTGGGTTCCTTCATCATGATGCTCCGCATCTCTCCACAGCTGATCATCATCTTCCTCTTCACTATTCCTGCTTCCATTATCTTTACCAAGTATAAAACCAAGCAGGTACGCCCACTGTTCAGCAAACGATCCCGTGCGCTCGGTGCCATGAACGGTTATGTAGAGGAAATCATCTCCGGTCAGAAGACCACCAAGTCCTACCACCAGGAAGAAACCATGATCTCCCGCTTCGACAAGAAAAACGAGGACGCCTGCGATGCCTACTACCGTGCAGACTACTTCGGCAGTATGACCGGTCCTGTTGTAAACTTCATCAACAACCTGTCCCTTGCACTGGTCAGCATGTTCGGTGCACTGCTCTTCCTCTTCGGCAATCTTACTTTGGGTAATCTGTCTTCCTTCGTTCTGTATTCCCGTAAATTCTCCGGTCCGATCAATGAAGTAGCCAACATCATTGCCGACCTGCAGTCCGCCATGTCCGCAGCAGAGCGTGTGTTCCTGCTCATCGACGAAGATCCGGAACCGGAAGATGCTCCGGATGCCATCGATCTGACCGATCCACAGGGTCACGTTGTCATCAAGAATCTTCGCTTCGGCTACGATCCGGAAACTCCGATCATCCACGATCTTTCCTTGGAAGCAAAACCTGGCTCTCTGGTTGCTATCGTTGGTCCGACCGGTGCCGGTAAAACCACCATCATCAACCTGCTCATGCGCTTCTACGACCCACAAGGCGGCAGCATTACCATTGATGGCCATGATTCTCTCAAGTTGACCCGTAAGAGCCTGCGTAAAGCCTATTCCATGGTTCT
The DNA here is from genome assembly GCA_045633085.1 of Negativibacillus sp. GTDB lineage: Bacteria > Bacillota > Clostridia > Oscillospirales > Ruminococcaceae > Negativibacillus. The sequence goes on along the minus strand of JAZQXX010000019.1, from coordinate 2,188 downwards.
GCAGGATACATGGCTCTTCCACGGAACTATCGCCGAGAACATCTCCTACGGCCGTCCGGAAGCCACCATGGATGAGATCATCGAGGCTGCAAAAGCTGCCCATGTTCATCACTTTATCGAACGACTTCCGAACGGTTACGACACCGTCCTTAATGAAGATGGCGTCAACATCTCCCAGGGTCAGAAACAGCTTTTGACCATCGCCCGTGCAATGTTGATGAATTCCCACATGCTGATTCTCGACGAGGCAACCTCCAACGTTGACACCCGTACCGAAATTCAGATCCAAGCGGCAATGCGCGAGCTGATGAAGAACAAAACCTGCTTTGTTATTGCACACCGATTGTCCACCATTCAGCATGCCGACACCATTCTTGTTGTGCAGAAAGGCGACATCGTTGAAAAAGGCAACCACGAAGAACTTCTTGCGAAAGGCGGCGTATATGCAAGCCTTTACAACTCTCAGTTCCATTAAACTGCAAACTCCGCCTTCGGGCGGAGTTTCTTTTTGACAAAGTTTTTCTTTTCTTTTTGGTGCAAAAGCAGATGGAAAAACGCAACTTCTCCCCGTATACTTAACTTAATAACCTCGATTGGAGTTGATTGAATGTTCAGACCGGAATATCCTCGTCCGTCTTTTGTTCGTGAACAGTGGCAAAACCTTAACGGCAGCTGGGATTTTGAGATCCTCAGCCAGCCTAAAAATATGCTGGATCAGCCTTTGGCTCAGAAAATTGAAGTACCGTTCTGCCCGGAAAGTGTTCTCTCCGGCATCGGTCACACCGACTACATGAATCATCTGTGGTATCGCCGCAGTTTTACTCTGGATAAGCTCAGCGGTCGTGTACTGCTGCACTTCGGTGCCTGCGACTTCGAAACCACCGTCTACGTCAACAAACAGAAAGTCGGCAAGCACATCGGCGGTTACGCAAGCTTCGAGTTTGACATCACCTCTGCACTGGTCGTTGGCGAAAATATCATCGATGTAGAAGTTTACGACGACACCACTGACAACACCATTCCAAGCGGTAAACAGAGTATTCGCCCAACCAGCTCCGGCTGCTTCTACACCCGCACCACTGGTATCTGGCAGACTGTATGGCTGGAATTTGTTTCTGACAACTACATCTGCGAAAGCTTTATCCACGCCGATGTAGACCATCAATGGGTCCGTTTCGAGCTGAAAACCATTACATCTGGTAATATTTCAGCTGAAATTTACTATAATAATGAGAAAATCTCCTCCGGTGAAGCGGAAATCACCGGCAATCAGATCTGCTTCGAAGTTCCTGTTAAAAATCCGGAACTGTGGGAACCGGGTCATCCTGCCCTTTACGACATCGTTCTGACTCTCCGTTCCAACGGCGAAGTTGTAGACTCCGTGAAAACTTACTGCGGTTTCCGCAAGTACGAATTCAAAGATAAAGAGCTGTACCTCAACGGCAAGCCTCTGTTCCTGCGTCAGGTTTTGGATCAGGGCTTCTACCCTGACGGTATCTACACCGCTAAAACCGTGGAGGAAATCTACCACGATATCGATATGTCCATGGAGCTTGGCTTCAACGGCGCAAGACCTCATGAAAAAGTTTTTGAGGAACACTACTTCTGGTATGCTGACAAAGTCGGTTACATTGTTTGGGGTGAGTATGCAAACTGGGGCTGTACCTTCACCGCACACAATCCAAAAGGCGTCGAAAACTTCATCCGTGAATGGCGTGAAGTGGTAAAACGTGACCGCAATCATCCATCTATCATGGGTTGGTGCCCACTGAATGAAGCATGGTTCGGCGAAAGACAGTGCTGCGACGGCATCTCTCAGAAACGCCTTTACCACGAAACCAAAGCCCTCGACCCTGACCGCATCGTTATCGGTTCCAGCGGCGGCGATATGTACATCACTGACATCTACGACGTCCACAACTATACCAGCGACATCGATTTCATCCACCGAATCCTCTCCGAAGGCTTCCTGCAGAATCCTCCGGAAAAATGCGGTGACTTTGAGATGATGACCATTCCTCAGCTGAAAGAATACCCACTGTTCTTCTCCGAATACGGCGGTGTTTCTTACAGTAACGAAGCTGGCTGGGGTTATCATAACGCAAGTGACGAAAAAACCTTCGTAGACGGCTACTGTGCCCGCACAGACGCTATTTTCCAGCACAAGTGCATCGGTTACTGCTATACG
>JAZQXX010000018.1:0-29327 GCA_045633085.1 Negativibacillus sp. | reverse complement strand
TCACTGGACAGCCTTAAATCCCTGTCCTCCCCCAGCGCCAAGGTCATCCGTGAGGGCCGCAAGATAGAGATATCCTCCCGTGACGTGGTCCCCGGCGACATCGTCATTCTTGAAGCGGGCGACATGGTAGTTGCCGACGGCAGGCTCCTTGAGAATTTCTCCCTGCAGGTCAACGAAAGCTCTCTGACCGGTGAATCCGAGGGTGTGAATAAAGTTGCAGATGTGATCGATGCAGAACAGGTAGCTCTCGGCGATCAGAAAAACATGGTGTTCTCCGGTTCCTTGGTTACCTACGGTCGTGCGAATGTTGTTGTAACTTCAACCGGTATGCAGACTGAAATCGGTAAAATCGCAGCTTTGATGAATCAGACTCAGCAGAAGAAAACTCCGCTGCAGCAGAGCATGGATCAGTTCAGTAAGAAGCTTGCGATCGTTATTATTGTGATTTGTATCGCAGTATTTGCTCTGAGTATGTATCGTGATATGCCGATGATCGACGCAATGATGTTTGCGGTTGCTTTGGCTGTTGCAGCAATTCCAGAAGCTCTCAGTTCGATTGTGACCATCGTTCAGGCGATGGGTACACAGAAAATGGCGAAAGAAAACGCAATCATCAAGGAAATTAACGCTGTAGAATCTCTGGGTTCCGTTTCTGTTATTTGTTCTGACAAAACCGGTACCTTGACTCAGAATAAAATGACCACTAAACAGGTGTACACAGACTTTGAACTGTTTGATGGCGAAGACCTGAATTTTGCAAATGATGCACATCGTTGGCTGCTGAAAACCGCAGTTCTTGCAAATGACGCGACCTCTGTGGATGGCAAAGAAATCGGCGACCCGACCGAGGTTGCTCTTATCAATTTGGGTCATAAATTCTGGCTGGAAGAAAGTATTTACCGTCAGCAGCACCTGCGTTTGGCAGAGCTTGCTTTCGATTCTGACCGCAAACTGATGAGTACCTTGCACGAATTGGATGGCGTTTATACCCTCTGTACCAAAGGTGCGATGGATGTACTTTTGGATAGAACAGTGAATATTATTACAAAAGACGGTGTTCGACCTATTACAGAAGGCGACAAAGAAACCATTGCTGATGTGAACCGAAAACTGTCTGAAAACGGCCTGAGAGTTCTTGCATTTGCCTATAAACAGTACGAAGGTTACACTTGTCCTGACATCACGCTGGACGACGAAAATGGCTACACCTTCGTTGGTTTGATTTCTATGATCGACCCTCCTCGTGAGGAATCCAAGCAGGCAGTAGCAGACGCAAAACGCGGCGGCATCCGTACCATCATGATCACCGGTGACCATAAAGTGACCGCAACTGCAATTGCAAAACAAATTGGTATTTTTGAAGACGGCGACGTGGCTCTGAGCGGTGTGGAACTGGATTCCATGAGTGAAGAAGAACTGGCAGACATTTTGGAAAAAGTATCTGTTTACGCTCGTGTTTCTCCGGAACATAAGATTCGCATCGTGACCGCATGGCAGAACAAAGGTAAAATCGTTTCTATGACCGGTGACGGTGTCAACGACGCTCCGGCTCTAAAAAAAGCAGACATCGGTGTTGCAATGGGTATCACCGGTACTGAGGTTTCCAAAGATGCTGCTTCCATGATTCTGACCGATGATAACTTTGCTACCATCGTAAAAGCAGTGACCAACGGCAGAAATATCTTCACAAACATCAAAAACTCTATTCGATTCCTGCTTTCCGGTAATATGTCCGGTATTCTCAGCGTACTATACACTTCTCTGATGGCGCTTCCTGTGCCATTCCAGGCTGTGCATTTGCTCTTCATCAACCTGTTGACCGACTCTCTGCCTGCAATCGCAATCGGTATGGAGCCTGCAAGAGAGAATCTGTTGGACCAGAAACCGCGTGATCCGAAAAAGTCCATTATGGATAAGGGATTTATGAGCAATGTATTCCTTCAGGGTCTGCTGATGGCGATTTTTGTTATGGCTGCATTCCACATTGGTCTGAAACAGGGCAGTGAACAGCTGGCAAGCACCATGGCATTTGCAACTTTGGCTCTTGCACGACTGTTCCACGGTTTCAACTGCCGCGGTGAAGGCTCCATCTTTAAGTTGGGTTTCCGCAGCAACCTGGCTTCCGTAGGTGCGTTTGTGGTTGGTGTTCTGCTGCTCAATGCAGTGCTTCTGATCCCTGCATTCCACGGTCTGTTTATGATCGCTGAGCTGAGTATGGCAAATCTGGGCTGCATCTACTTGCTGGCGTTTATGCCAACCCTGCTGATCCAGCTGTACAAAGTGATCCGTGAAAAGAAATAACGAAATGCATCCCCTATTCTCCTTTAAGGATGGCCTCTCTTCTTCGGAAGGGAGGCTATTTTTTATCTGCACATGGGAAAAGGCACCGCATACGCGGTGCCTTTTGATTAATGTAGTACTATTGAGGATTTTACTCGAGAGAATCTAAATTAGTAACCCAGCAGAGCTTTTCTGGAAGAAGCGATTTCTTCGCCAGTGAAGCCGTCAACGTTAGTTACCCAATCGATGCAGTCGATGGTTGCCATGTCGCCGAAGATGTCGTATCTGGTCAGGCAGTAGCCTTCGTTGTAGTTGCAAGGGATTACGAGACCGTGGGACAGAGCGTAAACTTCTGCGTCGATGTAAGCATTGTAACGTGCGTTCATGTCAGAAGTGATCTTGTCAGCTTCATGAACCATGTTGGTGAATTCAGTGAAGGTAGCCAGCAGTTCTTTGTTCCATTCGGTTTCGCCTTCTACTTTGTTGATGCAGTTCCAGTAGTTGGAGTAGTAAGCGTTAGCATCGCCGTAAGTAATCTGGCCCAGGAAGTTCTGAGGGTCGTTGTAGTCAGCGCCCCAACCGTTGATAGCGATGGAGTGGAGCTGAGGGTCACGAACTTCTTTAGTGGAAGAAGAAACGTAGGTGCAGATGTTCAGAACTGCGAAGTCGTCGCCCAGGCATTTAGAGAAGATGTTTTTCAGAACGGTAGCGGTGTCCAGAGCAGTCTGGTTGGAACCCTGGATGTAGTAGTCAACTTCTACAGGGAAGGTAACGCCGATAGCGGTCAGTTCTTCTTTAGCTTTTGCGATGTATTCAGCAGCTTTGTCAGCCTGGTAACGAACTGGGGTTTCGCCGTTTTTGGTCAGGCCAAGTTTGTCAGCCAGAACGGTGGTGTAGTCAACGCCATCGATCCAAGCCAGGTTTCGACCCATGAAGCATACGTTTTCGCATACCATTGGGTTCAGGGTGTTAGTACGTCTCCAGTATTCGGTCAGATCGAGGCCGTAGTACCAAGCCAGACGGAAGTTTTCGTTTGCAACTGCTTTCTGGTAGTTAACGTCTTCGGAACCGTCTTCGTTACGTTTGTCGTAGTTGAAGTGGATCTGGTAGGAGTATGCACGTGGCCAGTCTGGAGCCAGGTATTCAGCGAATTCGTGGTTAGGGTCACCAGCGATAGTTTTAACCTGAGCTTCAGTCAGGGAAACGTAGTCGATTTCGCCGTTCTGGAACAGGGTGTAACCAACGTCCCAAGATTCGATCATTCTGTGGGTGATGGAGTTGAAGCGTTTAGCTTCGGTGTTCCAGTAGTGTGGGTTCTGTTCGTAAACTTTAGAGTTACCGTTGATGTACTCTTTCATGATGTATGGACCGCAGTACCACATGGTGGTGTTGTCCATACCCTGAACGCCGTCAACGCCGAGAGCGTCAACGAGGCCCTGAGACAGTGGAGACATACCGTAGTATGGCAGCAGGGTGTCGAAGTATGGTTTTTCAGTTACACAGTGGTAGATAACGGTGGTAGCATCAGGAATTTCGATACCAACCATTTCCATGAATTTGGAACCAGCGGAAGCGTCCAGAGCACGAGCTTCTTCTTCAGACATAGCGGAAGTCATTTCGTAGTACTCTTTAGCACCTTTGATCATTTCCATTGGCATGGAGGTGTTGTTGGAGCTGTTTTTGTGATGGTTCAGAACCCATTCAAGACCGGTAGCCCAGTCCTGAGCGGTCAGGTCTGCAACAGCTTCGCCGTTTACGTCAGACCATTTCAGGCCTTCACGGATTTTAACGGTCCAAGTCAGACCGCCGTCTTCGGTGCCCCATTCGGAAGCCAGACCAGGGATCAGCTGACCGTTACGGTTGGTATCCAGAGCCTGGGACCATACTGGGCACAGACCTTCTGCGTCAGATGCAGACTGGGTGTACAGAACGTTAAAGGTAACCAGTTCAGCGGAAGCCAGTTTACCCAGAACCAGATCGGTGATCTGATCTTTTTCTTCAACAACTGGAGCAGCTGGAGTAGTAGCTGGAGCAGAAGTAGATGGGGTAGATGGATCAGCTGGAGTGGTGGATGGAGTTTCAGCTGGTGCGGAGTTGCCGCATGCGGACAGCATCATAGCTGCAGCCATAGCCATTGCCAAAACTTTAGACAGATTTTTTCTCATAGTGGTGTTCCTCCTTATAAAAAGGTTTCTAAGCCCTCTGAAGCTTGAACAAGCTCCAGTTGGAAAAAACAGACGATGTAAACTTAGTACTACGGAAGTTTATCACTCGTACTGTTTAATGTCACAAATAATATCTGATAAACTTTCTTTTGTCAATGAAATTTGCACAAGATTTAGCTACTAAATCTCAAAAATGTTAAAATTACAATAAAATGATCTTATCGAATTATCCAAAATGCAGATTGAAAATGACAAGCCTGTAATAATTTTGGAAAAAAATAAAAGAAGCACCGCATTCGCGGTGCTTCTTTTTTATGGGTTGTGTAGTACTATAAAATTCAAGAAAATTGAAGATTATTATTTGCCCATTGCGGTTTTAGATGCAGTGATCTGTTCGCCGGTGAAGCCTTCGGAGTTGGTGGTCCAGTTAACCAGTTTGGTACCAGCAAATTCGCCGAAGATATCGTAGTTGGTCAGACACCAACCAGCGCTGTAGTAGAATGGAACTACCAGAGCATGTTCGAGAGCGTAAACTTCAGCATCCATGTAAGCGTTGTAACGTTCATCCATGTTAGTGGTGATTTTGTCAGCAGCGTTTACCATAGCGGTGAATTCTTTGAAGGTATCGATCAGAGCTTTGGTGTTGTCATTTTCAGCAACGTCGTTGATGTTGTTGTAGTAGTTGGAGTAGTAAGCGTTAGGTTCGCCGTAGGTCAGCTGGCCCAGGAAGTTCTGTGGGTCTTTGTAGTCTGCGCCCCAACCGTTGATTACGAAGGACTGCAGGTGAGGGTCACGAACTTCTTTGGACAGGGAAGAAACGTAGGTGCAGATGTTCAGTTTAACGAAATCATCACCCAGGCATTTGGAGAAGATGTTAGACAGAACGGTTGCAGAGTCCAGAGCGGACTGGTTGGAACCCTGGATGTAGTAGTCAACTTCTACTGGGAAGGTAACGCCGATAGCGGACAGTTCTTCCATAGCAGCTGCTTTGAATTCAGCGCCTTTGGTTGCGTCGTAACGCATTGGTTTTACGCCATCCTGAGCTGGGAGACCCAGTTTGTCTCTCATGGTCAGGGTGTAGTCTTTACCGTCGGAAGTCCAGCACAGGTCGCGACCCATGAAGCATACGTTTTCGCAAGACAGTGGGTCGATACGGTTGGTACGTTTCCAGTATTCGGTCAGGTCGAGGCCGTAGTAGAATGCACGACGGAAGTTTTCGTTAGCTGCTGCATAGTTCCAGTTGGTATCTTCAGAGCCATCTTCATTCATTTTGTTGTAGTTGAAGTGCATCTGGTAGGAGTATGCGGATGGCCAGTCTGGAGCCATCATTTCGTGGTTAGGGTTGCTTGGATCTTCAGAAATGGTTTTAACCATTGCTTCGGTCAGGGAGCAGTAGTCGATTTCGCCATTCTGGTACAGCTGGAAACCAACGTCCCAAGATTCGATCATACGGATGGTTACGGAATCGAAACGTTTAACATTAGCATCCCAGTACTGTGGGTTTGGTTCGAAGGTTTTGGTGTTGCCGTTTACGTACTCGGTCATGATGTATGGACCGTTGAACCACATGTTGGTATTGTTCATAGCACGGATACCTTCAACGCCCAGTTCGTCTACCAGATCCTGATGGATTGGGTACATACCGTAGTAGGACAGCAGGGTGTCGAAGTATGGTTTTTCGGATACGCAGTGGTAAACGATGGTGTAATCGTCAACTACTTCCATACCAACCATTTCACGGAATTTGGAGCCTTCGCCGCCGTTCAGAGCCCAAGCTTCAGCTTCGGACAGGGAAGCGGTCCATTCGTTGTACTCTTTAGCGCCAACGAGCATTTCGGATGGCATAGAGGTGTTGTTGTTCTGGTTTTTCTGAGCGTTCATTACCCATTCCAGACCAGTAGCAAAGTCGTTAGCAGTAACGTTTGCTTTTACTTCGCCGTTGATGTCTACCCAAGTAGCATTGTTGCGGAGTTTGATGGTCCAGGTTTTACCGCCGTCTTCGGTACCCCAAGATTCAGCGATACATGGGATGGACTGACCTACACGGTTGGTAGCCAGCAGACCTTCCCAGATTGGAGCCAGGGATTCAGAGTCTTCTGCGGACTGAGTGTACAGGTAGTTGAAGGTGCTCAGCTCACGGGAAGCGATTCTACCCAGAACCAGATCAGTGATCTCGTTTTTAGCAGGTTCAGCTGGAGCAGCTGGGGTAGTGGTAGCTGGAGCGGAAGGGTCAGCTGGGGTGGTGGATGGAGTTTCAGCTGGTACGGAGTTGCCGCAAGCAGACAGCAGCATAGCTGCAGCCATAGCCATTGCCAAAACTTTGGTCAGATGTTTTCTCATAATGATTTTCTCCTCCTTATACAAAGTAACTGGATCCTGTTTCACCTGAGTAATTGAAACAGAAGAAGACAGATGAGTAAAACTTAGTACTACGGAAGTTTTCGACTCATTCTGTTCATCGTGATAAATAACACGAAAGAAACTAGTATTTGTCAATGAAATTTGTACAAGATTTAGTATCTGAACCTAAATAATGGGAATAGTGCATAAATAATTTTAAGTATATTATTGAAATTACAAATTGAAAAAGACGAGCATATTATTTTTGGGAAGGAAACTAAAAGGAGCACCGCAAATGCGGTGCTCCTTTTGAAAGGTATTGTGTAGTACTGTTGATGTTAAACTGAAAGAAGATTAGCCCAGCAGAGCAGTTTTGTTAGCCTGCAGTTCTTCGCCGGTGTAACCGTTTACGTTGGTTTCCCAACCTACCAGGTCGATGGTAGCGCGGTCGCCGAAGATGTTGTATCTGGAGAGGCAGAAGCCTTCAGAGTAGTTGCAAGGAACTACCAGAGCGTGGCTCAGAGCGTAAACTTCAGCGTCCATGTAAGCATGGTAACGATCGTCCATGTTAGCAGTGATCTTGTCAGCTTCGTGAACCATGTTGGTGAATTCAGTGAAGGTAGCCAGCAGTTCAGCATTGTATTCGTTTTCGGTTACTTTGTTGATGTTGTTCCAGTAGTTGGAGTAGTAAGCGTTAGCGTCGCCGTAAGTGATCTGGCCCAGGAAGTTCTGAGGGTCGTTGTAGTCAGCGCCCCAACCGTTGATAGCGATGGAGTGGAGCTGAGGGTCACGAACTTCTTTAGTGGAGGAAGAAACGTAGGTGCAGATGTTCAGAACTACGTATTCATCACCGAAGCATTTAGAGAAGATGTTTTTCAGAACGGTAGCGGTGTCCAGAGCGGTCTGGTTGGAACCCTGGATGTAGTAGTCACATTCGATTGGGAAGGTAACGCCCTGTGCTGCGAGAGCTTCCATAGCAGCTGCTTTGTGTTCTGCAGCTTTGTCAGCCTGGTAACGAACTGGGGTTTCGCCGTTTTTAACGAGACCGAGTTTTTCGCCGAGGGTGGTGGTGTAGTCTTTACCGTCGGAAGTCCAAGCAAGGTTACGAGCGGTGAAGCATACGTTTTCACAAGACATTGGGTTCAGGGTGTTGGTACGTTTCCAGTATTCAGTCAGATCAAGACCGTAGTACCAGGACAGACGGAAGTCTTCGTTAGCAACTGCTTTTCTCCAGTTGATGTCAGCAGAGCCGTCTTCGTTGTTTTTGTCGTAGTTGAAGTGGATCTGGTAGGAGTAAGCTTTTGGCCAGTCTGGAGCCAGGTATTTAGCGAATTCGTGGTTAGGATCTTCAGAGATGGTTTTAACCTGAGCTTCAGTCAGGGAAACGTAGTCGATTTCGCCGTTCTGGTACAGGGTGTAACCAACGTCCCAAGATTCGATCATTCTGTGGGTAACGGTTTCGAAGCGGTAGCTTTCGGTATCCCAGTAGTATGGGTTTGGTTCGTAAACTTTAGAGTTACCGTTGATGTACTCTTTCATGATGTACGCGCCGCAGTACCACATGGTGGTGTTGTCCATACCCTGAACACCGTCTACGCCGAGAGCGTCAACGAGGCCCTGAGCCAGAGGAGCCATACCGTAGTAGGACAGCAGAGTGTCGAAGTATGGTTTTTCGGTGATGCAGTGGTAGATAACGGTAGTAGCGTCAGGAATTTCGATGCCTACCATTTCCATGAATTTGGAACCTGGTTCTGCATTCAGTGCACGAGCTTCTTCCTGAGACAGGGAAGCGGTGTAGTCGTAGTATTCTTTCGCGCCTTTGATCATTTCAGAAGGCATGGAAGTGTTGTTGGAGTCATTTTTATGATGGTTCAGAACCCATTCAAGACCAGTAGCAAAGTCCTGAGCGGTCAGGTCAGCAACTGCTTCGCTGTTAACGTCAACCCATTTCAGGCCTTCGCGGATGGTCAGTTTCCAGGTGAGACCGCCGTCTTCGGTGCCCCAATCGGAAGCCAGGCCAGGGATCAGCTGACCGTTACGGTTGGTGTCCAGAGCGGTAGCCCATACAGGACACAGACCTTCTGCGTTAGATGCAGACTGGGTGTACAGCAGGTTGAAGGTAGACAGCTCAGCGGAAGCCAGTTTACCGAGAACCAGATCGGTGATCTGATCTTTTTCTTCAACTACAGGAGCAGCTGGAGTGGTGGTAGCTGGAGTAGATGGTTCAGCTGGAGTGGTGGATGGAGTTTCAGCTGGTGCGGAGTTGCCGCAAGCAGACAGCAGCATAGCTGCAGACATAGCCAGTGCCAAAACTTTAGTCAGATTTTTTCTCATAGTGTTGTTCCTCCTTATACAAGGTTGGTGAATTAAATTAGAGTTTGAGCAAACTCTAATTTTAAAAAAACGTACGACCAAAACTTAGTACTACAGAAGTTTTCGGCTCGTTCCGTTTAATGTCACAAATAATACAGGTTTTAGACGCATCTGTCAATGAGTTTTGACGAAAAAACTAACGGCAGAGAACAAAAACGTCAGAATATGATATGTAAAGCAGCTAAATTTATCGATAATGACGAAAAAATGATAACAAAAAAGCAGAATTTTAAAAATTCTGCTTTTTCGCTATTGTATCATACTAATAAATTGAGCAAAAAATATTGGAAATATGCGGGTGGAGTAAACTTAAAGAATGTGGTTGGTTAGAGTGCCCACAAAGTCGATATGACAGCTTACTTCATCGCCGGATTTTAGGAATTTCGGCGGATCGAAACGGATGCCGACACCGGCAGGAGTACCGGTTGCAATGATGTCGCCTGGTTCCAAGGTCATAGACTGTGACAGTTCAGCAATGATGGTTGGAATATCTGCGATAAGCAGGCGAGTATTGGAGCTTTGACGAAGCACACCGTTTACGTGGCAGCTCAATTCTAGTTCCAGCGGGAATGGAAGCAGACTTTTATGTACAATGGCAGGACCCATTACGGAGTAACCGTCCAAGCTTTTGCCTTTCAGCCACTGAACATGCTGTTTTTGCACAGCGCGGGCGGTAACGTCGTTGAAAACAGAATAGCCGAAGATATACTCCTCAGCATCCTCATGACGGATGTCGCGGCCTTTTTTACCGATGATAACAGCTAATTCTGCTTCATAGTCCATGCAGTCATCATAACCCGGATAGGATGGGATACTGTCGTTTGGACCGCTGATGTGGCTTGCACGTTTACTGAAATAAATGTGTTGCTCATCTTTTTTGCCCTGCAGAGAGAAGAATTCTTCGCTTTCTTCCTGATGAGCACGGTAATTGATTCCGACGCACAGAATGTCATGGATCGGTCTTGTGATCGGAGCTAACAAACGAACATTTTCCACAGGGATGCTCTGCGGATTCTCATCAGTCCAAAGGGCTTTGGCTTTGCTCAGTTCTTCTTCAGTCAAGGTTTCGATCAGTTCGACCATATTGCAGATGTGGCGGTCGATTTCCAGTGCAGGGAGTTCTACAACAGCTTTTCCGCTTGGAAGCAGCGCACCGATCTTGGTTTCGTTCTTATATTCAAAGGTGATCCAATGCATACATAATCCTCCTTGTGCAGACCGCAGGGTCTGTTTTCTCGCTTTCATTATAAACGCAGGCCTGTCTTTTGGCAAGGTAACAGGAAGTTTCCACAGATTCCCTTGTAAATTGTGCAAAGAATTTGAGGATATCACAAAAGCGATGAAATTTCTTTGAATTTTTCTTGCGTGTGGCTGTGGAAACAGTGATTCTTTGCTATAATTAGGATATGTGAATTCCCAAAGAAAACGAGGTGAAGCTATGGCTGCCATCATCAGGATAGAAAATCTAAGGAAGGTTTATCCTGTGGGAAAAGAGCGCATCATTGCGCTGAATAATGTGAGCTTTGAAATTGAAGAAGGGGAGATTTGCTGTATACTCGGTACATCCGGTTCCGGTAAATCCACGTTGCTGAACCAGCTGGCCGGTTTGGAAAAACCGACAAAAGGTTCCGTTTATATTGGTAAAACCAATATTTCCACCTTATCTGAAATAAAACTGGCGAGGTTCCGTCAGAAATATATCGGCTTTGTTTTCCAATCGTATAACCTGCTTCCAGCCTATACTGCACTGGAAAATGTAGCGATGCCGCTGATGTTCCGCGGAATCAGCAAAAAAAAGCGTGAACAAAAAGCGAAGGAACTGTTGAAACTTGTTGGTCTGGGCAAGCGCCTGAGTCACAAACCGACGCAGATGTCCGGCGGTCAGCAGCAGCGTGTGGGTATTGCACGTGCATTTGTGTGCAAACCGAAAATCATCTTTGCCGATGAACCGACCGGAAACTTGGACTCCAAAACAACTCGCGAAGTTATGGAGTTGATGGTCAATCTTTGCCGTAAGTATAAGGAAACGTTGGTGCTTGTCACTCACGACCGTGATCTTGCACTGTATGCGGACCGAATCATTACCCTTGCGGACGGTGAGATCATCAAAGATGAGCGCAATCAGTCTATTGCACGGACGGAAGAACAGATTTCTGCTGAGCAGCAGGAACTGACCGATAATAAAGAAGAGAATAACGGAGGAAACGAACATGAAACAAAAGTGGATTAAGAGAATCCTTGCAATGATTCTTGCTCTGCTGATGATCGGCGGCGCACTTTTTAGCGCACTGCCGGCATTTGCAAGCAGCAATACCAATAAAAAAGAAGAAACTTTCGTTGGTATCAAGATGGCATTGGTAAAAGATTATCCGAAAATCATCTTTTATGATGTGGATGGAGAAGCCATCAAAATCAATGGACAGACTGAACTGAGCATTGCAGATAAGAATCTCAGCTTCAATTCATACGAAATGGTTTACGAATTGAGCAAAAGCAGCCGTATCAAACGTAACTTCAGCAGTTACGACCTGATCCTTTGTTACGCAGATACCAGCTACCCATTGATTCCGGGAAATAAAGCAGGTACTTACAAAAACGCACCGCTGAAAGAAGGCTCAAAAGCCTACATTCATTATGACGGTTACGAATTCCTCTGCGATAGCATTGAATTTGGCGCGACCAACAATGATAATCTGTTGGTGAAAGCCTACTTTAAAGGAATGGACTTCTTCAATGGCTATGAAGATATGATGACTGTTTCCTTCCAGTACAGCCGTGCAGATGGCACATCGGTATCCGGCGGTGATGATTATCACATCGTTAACTTGGATACTCCGGATAGAGTGGTTGTTAAGGAAGAAGAACCGGAAGATCCGTACGAAGATTGGATTCAGGATGGCGACTATCTGGTAAATCCGGAGGATGAAGAAGACAAAATCTCAATCGATGTTTATCGTGAATTTCTGGAGGACCTGTGGGCACAGGAAGAAAATAACTCCACCACCCCACCGGAAACTGTTCCTGTGGATATGAATGCAAGCACCCCGTATGTTATTGTGGAGAACTATTCCTTTGCCGGAGGCAGCACACAGGTCACCGCAGGCAGCGATTTTATGCTGAATCTGAACTGCATCAACACCCACAGCAAAATCGATTTGGAAAACATTATCATGAAGGTAACGACTTCGGAAGGTCTGCAGTTGACCAGTTCTTCCAACACCTTCTACATTGACCGACTGAAACGCAGCGCGAGCTTTGAAAAAAATCTGGCAGTGTCTGCATTGTCCGGTGCAGAAGCAAAATCCCACATTGTATCGATTTCCTTCGAGTATGAATACGTTGCAGACGGTGCTCGCAAACAGGGTAAAATGAGTCAAGATATTTCCATTCCTGTAGTGCAGGCAGACCGCTTCTCCGCAGAACCGATCACCGGTATTGCGGAAATCACCGTAGGGGAAGAAATCGACATCGTTTCCAAGTACATGAACAAATCCCGCGGACAGCTTTACAACCTGACTGCGGAGCTGATCTTTAATGAAAACGATATTCTCTGTGAAGAAAAAATCATCCATGGCGGCAATCTGCAGGCAGGTTCTTCCGGTGAAATGGAATTTACTCTGTCCGGTATGATGCCTGGCAGCTTCCCTTGTGAGATCCGTTACACCTATGAAGATGCCATGGGCAACGAAAAGGAAACTCTCGTTCCATTCGAAGTAACCTTCGTTGAAGCTCCATCCTTTGAGTGGGATCAGCCTGTAATGGAAGAATTCCCAATGGACGGTATCATGTACGATGAATTCGGCAATCCAATCGATCCGATGGCGGCAGAAGAAGGTTTGAGCCAGACTCAGATGCTGCTGATCGGCGGCGGAGTTGTTGTACTGGTATTGGCAGCTGTTTTAGTTATCCGCAAACGCAAAAAGGCAAAAGAACTCGAGGATGACGATGAGAATTTCTGATTTGATTTCTATGACTGTTAAAAACCTGCTTCGTCGGAAAACAAGAACTCTTCTGACCGTAGCAGGTGTTATCGTCGGCACTTGTTCCATTGTACTGATGGTGTCGCTGGGCATTGGTCAAACCGAAGCGTTGGAGCAGAGCATTGCTCAGATGGGCGACTTGACCATGATCCAAATCTACAGCTACAACGGCGAAACTACCCTTAACGATGAAACCATGAAGCGTATCCTTGCTTTGGACGGTGTGCAGGCGGGTACTCCGTTCTACGATGCGCCAAACATGAATCTGAAGCTCTACTCCGGCAAAAAAGACCGCTATGAAATGCAGCTGTGGAGCGTTCGAGGTGTCTACGCTGACCAGCTGGAGAGTATGGGCTTCCAGTTGGCAGAGGGTGAGCTGCTACCAACACAGGATACGACCATTGGCAGCAAAAAAGTTTATCCTATGCTTATGGGCAAGAGTATGGTTTATGAGTTCACTGACCTCAAAGCAAAAGGACAGGCAGCCTACCGCTGGGAAGGTATGCTGGACTCCAACGGCAATCAGCTGCCGCCGTTTGTGGATGTGATGAACGATGAACTCGCTTTGGTCATGGAGCATATTACCTACAACGATGACGGAACACAAAAAATCGACAGTGTTCGTCATGAGGTGGATATCAAAGGTTTGATGGGCTCCTCTGATCCCAATACATACGATGAAAACAGCTACAGCATTTATATGGATATCAATGATTTGAAGGAGTTATACGCGGAGTATAAGAAAACCTTCAAAATCGAGGAAGACAAGAACAAGCAGACTGCGCTAAGCTACAATTATGCGAAAATCAAAGTCAGCGACATCGAGCAGGTGGAGAGCGTAGATGAAGCCATCAAAGAAATGGGCTTTGAAACCTATTCCCTCAACTCCATTCGCGAACCGATGATGGAGCAAATGCAGCAGCAACAGCTGTTCCTCGGTGGTATCGGCGGTATCTCTCTGCTGGTTGCGGCTATCGGTATCAGTAATACCATGGTCATGTCCATCTATGAGCGCACCCGAGAAATCGGTATTATGAAGGTACTGGGCTGTGCACTGGGCAATATTCGCAGTATTTTTCTGATGGAAGCCGGAATCATTGGTTTCATGGGTGGTGTTATTGGTGTAGGCATCAGTTATGGTATATCCTACGGTTTAAACTACCTGACTATGAACGGTGGTGCATTAAGCGGTATCCTCGGTTCTATGCTGGGTGATATGGGCGGAAGCGGAAGCCTTTCTGTGATCCCACTGTGGCTGGCAGGAGCTGCGATCATCTTTGCGACATTTATCGGACTCTTGTCCGGATTTTCTCCGGCAAACCGCGCAGTAAAAATCAGCGCACTGGAAGCTATCAAACATGAGTAAAAGAAAAGGGACCTCGTAAGAGGTCCCTTTTGTGTTTGCACTAATCTTTTGCTTTTGGATATTCGTTGCAGAGCAGGCGGTAAGCAGGTTCATCTTCCTCGATGGTTGGGAAGCGACCGATCGGCTCAGCAAAACGGTTGTCATTGTTGTCATCGTTACACTGGCTTACTTCACCGAGCAGAACATCACCGGTGCCTTTTTCCACTTCGAAATCATGGTACATATACTGCTGGATATGAATGCTTTCGCCCGGAGTCAGACGAACCTGAGTGCCGGCAGGAACAGTATAAGTACGGCCGTCGGTGTGTACAGTAACATCACTGTTGTAGTCGATTTCCTCGTTAGGAAGAGAATTGTAAACACGAATCAGAATGTTGCCGCCGCCGCGGTTGATGATATCTTCGGTTTTGTACCAGTGGAAGTGGTTTGGAGCATACTGATTCTCTTTGAGGAAGAGCAATTTTTCTGCATAAACTTTTGGATATTTGTCCTCCATATTGCGGTTGCCGTTGCGGATAGTGATGAGAGAGAAGCCCATCTCATCGAATTTGCCCAGACCGTAGTCAGTGATGTCCCAACCAAGCATACAGTCACGAACTTCGTCGTATTCGTGGCCTTTGCTTTCCCATTCTTCCGGAGTAAAGTGGCAGAATGGCGGCAGGTAGCAACAATGTTTCTGACACATAGCTTCCAGTTCTTTCAGCGCTTTGTTGATTTCGGAACGTTTCATGAGATTGCCTCCCTGTTCTGTGATTATGCTAAAATTATACCCCGAAGCGCCTGCGGATGCAAGAGCTTCGGGGTATAGAAGCGGATTATTTACTGGTTCATCGGATTCCAGCTGCCTCTGATGTAAGTGTAGAGGTAGAGAGCGAAGATCAACAGGTTGTGACCGATCATGCAAGCCCATGCAGCGACCAGTCCCATGCCAAGCATCTGAGTGCAGATGAAGGTACCAACGATACGAACGAACCACATACCCATAACGTTGAACAGGAAAGGTTCTTTGGTTTTGCCAAGACCGAGCATCATACCTTCCACGATGATAGAGAAGCCGTAGAATGGCTCAGAAACGGCTACCATGCGAAGTACGGTAGAACCCAGTTCGATAACTTCCGGACTGGTGGAGAAGATGCTGACGAGGCTTGGTGCAGAGATAAAGAGTGCTGCACCGGAGAAGATCATCAGTACGATTTCCACAGGGATAAACATTGCGGACATACGTTTCAGACGGTCGTTGTCACGGGCACCGTAAGCATTGCCAGCCAAAGTGGAAGCAGCAGTCTGCATGCCGTAGCCTGGAATATAGAACGCAGATTCTACGGTATTGGCGATGGTGTGTGCAGCGGTTGCCACTTCGCCGATGGAGTTGATCATGGATGCGAAGGCAACATAGCCGAGGGAAGTTCCGAATCGCTGGAACATATTTGGAACAGCGATTTTGATACAAGGTTTCAGGATCTCCATGTCAGGACGGAGGCTGCAGCCCTGCGGAGAGATCATTGGATGACGCCACAAAGCCCAAGTGATGTGGATACCACCCCATGTGAAAGCAATACCGGAAGCAACAGCAGCACCGATAACGCCTAAACCCGCACCCGGCATGGTGAAGCTGAATGCACCGAGAGCGATCTCACGGGTTGGGTAAATCAGCAGGAAGTTACCAATAATGTTGATGATATTGACAATGATACCGATCTTCATTGGGGTTTTGGTATCACCGGCTGCACGGAGCAAGGTACCGAAAATGGTAGAAGCAGTACGTGGCAGCATAGGCAGATACAAAATGAAGAAGTAGGTAGATGCCAAACCCTGAATAGCAGGGTCTACTTGCATCAGTTTCGGGATCACACCACTGAGGGATGTGGTCAGGATCATGGTAAAAATACCAACGAACAGGGTCACCAAAACAGCCTGAGAAACAGCTTTACGAGCAGCTTCGCGGTCGTTGGCGCCGCAAGCCTGTGCAATAAAGGACAGGAAGCCAATGCTGAGGGCAGAGATGGTGCTGAATACCAGCCAGCCAAAGGTGCTGGTCGCACCGACAGCAGCGGTCGCCTGTGTACCCAGAGAACCGACCATGGCGGTATCAATGTACTGTACAGCAGTCTGCATGACCTGTTCCACGATGGTCGGCCAAGCCAGTGCCATAATAACACCCAACATACCCCAATCCCGTTTTTTCAAAGTTTGAGTCATAGGAAAAATCCTTTCTGTATGCAAAGTTCCACAGCCGAACAATCGGCATATATTTATATTATACAACTTCAAGTTGACTCAAAGTCAAGATGGAAAATAAAAATAGTAAATTTCCATAAAAAATGTTTGCAATTCGCAAAGAAAGTGTTATACTTGTCCTGTACTAACAGCCGAACCCTGAAAAGACAGAGCAAAGCTGCAATTTTCTTTGAAAGAGGTTTTTTATATGAAATACGATTTCGATAAAGTCATTGACCGCCATGGCACCTATTCCGCTAAATGGGATGGCCTTGCAAACATGAAAAAACGCGTAAAAAACATCAACGTCGATGAAAATACCATTCCTATGATGGTTGCAGATATGGACCTTCAGTCCCCACAGCCTGTTATCGAAGCAATGCATCGCGTAGCTGACCACATGATGTACGGTTACACTGTTGCAGGTGCAGAACCAAAATACGCAGAATCCCTCTGTCGTTGGCTCAAAGACCGCCACGATTGGATCGTAAATCCTGAAGAAGTTATCGGTTCCCACGGTACTTTCGGTGCACTGGAACATGCAGTAAAACTCTATTCCAATGAAGGCGACGGCATCATCGTTATGCGTCCTGTTTACGGTCACTTCTCTTCTGCTATCGAAACCGAATGGAACCGTAAAGCAGTTTCCAACCATCTGATCAACGACAACGGTTACTACACCATCGACTTTGCAGGTCTGGAAGAAAAATGTGCAGATCCTAACAACAAAGTGCTGATCTTCTGCTCTCCTGCAAACCCAGTTGGTCGTGTATGGACTGAAGAAGAGCTGAAAAAAGTTTACGAAATCACCAAAAAACACAACGTATTCGTAATCTCCGACGAAGTTCACTGTGACCACCTGCGCAAAGGTCAGAAACACACTCCATTCCTGAAAGTTTGCGAAGATAAAGGCAACGCAATCGTTCTGGTTGGTATCAACAAGAGCTTCAACATGGCTGGTCTGTCCTGCTCCAACGCAATCATTCAGGATAAAGACCTGCAGGAAAAATTCATGGCTGGTTACCCACACGTAATGCCTACCCCATTTGCAGTTGCAGGCCAGATCGCAGCTTACATGGAAGGCGACGAATGGATGGATCAGGTTTGCGAATACATCGAAAGCAACATCGACTGGGCGATCGACTTCTTCAAACAGAATATGCCTAAAGTGAAAGTTGCAAAACCAGAAGGTACTTACTGCCTGTGGCTGGACTTCACTGATTACGGTCTGTCCGGTGAAGAAGTACACGACAGAATCTACATCAATGCAAACGTAGTTCTGCAGGACGGTACTGTTCATGACCCAGAAGAAGGCCAGTGCTTCCAGAGAATGTGTCTGCCATGTGCTCGTTCCGTGCTGAAAGAAGCTTGCGAACGCATTGCAAAAGCATTCGAAGATGTAAAATAATCGAGCCTCTACGCCCTCGAATTTTCGAGGGCGTTCATTTATCTGCGAAGAAAGGAGATCAATATGAAATTCAAGAATGTTTACTTTGTGAATGGAACAGCCTATGCCGGAAAATCCACACTGGTCAAAGGTTTGGCGGAAAAATACGAAGGAATTGCCTGTGAAGAAAATTATCACGATGCTCTCCTTTCGGAATTGGATGCAAAAGAATTTCCGAATCTTTCCTATACGAGAGATTTACAGGACTGGCACGATTTTGTTCGAAGAACACCGGATGAGTATGAAGCTTGGATCAATGGTGTTTCAAAAGAGTGCGAGATTCTGGAGCTTCGCATTTTGGAGAAGTTGGCAGGAGAAGGCAAGCCTGTATTTGTAGATACCAACGTTTCGCTGGAAACTTTACGGAAAATTACCGATGAAAATCATGTATTGATCATGCTGGCAGAGCCGGAAATTTCCGTGAAGCTCTTTTTCAACCGTCCGGACCGAGAAAAACAGTTCCTTTATCGACTTCTGATGGAAGAAGAAAATCCAGAAGCTGCAATGGAAAACTTCCGTCAATGTTTGGCAAGAGTCAACTCCAAGGAAGCTTATGAGCGTTTTCTTAACGCCGGTTTCCCTGTTTTGCTGCGAGATGAAAACAGAAGTATCGAAGAAACCTTAGCTCTTGCGGCACAGATGTTGGGCTTGGAAAAAGAATAGAAAAAGAAAAGGCACCCATTGGGTGCCTTTTTTGTGCTTATAATTGGATTTCCATGCCATCGTAAGAAGTGAGGAAGCCCTGTTTTTCTGCTAATACTCGGAATGTATCATAGGAAACATCGTCACCGTTGTGGGAGAAATGGTTGCAAACGAAGATGCTCTTATCATCCGCACAACCAAGAGCGATCAGACGCTCTTTCACTTTGACGTTGTCGTTAAGATTCATGTGACCGATGTAGGTCATCTCCGGAACATTGGCAGAAGTGCAGTCCAAGGAGATCAAATCCAAATGACGAGGATTTTTCTCAAAGAATTTCCACACGGATTCATCGAGGAAGTGGGTATCGTGAGCATAGAGAACGGATTTGCCGTCTTTCTCGATGAGGTAGATGAACGGTCCGGTGTGAGGACCATGGATTGCAGTCAGCGGGGTGACCTGATAGTCGCCGACCTGTGCAGTTTCATACACTTTCAGACGTTTGAAAGCCAGTCGTCCGAAAGCACGGTCTTCGTAAAGAGCAAGGCTCATGGCTTTGCCTACGGCATCAGAGCCATAAACGGTGAGAGTGCTTTCCTCATTGAGATTTGCATAATCCGGCAGACGCATCACCAAATCTTCCGGATAGAAGTGGTCACTGTGGTTGTGGGTGATGAGGCAGTGACGGATCTTCAGAGAATCGATGCCGTATCGCAGGAAGTGCATGTAGCTGTCCGGATTAAAGTCAAGAAGAAGATCATCGTTGATGAGGGCCTGAGAGCGGGTGCGAATATGTCGACCGCCTTTTTCACGGGCTTCTTTGCAGACTGCACATTCGCAAAACAGAGCAGGGATACCTTCAGCAGCTGCAGTACCTAAAAAGCGAAATTTCATGATTTGACCACCTTTCTAATATTCAGCAGGACGAGTGTTGCCCAGATCCGGCTCAGCAAGGAAGTGGATCACAGGTTTTTCATAGTCATCGGATTCAAAGACGATAACTTCGTTGTTGCCTTCATGAAGCAGCGGAGCTGGCAGATAGAGAGTCTTCTGCGGACCGGCAGGATTGAAGTAACGGCCCAGATTGAAGCCATTGACAACCACAAAGCCTTTGGTGAAGCCATCCAGACGGACGAAAGTATCGGCAGGTTTGCCATCGATATGCAAGTTTCCGCGGAGGAAAACTGGTGTGTTTTTCAACTGTTCCAACGATTTCCACTGGAGGTCAGAGAGGTCATCCATGGTCATGCAGCGATGTTCCCAACCGAAGTGGAACTGTACACCAAGCTGAATACCACCGAGAATGCCTTTGCGGTCCAGCAGTTTTTCGCCGTAGTTGATACGACCCATATTTTCGACCAGAATATCCAATTTTGCAGTTTCACCGTTTTTGAGGGAAAGTTTGATCTCATCCCAGCGACGGCTGCGCTCACGTAGACCGACAAACTTGCCGTTGAGGAAGATGTGAGCACGGTCGTGGAGCTGGCCAAAGTTCAGATCGAGATTTTCGAACGGACCGCGGAGTGTGGTGCTGTACAGAAGGTAGCCGAAGTTCTGTCCCAATTCTTCCATAGTTTTTGGCTGTGCATGGAAAGCAGGGGAGCTGATGCTGTCCAAATTCTCAAACAATGGGGCAGATTCTGTCAAAGTTACTGCGCCATAGGCAGCTTTTGGCTGATTCTCCACATTTAATTCCGGTGCAGGAACACCAGTCTGTTGTGCGATCAGATCACGAATTGCGAAGAAAGTAGGTGTCATATCGCCGCATTCACTCAGTGGTGCACAGTAGTCATAGCTGGTGACGGTCGGCTGATACTGTCCATCAGCGTAATTTGCGCCGTTGGTAAAACCAAAGTTTGTGCCGCCGTGGAACATATAGTAGTTGAAGGAGGCATTGCAATCGAACAGTTTCTGAGTTTCAGCTGTGATATCTTCAACAGAGCGAACATTGTGGGCATCGTACCAGTGATCGAACCATCCACTCCAAAATTCGCCGCACATCAGTGGCTGTTCCGCTCTGAAGTTTTTGAGGTTTTCGAAGTGGAACGGTGCACGGGAGCCGAAGTTTGCAACGCAGAGCAGATGAGGCAAAGTTCCGCCGTTGAGCATCCAACTTGTACTGCCGTCAGAGGTGAAAAGCGGTACATCAATGCCGTTTTCGTGGTAGATTTTTTCTACTTCCAGCAAGTAGTCGGTGTCGTTGCCGTAGCTGCCGTATTCGTTTTCTACCTGCATCATCATGACACGACCGCCATTGGTGCTCAGATGCGGACGAATGCGGGACAGCAGTTCTTTATAGTATGGGCGAACTTTTTCCAAATAGAGCGGGTCATTGCAGCGCAATGCCATATTCGGATAGGAGAGCAGCCAACTTGGCAAACCGCCAAACTCCCATTCTGCGCAGATGTAAGGTCCTGGACGCACGATAACATTAAGGTCCAGATTTTCTGCAATGGAAATGAAGCGTTCAATATCCAGTCTGCCGCTGAAATCAAACTGTCCTTCTTTTCGCTCGTGAAGATTCCAGCAGGTGTAGGTTTCTACGGTATTGAAGCCGCAGGCTTTCAATTTTTTCAGGCGGTCTTCCCAATATTCTGGAAGAATACGGAAATAGTGTAGAGCACCAGAGAGGATACGGAATGGTTTTCCGTCCAAAAGAAATTCACTGTGATCAATGCTGAGAATTGCCATGATGTTGCCGTCCTTTCACAGAAATAATCTATGAGTTCATTGTACTCTGCTGAAAATGGGAAGTCAATGTATCAGATTCATAGAATGAAAAATCCCGAACCCTTTTGGAGAGGGTTCGGGACATGGTTTATTCCAAAGGTTTTTGATATTCAAGTGTATAGCCGTTTGGATCGGAGAAGAAGAAGGAGTATACCGGGAAACGTGGGTGTTTCTGCGGTGCGCCTTTCAAACCGAGAACAGGTCTCTGCTGGAGCAGCTGATACATCTCATCCACCGCTTCGGTGCTTGGCAAATTGAAAGAAATGCACTCTCCGGTAGCCATCGGACGGTCGGAATCGTACTGCACAAAGGCGATATATCCGTAACTGCAGTCGAACCAAACGGTATGGCCTAAATTTTTATATACAGGCAGTTCCAAAACATTGCTGTAATAATCAATGGTGTCCTTGATGTTTTTGCAAGGGAAGAAAATGACACTGGATTCCGGTTTCATAGGAAAACTCCTTTCGATTTTATTCGGCAGCAAAGTGGTCTTTTCCAACGCCGCAAAGTGCACAGCGGAAATCGGCAGGGAGATTTTCGAATTTAGTGCCAGGAGCAATACCATTCGCAGGATCGCCGACAGCTTCATCATAAACCCAGCCGCAGATGTCGCAGACATATTTTTTCATAGCAGGAGCTGCAGACTGTTCTTCTTCGCAGACAGCAGAGCAGGTGAGTTCATTAGCCAATGCTTCCAGCTGAGCCATGCTCACATCGTTGAGTGCGGATTTGATGGTAACAGTAGTATCAGTGAAGGTCAGATTCTTGCTCTTTTCGAACATACCTTTCATTACTTTAGCTGCCAAAGGTGCCCAACTGCCGTTTTCAATGAGGGCAACGGTGCGATTGCTGAAGTTGCGTTCAGTCAAATGATGAATAAATTCTTTCATGAATGGGAAGATGTCCGCATTGTAAGTGGTAGTAGCCAAAACGATTTTGCTGTAACGGAAGGCATCTTCCACAGCTTCCGCCATATCGCAGCGCGCGAGGTCGTTGAGAACAACCTTTGGACAACCTTTTTCCTGCAGTTTTTCAGCCAAAAGTTCAGCAGCTTTTTTGGTATTGCCGTAAACAGAGGTGTAAGCGATAACAACGCCTTCTTCCTCTGGCTGATAGATGGACCAAATATCATAGAGGTTCAGGTAGTAACTCAGGTTTTCAGTAAGAACAGGGCCGTGGAGAGGGCAGATTTTTTCAATATCCAAAGCCGCAGCTTTTTTCAGCAGAGCCTGTACCTGTGCACCGTATTTTCCTACAATGCCGATGTAGTAGCGTCTTGCTTCGCAAGCCCAGTCTTCTTCTACATCGAGAGCACCGAATTTACCGAAGCCGTCAGCAGAGAACAGCACCTTATCCACATTGTCGTAAGTAACGATAACTTCCGGCCAGTGAACCATCGGAGCAGTTACGAAGGTCAAAGTATGCTGACCGAGGCAGAGAGTGCTTCCTTCACCGACAACGATCTGTCTATCGGAAAAATCGGTACCAAAGAAGTTTTTCATCATCTGGAAAGCTTTTGCAGAGGAAACAACGACAGCATTAGGATATGCTTCCATAAAGGTGGAAATATTAGCAGAATGATCTGGTTCCATATGCTGTACGATGAGGTAGTCCGGTGTACGGCCGTCCAAAGCGATTTCAATGTTTTTCAGCCACTGAGTACCAAAATTTGCATCAACGCTGTCCATGACAGCAATTTTATCATCAATAATCGCATAAGAATTATATGCCATGCCGTTTGGAACGATGTACTGACCTTCGAACAAGTCGATATGATGGTCATTGACACCGATGTATTTAATATCTTTTGTAATGTTCATGTTGATCCCTCTGTTTCGTGTTATTTTGCGCTAAGTATAGCATGAGTTCAAATAAAACTCAATAAAGTTTGTCTAATTCTCTAAAATACGACCGTCCGTGGAAATGGTTACTACTTGCCACGGAATGAATTTTCCACTGGCCTGCAGGGCGCGTTTTACGGCATTTTCCAAGCCGCCGCAGCAAGGTACTTCCATGCGGACCAATTTGACGCTGCGGATGTTGTTGCTGGCGATGATTTGTGCCAATTTGTTGCTGTAGTCAACGGCATCCAGTTTTGGACAGCCGATGAGTGTTACATGGTTGCGCATGAAGTCCTGATGGAAGTTTGCGTAAGCATATGCACAGCAGTCTGCAGCGATGAGCAGGTTGGCATTGTCAAAGAATGCTGCGTTGACCGGAGCCAATTTGATTTGGCAAGGCCACTGTTTCAGCTGACTGCTGACAGCACCGTTTGGAATCTGCGGCAATGCAGCGGTATCCATGCTGCGAGCTTGAGTACCCGGGCAACCTCCGCTGCAAGGAGATGTGCTCTGTGCTTTGGCACGAAGTACAGCTGCTTCGTCATAGGCAGGAGCTTCACGAACTTCGAAGCTAATTGCGTTGGTAGGGCAGGCTGGCAAGCAATCGCCTAAGCCGTCGCAGTAGTCTTCACGAGTCAGTTTTGCTACGCCGTTCACCATTTGAATGGCACCTTCATGACAGGCTTTAGCACAGGCACCGCAGCCGTTGCATTTGCTCTCATCTATTTTAATGATCTTTCTCAACATATTTAATATACCTCCCAAATTAGAGAAATACTTGTAGTTTATGATTCTAAGTATACCATTCTTGTAGAGTAAAAACCAGTGTTAAATTCAAAAATTTTAATTTTTTTTACAATCAGCCAAAAAGTCATGTTGTTAAGTTACTGAAAACTAACAAAAAGTTAGAAATAGCTATCTTTTCTATTGACAAACAGTTCTTCCATCAGTATTATATAAGTATAACTTAGTTAGCTGCTATTAACTTTACGAATGGAAATATTTTTAAATTAGAATCGAGGTATGGATATGAGTCTTTTGAATGCACAAGAAGGTAACGAATATATCATCAAAAACATCAATACTAATGATGATGAACTGGACGCTTTTCTCTTTTCTTTGGGCTGCTACAGCGGTGAACCTATCACTGTAGTTTCCCACAACAGAAGCAACTATGTTGTATCCATCAAAGAAGGCAGATACAGCATCGACTCTCATCTTGCAGGTGCAATTGAAATCTAACAGACACCCGAGGAATGATCTTCGGGTTGTTCTTTTACACATGAGTTAGCTTGAATTAACTTTTAGGGAGTATATTCAGTCAGATCGGACTGAAACCGACATCAAGGAGGAAATACAAATGAGAATTGCTTTTGCAGGCAATCCAAACAGTGGTAAAACCACAATGTATAACGCTCTGACCGGCCGCAATGAAAAAGTCGGCAACTGGGCAGGCGTTACTGTCGATAAAAAAGAAGCACTGATCAAAAAGGTTTATGCAGGGGAGCAGGAACTGATCGCAGTTGACCTTCCGGGTGCATATTCCATGTCCCCATTCACCTCTGAAGAGAGTGTGACCAGCACTTATGTAAAAAATGAGAACCCTGATGTTCTCATTAATATTGTTGACGCGACCAATCTGAGCAGAAGCCTGTTTTTCACTACACAGTTGCTGGAGCTTGGTATTCCGATGGTTGTTGCATTGAACAAAACCGACATCAACCAGAAGAAAGAAACCCGCATCGATGCTGCAAAACTTTCTGAAAAACTGGGTTGTCCTGTTGTCGAAACTTCTGCTACCAATGCAGATGGCATGGCTGAAGTAGTAAAAGCTGCCGTAGCACAGGCGGGAAAAAGCCAGCATGCTCCATATCTTCAGGGTGATGTTGACATGAGCAGCAAAGAAGCTGTTGTTGCGGCTGACCGCAAACGCTTTGAATTTGTCAATGGTATCGTAAAGACCGTAGAAAAACGAAAAGTTTTTACCAAAGATAAAAACTTCCAGGACAAAATCGATGCGATCCTCACCAACAAATGGCTGGGTCTCCCGATTTTTGCACTGGTAATGTTCCTGGTGTTTGATATTTCTCAGTCTACTCTCGGACCATGGCTTGCAGATACATTGGTTGCTTGGCTGGAAGGTGTCCAAGGCATGATCGGTGAGCTGGTTTCCGGCGCATCTCCATTACTGCAGGCTCTGCTGATTGACGGTGTTATCGGCGGTGCGATCGCAGTTATCGGTTTCTTGCCATTGGTTATGGTTATGTACTTCCTCATTGCTTTGCTGGAAGACTGCGGCTACATGGCACGTGCATCGGTTGTACTGGATCCAATTTTCAAACGTGTGGGTCTGTCCGGTAAATCCGTGATTCCGTTTGTGGTTGGTACTGGTTGTGCAATTCCTGGCATTATGGCTTGCCGTACCATTCGCAACGAGCGTGAACGCCGCGCAACTGCAATGCTGGCTCCATTTATGCCATGCGGTGCAAAACTGCCTGTCATTGCTCTCTTTGCCGGTGCGTTCTTCGCAGATGCATCTTGGGTCGGTACCTTGATGTACTTTGTTGGTATCCTGCTGATCCTCATCGGTGCTTTGCTGGTGAACCGAGTAGCAGGTCATAAAGCCAAAAAATCCTTCTTCATCATCGAGCTGCCGGAATATAAATTCCCATCTTTTAAACGAGCATTCTTCTCCATGTGTTCCCGTGGTTGGTCTTATGTGGTAAAAGCAGCTACTGTTATTTTGGTATGCAACACTGTTGTACAGCTGATGCAGACCTTTACCTGGAAGCTGCAGGTTGCGGAAGCAGCAAGCGAATCCATCCTTGCTTCCATCGCAGCACCATTTGCATATGTACTGATTCCTATTATCGGTGTGGTATCCTGGCAGATGGCAGCGGCAGCTGTGACCGGCTTTATCGCAAAAGAAAATGTAGTCGGTACACTGGCTGTTTGCTTCGTTGGTCTGGAAAATCTGATCAACACAGAAGAACTGGCGTTGATGGAAGGTGCCGGCGCAGAAGTAGCTTCTGTGTTTGCGATTACAAAAGTTGCAGCACTGGCTTATCTGATGTTCAACCTTTATACTCCACCATGCTTCGCAGCACTAGGTGCAATGCGTTCTGAGATCAACGACCGTAAATGGTTCTGGGGTGGCGTAGGTTTGCAGTTTGCTACCGGTTATACCGTTGCTTATCTGGTTTATACCGTCGGTACTCTGCTGACTGATCCAACTGCCCTGAGTATTCCTGCAGCGATTGCAGGCGGCGCAGCAGTGGCTGCAATGGTTTTCTTTATCCTGTACGTAATTAAGAAAAATGATGCCAAAATCGCTGCAGAGCGCGCTCTGAAAGCGAAGAAATAAAACTATGACTGATATTATTGTAATTGTAATTATCACTTTGCTTGTGGGAGCAGCCATCGGCTACATCCGCAAGGAAAAGAAGGCAGGTAATCACTGCATCGGCTGTCCGCACAGCAAAAGCTGCGCGGCATCGAAAGGTGGCAGTTGTTACTGCCAGACAAAAGAATAAAAATAAAAAAGGCACAGCTTATGCTGTGCCTTTTTGCTGTTTTTCAAGGAAATTTATCATAAGGGAAACTTATTTGAACTGGCTATATGGGATATTCATAGCCATCTGTCGTGACCTTCTCAACGCCTCTCTTGTGACAATCCTTGACATATAACTGGACAAGTTCTTGGAAGGATAAATCGGGCAATTTATTCTTGTTTCCCCGCATAGAAATAGTTGCTTTCCCACTGCGTTTTTGCATAACAAAACCTCCTCCTATTAGTAAAACAGTGGCTACGTTTGACTGAAATAGGAGGAGGTAAGTTACAAATATTATTTAATTAAATGGCCGCAAATAATTCAAGATTAAGTTATATTAAATGAAAATACAACTCGAATCAACAAATTATTTGTGCAACTTGCATAATGGAAATTACTCCCATTCGATGGTTTCCGGCGGTTTAGAGGTGACGTCGTAGCAGATACGGTTGATGCTGCCAACTTCGTTGATGATGCGGCTGGATGCTTTTTCAAGCACGTCGTATGGAATACGAGCCCAGTCAGCAGTCATGAAGTCTGCGGTGGTAACTGCACGCAGAGCCAGAGTGTAGTCGTAGGTTCTAGCGTCGCCCATTACACCAACGGAACGCATGGAAGTCAGTACTGCGAAGTACTGGCTTACTTCGGTATCCAGACCAGCTTTTGCGATTTCTTCACGCCAAATGTAGTCAGCTTCGCGGAGCAGATCCAGTTTTTCTTTGGTGATAGCACCGATTACACGGATAGCCAGACCAGGACCTGGGAATGGCTGACGGTTTACCAGATAGTCTGGCAGACCAGCTTCTTTACCCAGACGGCGAACTTCGTCTTTGAAGAGCAGACGGAGTGGTTCGATGATTTCTTTGAAATCAACGTAGTCAGGCAGACCGCCAACGTTGTGGTGAGATTTGATCACAGCAGCGTCACCGGAACCGGATTCTACGATATCAGCGTAGATGGTACCCTGAGCCAGGAAGTCAACAGTACCGATTTTTTTCGCTTCTTCTTCGAATACGCGAATGAATTCTTCACCGATGATTTTACGTTTTTTCTCTGGTTCTTCTACGCCAGCCAGTTTGGACAGGAAGCGTTCTTCTGCATTAACACGTACGAAGTTGATGTCACCGTTGCCGAATACAGCTTCGATTTCGTCGCCTTCGTCTTTACGCATCATACCGTGGTCAACGAAGATACAGGTCAGCTGTTTGCCGATTGCTTTGGACAGCAGCTTAGCAACAACAGAGCTGTCAACGCCGCCGGACAGAGCCAGCAGAACTTTACCGTCGCCAACTTTTTCTTTGATGTCACGAACAGCAGTTTCGTAGTAGTTTGCCATAGACCAGTCGCCTTTAGCGTGGCAAACGTCGAAGAGGAATTTCTCGATCATTTTCAGACCGTACTGAGAATGGAGAACTTCTGGGTGGAACTGTACGCCGTAGAAGTTTTTCTCAGCGCATTCCATACCAACAACAGGACAAGCGTCGGTGTGAGCGGTCACACGGAAACCTGCAGGCAGGTCGGTAACCAGGTCGGTATGGCAGAATTGGTAAACGCTGCAATCTCCCGCAAAGGCGCAGTGCATAATGCACCATATCATCAGGACGATATCGACATGAGCAGCAAGGAAGCAGTTACCGCTGCTGACCGCAAACGCTTTGAATTTGTAAACGGCATCGTTGCAAAAGTTGAAAACCGTAAAGTTCTCACCAAAAATAAAAACTTCCAGGACAGCATTGACGCTGTCCTCACCAACAAATGGCTTGGTCTCCCGATTTTTGCCGTTGTGATGTTCCTTGTGTTCAACATTTCCCAGGCGACTCTTGGTCCATACATTGCAGACTATCTGGTAGCAATTCTGGAAGGCTTCCAGGGCAGCATTGCTGAACTGTTTGCGGATGCTTCTCCGCTGCTGCAGGCTCTGCTGGTTGACGGTGTCATCGGCGGCGCAATCGCAGTTATCGGCTTCCTGCCGCTGGTTATGGTCATGTACTTCCTCATCGCCCTGCTGGAGGACTGTGGTTACATGGCTCGTGCTACTGTTGTTCTTGACCCGATTTTCAAGAGAGTTGGTCTCTCCGGTAAATCCGTTATCCCATTCGTCATCACTACCGGCTGTGCAATTCCGGGCGTTATGGCCTGCCGCACCATCCGCAACGAGCGTGAACGCCGTGCAACCGCTATGCTGGCGCCATTCATGCCATGCGGCGCGAAACTGCCGGTTATCGCCCTGTTTGCAGGCGCCTTCTTTGAAGATGCCGCATGGGTGGGCACTCTGATGTACTTCGCAGGTATTCTGCTGATTCTGCTGGGCGCAATTCTGGTAAACAAAGTCTCCGGCCATAAGGCGAAGAAATCCTTCTTCATCATCGAACTGCCGGAATACAAACTGCCTTC
>JAZQXX010000017.1:0-8560 GCA_045633085.1 Negativibacillus sp. | reverse complement strand
AACAGAAATTTCGTTCTGAGCGATACCGGTAACGATACCTTTTACCTTCTCTCCTGTATATGTACTTTTGAAGGATGCGTTCAGCATCTCTTCGAATGTCATTTCTTCATTCAGATTTTTTTCAATCTCGCACATGGTTTTTTGTACCTCCTTAATTATACCGACCGGAGTTGAAGCTCCTGCCGTCACACCGACCCGCATACCAGAACGGAAGGGAAGCCCCTTCATCTCGGCAAGCTCTTCAGCGGTCTCCACCCACACGGTGGTGCAGGCTGCGCTGCAGATCTCAGCCAACTTCTTCGTATTGGAAGAATGTTTGCCGCCGATGACGATCATGATATCACTGTTCGCTGCCAATTCGGCAGCTTCAGTTTGACGAGTCAATGTAGCTTTACATATTGTATCAAAAATTTTTGGATTTGTACACAGTTTTTTTGCGATTTCTACGCATTTTTTCCATAGTTTCGCATTAAACGTCGTTTGTGCTACTAAAACCCAGTCTTTTTTTGACATATTGACGATAGAATTCTCCAAATTTAGGAGTTCTTCTTCGCTTTGGAACACCAAATAGTCGCTGGAACAGTGTCCCATAATGCCGATAACCTCGGGATGAGTCGGATTTCCGGCAATCAGAATGCCGGTATCGGAGGACTGTTCAGCAACGATGTTTTGGATCTTTTTAACGTAAGGGCAGGTTGCATCCACATAAGGGAGTCCTGCAGCAGTCAGTTCTTCGTAAATGGAACGAGGAACACCGTGAGAACGGATGATGACCGGACGCTGCTCTGTCATCTCCGCAATGGTTTCCACTGCGTCAGCCCCTTTTGCTTTCAGCTCTGCAGTGACCTGAGGATTGTGAATGATCTCACCAAGGGTATAGAGCTGTTTTCCATCCTCCAGCTGTTGGAGAACAGTATCCACAGCGCGGTTGACACCGAAGCAGAAACCTGCTGTTTTGGCTACGGTAATGGTCATGATTATTCCTCACTTTCCGCTGGTTTTGGTGGCAGCAGAGAAAGTTTTTCCACTTCTGCATGAATCAGGCGGGTAGCGCTTTTCAGCTCACGTGGGCTTTGGCTGTCGCTGAAGCCGAGTGTTTCGTATGGGATCACAGGGCCATAGTTGACCACAACACGGCCGCGGAATTTTTTGCCGTCTAAGTAGGTGATGTTGCATGGGAGAACGTCAGCTTTGGTCTGCTGAACGATCAGACTCATACCGGATTTGAAGCGCAGCAGATAACCGTCTTTGGAACGGGTGCCTTCCGGGAAGATAGCCAGCGCACCGCCGTCTTTGACGATGTTGATGGCCTTATCCAAAGCACCCATATCAGCAGAACCGCGTTCGATCGGGAAGCAGCCCAGACCTTTTTCGAAAAGAATACGAAGGAAAGGATTTTCAAACAGCTCTGCTTTGCCGATAAAGCGCAGCTTGATGCGGGTCGGAACACCCAGACAAACGATGGTCGGATCCAAACCGGACACATGGTTGGAGCAGAATACGAACGGACCGCTTTTCGGTACGTTTTCACGGCCTCTTAATTCCAGCTTGAACCACAAATGCCAAAGAATATTCACCGCAGTGTGAGCCACAGTATAGAACCATTTAGACATCCTACACACGCTCCTTAATCAGTTCTTTTACCTTATCCACTGTTTCTGTAAAGTTCAGATAAGTGGAGTCCAAAAGTACCGCATCATCTGCTTGTTTCAGCGGTGCGATCGGACGGTTCATATCCTGTTCGTCGCGGCGGATCACATCAGCAAGGATCTCCTCATAAGTATCGGAAAGACCCTTTTCGTTGAATTCCTTCCAGCGACGTCTTGCACGTTCTTCTGGAGTAGCGGTAAGGAAAATTTTCACCTCAGCATCCGGCAGCACAACAGTGCCGATATCGCGGCCATCCATGATAACGCTCTGGCGTTTTGCCATACTGCGCTGCTGTTCCAGCAGGAACGCACGGACTTCCGGAATGGCAGATACGTTGGATGCAGCCATGCCCATTTCCGGCAGGCGAATTTCGGTGGATACGTCTTCTCCGTTGAGGAAGATACGCTGACCCTGTTCTTCGGAGTAGCTCAGTTCCAGATGGATCTCCGGCAGCAGAACAGAAACCTGTTCCGCAGATTTGGTGTCAGCCCCTTTGCGGATGGCATAAGCGCCGATGGCACGGTACATGGCACCGGTATCGACGTAGATAATAGAAAGATCGGCAGCTACCTTGCGGGCAATGGTACTTTTACCAGCACCGGCAGGACCGTCAATAGCAATGGCGAACATAGTAAAAACCTCATTTCAGCACAAAAATACAGCTTAATTATAACACAAAAGAAGAGAAGATACAATCAGCGAGTCATTTTGATGAGGTATTCTGTGGTATCATCTTCGAAGATTTTTTCGTCGGTCAGTCGGAAACCGTGGCGTTCGTAGAAACGGATGGCTTTGCTATTTTTCTCCAGCACCCACAGATAGGATGCAGTGGTGTGTTCCAGCACATAGTGCAGCAGCTGTGTACCGATGCCCTGATTTTGCAGCACAGGCTCCACGAAAAACTTGCTGATGCGTTCCTCATCGGCACAGATCATGGCTTTGACTGCGCCGTCATCGTAAACATAGGTTTTCTCCAGCAGGGCAGGGTCTTTCCGATACTCATCCATCAGAGCAGTGACCTGCAGTTCCTTAAAATAGAACCAGTCATTGCGGAAGATGGGATAGAAGTTCATACGGTAATTGAAGATTTCGATTTCAGCCAGACGGCAGATGTCCTGCTCGGTGGCTTTTCGAATCTGAGGATTCACGAAAATCACTCCTATGGATTTGAAATATTGAAAATGTTGAAATGAAATGGGAACTTTTCAATAGAAAACGGTAAAGAGAGGAAGTTCACATATGAAATCAACATTTTAAACAGTGGGAAGAAAAAAAGCCCCCGACGTGACGGGTCGGAAGCTTTTGTGTCTGCTATTCTTCGCAGCAGTAGGTTGCCGCAGCGAAAGCAGTAGAGAAGGCGATCTGCAGATTGTAGCCGCCGGTGTAAGCGTCTACATCCAGCACTTCGCCGGCAAAGTAGAGGTTTTTGCACTTCTTGGATTCCATGGTTTTTGGAGAAACCTCGGAAACAGCTACACCGCCTGCTGTAACGATGGCTTCGTCGATAGGACGGAAGCATTTTGCAGACAGAGGGAAGGCTTTGATAACAGAAATCAGCTTCTGACGCTGTTCCTTGGTGATCTGATTTACTTTCTGTTCCGCAGGGATGCCGCTGAGTTTCACCACAACAGGGATCATTTTGCGTGGCAGCAGCAGAGAAAGAGAGTTGCTGAATGCCTTGTTGCGGAACTGCTCAAAGTCACGGAGCAGACGAGCGTCCAGCTGTTCCTCAGAGAGAGCAGGTTTCAGGTCGATCTCCATTTTGTAACGGGACAGATCTCCGCTCATACAGCAGCTTGCAGACAGAACCAGTGGTCCGCTGACACCGAAGTGGGTAAAGAGCATTTCACCCAGTTCGGAATATGCCAGTTTACCGTTGTTTTTATCGGAAACAGTCAGCACTACGTTTTTCAGGGACAGACCCATCATATCGGTGCAGTAGCTTTCGTTGGTCACGATCGGAACCAGAGAAGGTTTCAGCTTGGTGACAGTATGTCCTGCCTGACGAGCCAATGTGTAGCCGTCGCCGGTGGAACCGGTAGCAGGGTAGCTTTTACCGCCGGTGCAAACCAGAACCGCATCGGCACGGTATTCTTTGCCTTCGGCAGTTGCAACGCCTTTCACACGGTCATCTTCGATGAGAAGCTCGTTGACAGTGCCGCGAATGAAGCTGCAGCCGTGTTTTCTGCATTCATCCACCATGGCGTCCACAATATCCATGGAACGGTCGGATTCCGGGAAAACACGTTGGCCGCGTTCTACTTTCAGCGGAACACCAAGTTCCTCAAAGAAGCCCATGACTTCGTAAGGGTTGAAGTTATTCAGACAGCTGTACAGGAAGCGAGGGTTGTTCATTACATTAGGAAGAAACTCCTCGATGGTACAGCAGTTGCAGACATTGCAGCGACCTTTGCCGGTGATCAGAAGTTTGCGGCCAGGGCGCTCCATTTTTTCAATGAGAGCTACGGAAAGACCGCGTCTTGCGGCGATGATGCCTGCCATCAAACCGGCAGCACCTGCGCCTACGATAAGGAAGTTATAATGATTCGTTTTTGCCATCGTCGCTCACTTTCTCATATACGTTGTATTCGTCCCAAATTTGTTCCAGTTCAGTAAAGGTTTGGCTCAGTTCCTGTTCTTTCTCCAAGCTGATGGCAGCGATGAGAGCGTTGATCAAGCTCAGAGGAGCAACCAGAGAGTCGATGAAGGAAGCCATGTCGCTGCTTGCATAAAGCACGGAGTCGCTTTCGCCGATCAGTGGAGATTCCGGAGAATCGGTGATGGAAATGACCGGTGTGCCTCGGGTACGGGCAAAACGGGCAGCCTTCACTGTGCGCTGAGAGTAGCGTGGGAAGCTCATGCAGATCATGACATCGTTTTCATCGATGCGGAACATCTGCTCAAACATTTCGCTGGAGTTGGTGGTGTTCAGCACACGCACATCCGGGAAGATATGGGTGAAATAGAAGCCCATGAACCGAGCCAGAGAGGATGCGGAACGCACACCTAAAATATAGATGGTTTTGGCTTTGATGATACTGTCCACCGCAGCATTGAAGCTATCCATGTCAATGTTTTCCATGGTGTTTTTGATGCGGTCCATATCAGCCTGTAGCACCTTGCCAACAACGTCGCTGCGGGACATCTGCTCACTGGTGATCTCAATACGCTGTACGGAGGTCAGTCGGTTGCGGATAATCTCCTGCAGGCGTTTTTGCAGCTGAGGATAGCCGTCGCAGCCCACTTCAGCAGCAAAGCGAACGACAGTCGATTCGCTGACACCAACGGTGGCACCAAGTTTGGAAGCGGTCAGGAACGCCGCTTTTTCATAATGTTCTAAAAGATAACGTGCGATTGCGCGCTGACCCTTGGAAAATGAGGGCATCTGGCGCTCGATCTGTTTCAGAAAATCGGTACTCAAAAAGCTCGCCGTCCTTTTCAAAAAATCTTTCCTAAATCCAGATTATATTTTATCCTTTAGCACTGCAAAAATCAAGAGGATTCTGCATGAAAGTGAAAGAAATCCTGCAAAAAGAAGGAGGATATTGCCGAATCATTCCATGAATTTCGCCAATTTGCGGAGCATTTGGCAGTAGAGGCTTCATTTTTTGCATTTCTGCTGTTTGAAACTGCCGGCTTCCTCTTTACGAAAACAAAAAGATGTTCTATACTTAAAAAAGAACGACAACATGATTGGAGTGAGAGTACATGGCAGCACCTTTGGCAGACCGCCTGCGTCCGAGAACACTGGACGATGTGGTGGGACAGAGCCATATCTTGGGCGAAAATGGCATGATCCGCCGCATTATGGAAAGCGGAAGTATCCCAAATATGATTTTCTACGGACCTCCGGGAACCGGAAAAACCACCGTCGCGGAAATCATGGCTCGTCAGGCAGGGAAGAAGCTGTTCCGTCTGAACGGCACCAATGCCTCTACTTCCGACATCCGTGATGTGATCTCTTCCTTAAATACCATCGACGGAATGAATGGAGTTGTGCTGTATCTGGACGAGATCCAGTACCTCAACAAAAAACAGCAGCAGACCCTGCTGGAGTTTTTGGAGAACGGCTCCATCACTTTGATCGCATCCACCACGGAAAATCCGTATTTCTATGTTTATAACGCGATCCTCTCTCGAAGCACTGTCTTTGAGTTTCGCTCTGTATCTCCGCAGGATGTGGAGAAAGCCATTCTTCGTGCTGTAAAGATCCTCGGTGAGGAGTACGGCTGTACGGTCACCATGGAAGACGGTGTTAGTTCGGCAGTGGCTCACAGCTGCGGCGGTGATGTCAGAAAATCCCTGAACATGACCGAGGTGCTGTTCCTGGCAGCAAAACGGAAAGATGACCATCTGCACATTGCTCTTGCCGACGTGGAAGCCGTATCGGAGAAAGGTTCTCTGCGCTACGACCGTGCCGACGATATGCACTATGACCTGCTGTCTGCGCTGCAGAAATCCGTTCGAGGTTCTGACGAGAATGCTGCACTGCATTATCTTGCCCGTCTGGTAGAAGCAGGGGATTTGATCTCTCCGTGCCGCCGACTTCTGGTCATGGCAAGTGAAGATGTGGGCCTTGCTTATCCGCAGTGTGTTTCCATTGTAAAATCCTGCATCGACTGTGCCCTGCAGCTGGGCTTACCGGAAGCACGGATCCCATTGGCACAGGCAGTCATCGTCATGTGCACTGCGCCGAAGTCCAACAGTGCCATCTGCGCCATTGATGCAGCTATTGCAGACATCCGCAAAGGCGGAGATCTATCCATTCCGAACTATCTCCGTGACGGTCACTACGAAGGTGCCCAGAAAATGGGGCATGCCATCGGTTATCAGTACCCGCACGACTACCCAAATCACTACTATCCGCAGACCTATCTGCCGGATTCTTTGGCCGGTTCTGTGTACTATCATTTCGGCGACAACAAGACAGAACAGGCAGCGGCAGTTTACCGCAAGAAAATCTTAGATGATGCAAAAGGTATAAAATAAGAAAAGTCCACCCGTGAGGGTGGACTTTTTGTTATTTGCGGAGTTTCAGCATCTGCGGAGCATACTTGGCGATGAGGTAAGCAGCCGTGCTGGTGATGATGATTTCCGGGATCATAAAGCAGCCGTTGTAAATGACAGAGTACAGGAAGAACAGCAAGTTGCCGCTGAAGCTTCCCATCATCCATTCGCCAAAGCTGCCCACTTCGCCGAAGAACCAGCTTGCGAAGGTTCCGAAGAAGAGGAAACCAGAGAAAATATGTACCGCATAACGGGTGCAGCAGGCGAGAATACAGCCTTTCAGCAAAGCTTTTGGGCTGTCCGTTTCGTTTTTGAAGAAACCTCCCAATCCCAATACGGTGAAGGCAGCGATGTAGTCCATGAGAATAATACCCAGAACTGCTGCCCAGTATGGGATCACAAAGATACCGCTGGAATACGCACCGCTTTCCGCACCGAGAGCGACCATGGTAAAGGTGCCGTCAACAGCACCGAGGACAGCTTGCAGAGCAGCATAAACCAAAGCGGAGAACGTGCCCCATCTGCAGCCATAACGATAAGCAAGAAGGATCATCGGCAGCATGGAGCAAAGGGTAATGGACCCACCCCATGGCAGCTGAAAGATCTTCAGCATAGACAGAATGACAGAGAGTGCAATCATCAGGCCGCTTTCAACGATTCGACGGGTTTTGAGCGTGGTGTTCATAAGAAAAACCTCCATAGAATTTTGTTGGAGCAGTTTTTCTTGATACTTCGCGCGCCAGTACCAAAAGAAAAACGCTTGATGATAACACCAAGCGCTTGAATACGACAGTTTACCCATGACAATATGGGCTTGTCTTATGTTCCTACGCCGGCATTATCCGGATCAGGTCAAAGGGTTAAAAGCGTTGAGCCGCTTTCTCTCAGCCGGGACTACCCAGCACCCCATTTTCTTGAGCAACTTCATCATACTCGCTTTTTTCCTGCTTGTCAAGGAATTTCGACAAAGTTTCTTTTGCCTTTCCGATACAATGGAGGCAGACGGTTTGCAGAGAAGGGTGAGTATGCTATAATGGTTTCACTATCTTAACAAACTGAAAGGAGCAGAATCGATGAGAGTTGGCGTATCCACAGCCTGCCTTTTCCCGGTGGATCTGGAGCAGGCTCTGCAGCGTTTGGCAGAACAGGGAATCGACTTTTGTGAATGCTTTTTCAATACACCAAGCGAGCTGAAGGCGGAAAGCCTTCGCCGCCTGAAAACTCTGGCAGACGACTATGGGGTGAGTATCCCGTCGATCCACAGTTTTCACAGCGAGATGGAAACCTTCTATTTTTTCACCGATTATAAGAACCGAATCGAGGATGGTATCGAGCAGTATCGCCGTTACTATGAAGCTGCCGCATACTTAGGCGCGAAGAAATTGGTGTTCCACGGAGATTACAATTTTGTTCGGGAGGCACCTTTCGGCGAAGAGCAGTCCTTTGAGAACATCCGCAGGCTGTGGTCAGTGGGAAAAGAATACGGCGTGGAGCTGCTCCATGAAAATGTCAGCCGTTGTAAAGGCGGTCATCCGGATTATTTGCAGCGCATGAAACTGGCTCTTCCGGAGCTGGGCTTTGTGCTGGACTGTAAGCAGGCTCTCCGTGCAGGACATCAGCCCATGGAATTTGTTGAAGCTTTGGGCGATCGGATCTGTCATGTGCACCTCAGCGACAGTTTGATGGTGGACGGCAGTATTGTCAAAGACTGTCTGCCACCAGGAAAGGGCAATTTCGATTTCCGCACCTTGTTCTCAGCATTGAAAGAAAGAGGTGCAGATCCGTCGGTCATCATCGAACTGTATTCCAATAGCTTCGAAACAGTAGAGGATTTGATGATGTCACTGCGATTTGCACAACGCACTCTTGAAATGGTTGAAAATCCTTAGTAATGGTGATGAAA
>JAZQXX010000016.1:0-3164 GCA_045633085.1 Negativibacillus sp. | reverse complement strand
GTTTTGTGATATTATGATAAAAACGATGAGTATTTTTATTGCACAGGAGGTAAATCATATGTCTAAAAAATGGATTTGCAAAATTTGCGGTTACGTTCATACTGGTGATGAAGCACCAGAATTCTGCCCACAGTGTAAAGCTCCTTCTTCCAAATTTGAAGAACAGAGCGATTCCGAACTGGTTTGGGCTGATGAACATCGCATTGGCGTAGCTCAGGATGTTGATCCAGAAATCGTAGAAGGTCTGCGTCAGAACTTCACCGGTGAATGCACTGAAGTAGGTATGTACCTGGCAATGTCCCGTCAGGCAGCAAGAGAAGGCTATCCTGAAATTGCAGAATACTACAAAACTGCTGCTTTTGAAGAAGCAGAACATGCAGCAAAATTTGCTGAACTGCTGGGTGAAGTTGTATTCGCTGATACCAAAAAGAATCTGGAACTTCGTGTAGCTGCAGAAGCTGGCGCTTGCTCCGGTAAAAAAGAACTGGCAACCAAAGCAAAACAGTTGGGTCTGGACGCAATTCATGATACCGTTCATGAAATGGCAAAAGACGAGGCTCGTCATGGCTGCGCATTCCAGGGTCTGCTGAAGAGATACTTCAAATAAGTAAATAAGCCGATTTTAGAGGGTTGAGCGAAAGCTCAGCCCTCTTTTTTAGTTTTAACACGTGCTTTTTGTACTGCCATAATAGCATAAAAAGTATTTACGAAACAACGAAGACTCTGCTTAAAGTATAAGTGACGCTTGAGCTTGTCGTAAAAAGGTTCAAGAAAGACTCCATTGTTTAGGAAAATTTTATGGCGTATAATAAAATCAGCAAAGAGAAGAAACCGCGGAATACTTTACATGATTGCTGAATTTTAAGAATAAGAAAGGGGATTTATCTATGAGCCTCAATATGAAAGAAATCGGTCAGTTTATTCAGTCTTGCCGTAAAGACTGCAATTTGACACAGGCAGAGCTGGGAGAGCGACTGGGTGTGAGCCCACAGTCTGTTTCCAATTGGGAGCGTGGAGAAAGTGTACCGGATGTAGCGATTTTGCCGGATTTAGCAAATATTCTCCGCTGCTCGGTAGATGCGATTCTCGCAGGCGGCGGTGAAAGAGGTGTATTCCGCCGACACATTACCGTTGCGCAGATGCGCGAAGCTCTGACAGACTTAAACCGCATTGGCGAACTGTTGGGCAGAGATCATTTCATCTATACCTGCATCATTGATGCGTTGAACACAAGAATGAACACCACCATTGAAAAAGCTTTCAATGACGACCATATCTTTGAAGTCTTTGTTTTGGAATTCTTGCTTGCCTGCGTGAATAACGGGGATTATGTAGATCCAAGGGATGTGCAGTCCAATGTGAAGCCATCCAAAGCAAGAGAGTTTGTACTTGCAGAGATGAATCGACTGGGTATTCGATAGTCGGAAAAACTTTCCATGAATCGGAATCGGAAAAACCGAATAAAAGGTTTTTGAAAACCTTGTCATTATCTGTCGGAACTGATATAATGATAGTATCACTTCTTTGAGAGAGGAACGTACTATGATTCGTATTATTTCTGATACTTCTACTTTGTATTCCAGCGAAGAGGCAAAAGCAGCAGGTTTCCGTGTTGCACCTCTGTCTGTTACTGTGGCAGGCAAAACCTACCGTGAATTCGATGAGATCGATTCCAAAACCTTTGTAGATTTGGTTCGCCAGGGCAATATGCCACGAAGCAGCCAGCCTTCCATCGGCGATGTTATGGAGCTGTACGATGAATATCCAAACGATGAGATCATCGACATTGCTATGGCACAGGGTCTGTCCGGTACTTATGACAGCGCTGTTTCCGCAGCAAACAGCTGTGAACACAAAGATAATATCATGGTACTGAATACCCGTACTCTCTGCGGTCCGCACCGCTACATGGTAGAACAGGCTGCTAAAATGGCAAACTCCGGTGCAAGCAAAGAGGAGATCCTTGCTTGGCTGGAAAAACGCATTGAAAGTGCAAAAAGCTATCTGATGCCAAACGACTTTGACTTCCTGCGTCGCGGCGGCCGTCTGTCCCCACTGGTTTCTTATGTGGGTAAGACCATCAAACTGGCTCCTGTTATGACTCAGACCGAAGACGGTGGTAAACTGATCGCTGCCGGTATCAAACGCAGCTTCAAACAGGCAATTCAGTTTGTCGGTGATGCGCTGGTTCGTAAAGGTGTGGGCAAAGGCTGGAAAGTTTACATCACTCATGCAGATGCAGAAGAACAGGCAAAAGAAGCCATCGAAATTCTGAAAAAAGTTCTTCCGGACGCTTCCTATGAATTGTTGATGCTGAGCCCTGCTTTCATCACACAGGGTGGACCAAACTGCGTAGCTGTTCAGGTCGTTGAAGAATAGAAATGCTAAGAGCCGCCATTTGGCGGCTCTTCTTGTATCTGCCACGGCTTTGTGCTATGATAAAGGCAGAATTTTTATATAGGGGGAAATAACGATGGCAGTATTGACTATGGAACTGGCAAAACAGCTGGTTCTTGAACATACCAAACAGCCTCATTTGCTGGAACATGCATTGGCAGTTAGCGTGGCAATGGAGGCAATGGCAGAACATTTCGGCGAAGATGCAGCACACTGGGCAGCAGTTGGCTACGTTCATGACGTAGACTATGAAGAATTCCCAGAAGAACATCTGCAGCACGCAAGAGGTATTCTGGAAGCAGCAGGCGTAGAGGAAGAAGATATCCGCAACGTACTGTCCCACGGCTGGAGCCGCTGCTGCAACGAAGTGGAACCGACCACCAACATTCAGAAGAGCATCTTCACCGTGGACAGCTTGACCGGTCTGATTTCCGCAGCAGCAAAAATGCGTCCGCTGGGTATTATGGACCTGGAAGTATCCAGCTTGAAGAAGAAATATAAGGATAAAAAATTTGCAGCAAAAATTGACCGCGAAGTCATCAAAGAAGGCTGCGAGATGCTGAACATGGACATGGCAGAAGTTATGGACATCTGCATCAACGGTATGCGCAAATACGCAACTGAACTGGGTATCGGTCCGAAAGAATAAGAAAAAGGAGCCTGTAAAGGCTCCTTTTTTATGTTCTATTTTTTCTCTTGGGTGTTGCAGTCGATGATACGCTGAGTGCCTTCCAGAGAGAGTTTTGGACGGCGGTCATAGTAGTACA
>JAZQXX010000015.1:0-2322 GCA_045633085.1 Negativibacillus sp. | reverse complement strand
CGTTGGAGTTAACAACACGAACCAGCAGAACAACGCGGCTTACGTCGGTGTTGAAGTGCAGCTCGCGAGCTTTAACATAAATGTCACCTGGAAGGATGTTTTCCAGAATAACATTTTTGATGAAGTTGTTGCGGTCGTATTTTTCGTCGTAGTACTGTTTGATGCTGGAGAAGGAAATTGACAGCACGTTGCAGAATTTAGCAGCCAGTTCATCGGTGCCTTCTACGAAAACAGCATAGTCCGGTTTTGCACGGGTGCCGAATGGTTTGTAGGTGTAGCCATCACGTACGAAGATATCGGTATTTTCGCTGAGGTCCAGCACCAGATATTCGTTGGATTCGCCAATACGGGTCAGGTCGCTGCAGGAAATGATAACGGCAGAGCTGTCAACTACGCCAATTGCGCGGTCGATAGAATCTCTCATCTGATGTACGATACCCTGGAACAATCTGTTTGACATAAACGATCCCCTCTTTTGTCCAATATAGTC
Source organism: Negativibacillus sp. (assembly GCA_045633085.1). Classification (GTDB taxonomy): domain Bacteria; phylum Bacillota; class Clostridia; order Oscillospirales; family Ruminococcaceae; genus Negativibacillus. The sequence continues at coordinate 1,832 of JAZQXX010000015.1, read as the reverse complement.
AAATTTGAAAAATGTATACGATAATCTAACTATTTCTATTTTACATAAGAATTAACCAAAATGCAATATTTTTTTGCAAAAAACCTGTGGATTTTCGATATTTTTTTCAAATTTTCGAATTTCAAGCGAAAAAATGCCGAAATTCAGCCTCTTTCTCCGTTGAAATTCTTTGTCTAACCTATCCAAAACTGATGAAAAAGTTTATGGACGCTTGGCAATGTGCTGTTTCCTGTTCTTTTTTGTTATGGTTTTGGCAATTCCATCCAAAAATCACGAGCTCTGTGACTATTTCAAGCCGCATTTTTTGTACAGTTCTTCAATGCAGGGAGCTTTATGCTCCATGTAGCTGTCGATGTCGTCGGGATAGAGCCGTGCTGCCTGTTCCTTGACGCTGCCGTACTGTTTCACTGCGTCGGGGTTTGCGCGGAGGAAATCCCGAAAGGTCAGATGGCGCCGCAGCTCCTGGGACTGCTGTGGACAGACGTACAGATGGTGCTTCATCAGATGGGCTTTGTCGCTGTAAGCGAAGGCTTCCCTGCCCTTGATGCCCAAGTCGCCTTCGTGGATGTAGCCGATGCTTGCTAATTTTGCTTTGACGGCGTCAAAGACGGACTCGTCCTCGATGACCACATCAATGTCGATGCAGGGTTTGGCGGACAGGCCTTCCACCGCTGTGCTGCCCACGTGCTCGATGGCCACGGTCATGCCGCCGATGGCTTGTTCCAGCTCCTGTTTGATGGCTTCGAAAGCCGCTTTCCATCCCTCATCGTAGGGAAGAACGATGACGTTTACTGTACGCATAGCTTATCTCCCTTTCCTTAACGGAGCAGATTGTGCACGGGAAGTGCCTTCTCCTCCGCCAGTTTTACGGTAAATTCTGTGCCGCTTGCTACGGCGTTATGGCGCAGTGCGCAGATACAGCAGCTGCTCTGCTCCACCAAAGCACGGTTTCGCGCCTGCATGCAGCCCGGCACATAGCGGTCAGCGACGTACTCCACATGGTCTGCCTGAAGGAGGATTTGGCGGTAAAGCTGGCGCTCTGCATAGCGCCACTTGCTGTCCTGATCACGGCAAGGCAAAACCAAACGCAGACGGATGTGCGGGTAGTCCTCTTTCAAGGACAGTACGGTCTGTGCGGCGATGGTGTCGAAGCCCAGTGCTCCCCCTGCCAAAAAGCAGCAGTAGCCTTCGTTGTCGATGAGATGACGCAGCAGCGGACGCAGATTTTCTGCGATGGTCGCCTTTTCCTCTGCGGAGAGGATGCGGTGGCCTGTGAAGCAGCAGCTGTGCTGCCGCCAATCTGCGGCGTTGTCCAGCTCCTCGTCGCTGTCTTCAAATTCGTACCAGAGTTTTTCCGGCATTAGACCTGCACCTCTTCCATGAGAGCTGCCATGCGGCGGGAGTATTCCTCCGGTTCCAGTGCAACGATGCAGGCATGAGCCGCACCTTCGCACTCCCAGTATGTAATGTTGTCGTTTTTCTTGGACAGCTCACGGCTGAAGTCCACCGGAACTACCAGGTCGCCGCTGCCGTGTACCAGCAGAGTTGGGATCTTCAGCTGGTCGATGAAGTTCAGCGGGCTGGCTTCTTTCATGGAACGGCCGGTGAGCAGCTTGAACCACAGTCCCACTGCCGGCATCACCAATTTCATCGGCATACGGTAGCGTTTTGCGCCAACGTAGCTCAGCTCGCGGGTCATGTCGTGGTATGGGCAGTCAGCCACGCAGAAGCTCAGGTCCGGGCGTTTCTCCGCAATGAGCAGAGCGGTCGCGCCGCCGAGAGATTCGCCCATGACAGCCAGTTTTTTGTCCGGGAAGCGGCGGGAAATTTCG
>JAZQXX010000014.1:0-12463 GCA_045633085.1 Negativibacillus sp. | reverse complement strand
AGCAGAGGTCGCCAAAATGTAAATATCGCCTTTGGTTTTGCGGAAGGCTTCTTTGGTTTTTTCGATGTCGTTTTCGTAAACCAGCACATCATCGCCGAAGCCTGCGCATTTTACGCGGACAGCTGCGTCCAGTGCACGGTTGCCAGTGCAGAGGATGTTGGCAACTTTGCCCTGCAGACGTTCAAACGCAACGTCGTAGAGCCAGCTGATGTCCTTGTAATCCAGATAGAGAACGTTGTTGATGTAGATGGCAACTGTCTTTTCGCCAGGCTGTTCCAGAACGTAGGACAAGCTCTGATCCAAGGAAGCTGCATTCTGTTTGGTCAGCATGCAGACAGTCTTTCTGCCGTCGAACTGGAAGGAATCTAGACGTTCTTTGGCAACATGGAAGGTTTTCGCACCTTTCGCGAAGTCTTCCACGGTCATGCCAGCCGCAGTGCAGCAAACTGCCGCTGCCGCAACGGTGTTGTACATATTGAAGGTGGTGTTGTAGGTTACATCCACTTTGGTGCCGTTGATGGTGATGGACTGGTTTTCGAAGTCCACATCGGTACCGAGGAAATCAGCCTCATGGGATTTGTAATCGCAGTTGCTACAGTGGAAGCGGCCCAGATGGTTGTAATGATAGAAGTCATACTCCATCTTGTGGAAGCAGTGTGGACAGATCTTGCAGTCGTGGGTACCGCTGACACAGTGGTCGGTGCTGCGTTCGGTCTTGTCCATTGCGAAGTACAGTGCAGGGTTGCTTTCGGTAGCAAGGTCCTGGCTGATTGGTTCATAGGCATTGAGGATGAGGGTGCAGTTTGGACGTTTTGCAATGGCATCTGCCACTTTCTCGAACACGAGGTCAGGGTTGCCGTTGCGAACGACCTGGTCGCGGAGCAGATTCAGCGCCAGATAGTAATCCACCGGAACATCCTCGAAGATGAAGCGGGAGTAGCACTCGTCCACTTCCAGAACCACGTAGTCTGCTTTTACGCGGCCGCTGAGGCCTGCTGCGCAGAGGAGAGTGGTTGCGATACCGGAAGTCAGGTTGGAACCTTTGGCGTTGTTTACCACCTTGTAGCCCTGCTCACGGAGCACGTGAGCGATGAGGTTGGAGGTGGTGGTTTTACCGTTGGAACCGGTCACAGCGATGATTTTGCCGTCATATTTCAGGGCTTTCAGCACCTGAGGATAAAGCTTCAGCGCAATACTGCCCGGACGGTCAGTACCGCCGCCCAGCTTCTGTGCAACAAAAGACAGAGCTTTTGTCAGCAGTGCTGTTGCTGTCAGTTTCAGATTCATAGAATTCATTCCTTTGCAGAAGATTTAACATCTTATTATAGCATATTTTTCCCGCAAATAAAGGCTTTTTCTAAAATATTAAAAGAAAAAACACGCACTCGCTTATTTGAGTCATTTTTATTTCTTTTATTGTTATTATAGTTATTTTTATTTGTGTCGGTTTCGCCGACTATTTCCCCTGACGTCGGAGCATCAGCTCCTTGGCTTCTTTGCCGCTGAGATGCTCGATGCAAAGCTTCAGCACGCTGAGATGCTGTAGGGATTCCGCCATTTCCTTATCAAAGCTGTGGGCTGTTTCTTCCGGGGAGTACTTGCCTGCCAGCTGTTTCATGGCAGCGTAGAGCTCCTCTCCTGCCAACAGCTGCACCCGTCCAAATGCCACTACAGAACGATAGTGGGTGGTGAATTTCTCCGCAACGACCTCATCTTGTTCGATAACGCAGAAGCTAGCCTTATCGCAAGCTCTGATGGCGTCCAGCTTGTGACCCTCGGAAGCACAGTGGAAGTACAGGGCACCGTCGCGGTACACATAGCTCAGCGGTACGGTGTAAGGATAGCCCTCATCGCCCAAAACCGCCAGCACACCGGAAGTGGCTTTCTCCAATATTTCAATGCAGAGCTCTCGGCTCAGCTGCTGATTCTTTCTTCTCATTTCACGGAACATCAAATTCCCCCTTTTCCCCATTATAGCACCCTTTCGGGCACAAAAAAAGACCCGCCGAAGCGGGTCTTACAGACAGTGCTTATTTTGCAGCTGCTTTTTTCTTTTTGCTCCAGAAGTATACTGGCAGACCGATTACAGTCAGGCCGATACCGACGAAGGAGTTGATTGGATCAGACATGATGGTGCTGATAATGATGTAGGAAGAACCTGCGATACCAATGATTGGAACGATTGGGTACAGAGGAACTTTGTATTCACCCTGCAGGTCAGGACGTTTCTTTCTCATTACGAATACACCGATTACACCCAGAGTGAAGAAGATCCACAGAACGAAGATCAGCATATCGGTCAGAGTGTTGAAGGAACCGGAGAGGATGTACAGAACTGCGATAACAGCCTGGAAGATCAGAGCGTTTGCTGGAGTCTGGAATTTAGGATGGAGAGCACCCAGAACTTTGCCGAATGGCAGCTGACCTTTTGCACCCATTACCTGAGGTACGCGAGCAGCGGTCATCAGGTAGCCGTTCAGTGCGCCGAATACGGAGATCATGATACCAGCGGTGATGAAGGCAGCGCCGCCTGCACCCAGCAGTTTTTCTGCAGCCAGTGCACCTGGAGTAGCAGAAGCAACCATTTCTTCGTAAGGCAGTACGCGGAACATTACGATGTTGAATACTGCGTAAACAACGATTGGGATCAGAATACCGATGGTGATAACTTTTGGCAGAGATTTACCTGGATTTTTCAGCTCACCAGCCATGTTGGTAACGCCGATCCAGCCGTCATATGCCCACAGAGTACCCAGAATTGCTGCACCGAAACCGGTCATGGTAGCAACTTCACCTGCGGTGAAGTTCAGCTGACCTTCACTGAACAGACCCAGACCCATGATAACGATGATAGGAATCAGTTTACCAACAGTTGCGATGGTCTGAATCATACCGCCGTATTTGGTGGACAGGATGTTCATCAGCAGCAGGAAGCCCAGAACGCCGAATGCCATGAATTTCTGAGCCCAGTCGCCCATTGGCAGGAATACGTTAGCGTAGGTAGCGAACGCGATTGCCTGAGCAGCGATGGAAGCAGGGTAAGACACGATGGTCTGAACCCAACCCAGCAGGTAACCAACAGGTTCGCCGTAGAGTTCTTCCAGGTAGGTGTACAGACCGCCGGAGCGTGGAATTGCGGAAGCGATCTCGGAGATGGACAGCGCGGATGCCAGAGTGATGATACCACCGGCGATCCATGCCAGCAGAGAAGCCAATGGAGTACCGGCATTAGCAAGAACAATGGATGGTTTCAGGAAGATACCACTACCGATGATCATACCAACAACGATTGCCAGAGCTTCTACAAAGGATAACGTTTTCTTTACTTTTTCCATAAACTTTCCCCTTGCATTGAAATATTTTGTTGTTCTGACTTTTTCCGGTCGGAAAGAGTCACCTTATTATAACACCTTCTGATTTATTTTTCCATATATCTGCAGCCTTTGCTGAGAAAAAAATTTTCAGAAAATTCATAAAAAAACAGCCTCCCGAAGGAAGCTGTTACAAAATCTATTCGATATGTTCCGATTTTGCGGCGTACATGGCATCGATGTCCATGCGTCCGGCCTTCAGATTGCAGGTGCCTTTGCGGATGTAGATGTCACCCTTTTCGATCTGGCTGTTGCGGCCGCAGGTTTCCTTGACCACATACGGCTGATCTCTGTTGTCGGCACAGATCTTGATATATGCCAGAATGTTGTCGTCGTACTGGAACAGTTCGCTCTCGATATGCACAAAAGGCTCGATAGCGACGCTGATGTACTGATCCATGGCGTCCACAGTGAGATAGCTGTACGGGTCGATACCGCAGAGGGTGCGTGTCTTGTCGTCCACACCGAAGATGATCCACTTATCCCCGTCTACTTCACAGTTTGCGAAGGCTGCGATGTCCTTGATGAAATCGGTGGCATGGAGATTTTTATAGAAATCCCGCTTGAAATCCACGGTCATGGTTTCCATACCGTCCCAAATGATACGCAGTACCTGTTCTACATTGGTCATGAACACAGCCTCCCTTCTGTTTCTATTATAGTACGCTTTCCGCCGTTGTGCAACTATGGAAAAGGGACAGGTCTTTCCCCTGTCCCTTTGTTGTTACAGATTCAGGAAGTCTTTGCGGTATTTCACGCCGAAGGCTTCTGCCAGTTCCTGCAGTTCGCAGTCTTTGATGGTGTTGATGCGTGGCAGATGTGCGGTGAGCATGTAGACCTGCGCCGCTTTTTCCACGGTTTCGATGAGGCCGAAGGTTTCGTCCATGGTTTTGCCCACGCCGTAAATGCCGTGCATACCCCAAATCACCAGACGGAACTCTTTCATTTTCTCTGCAGTAGCTTCACCAATGGAGTTGGTGCCGCAGAGCATCCATGGAAGAACACCGACGCCGTCCGGGAACACAACGATACACTCGGTGCACATTTCCCACAGAGTATGGGTGATTTTCTTCTCGTCCAGTTCGTGAACATAGTTCATAGCCAAAGTGTAGGTCGGATGACAGTGCATGACTACGCGGTGTTCCGGATCAACAGACAGACGGGCCATGTGGCTCATCATGTGAGCAGGGAACTCGGAAGTGAACTTGCCGCCGTCCTTGTAGCCCCACAGCAATTCTGCGGTACAGCCGTCTTCGGCGATACGCAGGATACCAAGATTGGTTTCCGGGTCAGTGTCCACATTTTTGAAGTATTTTCCGGTACCGGTGACAATGAAATACTTGCCGATGAGGGCTTTCGCCTCAAAGCCGATAGGAATGCTGCGGAGCACCTGGGTCAAATCGAGGTAATCCGCAAGTTCTGCTTCGTCCAACAGCATACTGATGTTGCCGCCGTTGCGTTCATCCCAACCAAGACGGTACATATTGGCGGTAGTCTTTCTCATTTCCTCCACAAACGGAGCTTCGAAAATATTTTTCATGGTACTAACCTCTCTTGCTCAGCACTTCTGCTTCGTATTTCTCGATTTCCGGGAACCACAGGCCGTCGGCCGGTTTGCCGCAGACTTTGCAGTATTCTTCCCAAACATCGCCGAATGGCATGGTTTTCAGTTCTTCCTGCAGCACCATCAGTTTGGTGAAGTTGCCTTCATTCTGCAGTTTGGTCAGAGTTTCGTTTGGCTGCAGCAGCGCAAAGAGCAGGGCTTTCTGCAGGTTACGGAAGCCAGTGACCCACGCAGAAACACGGTTGATGGATGCATCAAAGTAGTCCAGTGCGATGAACACACGGTCCAAGCCGTCGCAGCGGACGATTTCTTTGCAGATTTCCTTGGTTTCGTCGTCAAAGAGCACCACATGGTCGGAGTCCCAGCGGACACCGCGGGTCACATGAAGCGCCATTTTCTTATCGTAAGCCAGCACGGAGGAGATTTTATCGGACACCACTTCGGTTGGATGGTAGTGACCGTTGTCCATGAGGCTGATGCAGTCGTCTCGGGAAGCGGCGTATTTCAGGCACCATTCCGCAGAGCCGACGGTGTAGCTTTCCACACCGATGCCGAAAACTTTGGACTCGGCGCAAGGGTATACTTTTTCTTTATCGAAAGGCTCGGAGAGAATTTCATCGAAGGACTGTTTGTATCGCAGTCTTGGACCAAGACGGTCGGCAGGAATGTCTTTGAAGCCGTCGCCTGCCCAAATGTTCATGACACAAGGCTGACCCAGCTCGTCTGCAAGGTACTGGGAAATACGCACGCAGGCTTTGCCGTGTTCCACCCAGAATTTGCGGGTTTCTTCATTCGGAGAGGACAGGGTCAGCGGATCGCATATCGGATGGGAGAAGAAGGTCGGGTTGAAGTCGCAGCCCATGCCTCTTTCCTTGCAGTAGTCCACCCATTTTTTAAAGTGCTTCGGTTCCAGTTTATCGCGGTCTACCCAGCCGCCGTTTTCCTCGTCGAAGATGGCGTAGCAGGCATGGAGATTCATCTTCACCTGACCAGGCACCAGCTCAATAACTTTGTCGATGTCCTGCATCAGCTCTTCCGGGGTCGTTGCTTTGCCCGGATAGTTTCCGGTGGTCTGAATACCGCCGGTGAGGGCTTTTTCCTTCTGGTCGAAGCCGCCAACGTCGTCACCCTGCCAGCAGTGCAGAGCGATCGGAACAGTCTTCAGACGCTGAATGGCAGCGTCGGTATCGATACCCAGTTTGGCATATTTTTCTTTCGCTTCAAGATAGCTCATGCTTATTCTCCCCTCTTCATTTGCACAGTCAGGTTGCCGAGAGCGGTGGCTTCGATCGGCAGTGCGATGACCTGCTTACCGCAGGCTTCTTCGGTCAGTCGGTTGAGGAAGGCATTTTTCGCACCGCCGCCAACGATGTACAGTTTGTCGTACTGTTTGCCGGTGTTGGCTTCCAGATCAGCCAAAGCAATGCGGTAGCTGTTGGCCAAAGACTGGTATGCACAGCGGAAGTAATCACCAGCGTCCTTCAGCTGACCGCCGGTAGCTGCATCAAAAGCAGCCTTCATGCTCTCCGGAGAGAGGTAATCTTCGCTGCTGGCGTCGATGGTCAAAGTGCAGGAGCTTGCTTCAGCTGCTGCGACCACCTGTGGAAAAGTCCAGCCCGGGCAAAGCTCACGCTTCAGCTCGTTGACCAACCACATACCCATAATATTTTTCTGATAACGATTGTAGCCCACGCCGCCTTCGTTGGAGTAGTTGGACTCACGACTGGCATCATCGGTGATGGCTTTTTCGGTTTTCACACCCAGCAAACTCCAGGTACCGGAGGAAATGTACGGATAATTTCCTTCCATCGGGATCCCTTCCACTGCGGAAGCAGTGTCATGGGTTGCACAGAGGACCACCTTGCAGTTTCCGCCGACTTTTTCCTGCACTTCCTGCAGCAGCTCACCGAGAACTGTACCCGGCTGCTGCAGTTTTGGGAAGAGCAGCTTTGGCAGTTTGATCTCGTCGATGATGTGCTCATCGAATTCACCGCTTTCCACATTGACCATACCCATGGTGGTGGCGTCGGTGTATTCGCGGGCTTTCACTCCGCAGAGTTTATACATGAGATATTCCGGCATCATCAAGAGGTCGGTGACACCGCGGAAACGGTCCTGCTTGTGATCCACGCAGAGCTGGTAAATGCTGTTGAAGGTTTGGAACTGACAGCCGGTGCGGCGGTACAGCTCCGCAAAAGGAATGCGCGCGTGCAACTCCGGCGGAATGATGAGGGTACGGTTGTCGCGGTATGCGTACACCGGACGGACCTCCTCATCCCCTTTCAGCAGAACGTAGTCCACACCCCAAGTGTCGATGGACAGGCTCTCGATGGACGGATATTTTGCAAAGGCTGCTTTGATACCTTCCAGCACATTGCGGTTCAATTCGTCAATATCCCAGGTCAGGCGCAGACCGTCGTTTTGCATTTGGTTCGGGAAGCGAAACACTTCCTCGGTTTTCAGTTCACTCTGTTCCTTCCAGCCCACAATGTGTCGTCCGGAAGAAGCTCCAATGTCGATGGCAAGATAGTATTTCAAGGAAATGACCTCCCTTAGTATTCGGTAAGAATGGTAATACCTTTCGGTGCTTCGTAAGCGACATGAGTTTCGCCGTCGCTGTCGCGGTAGACGGAAACCGTCAGCACACCTTTCGGCGTTGGGAATGTACCTTTGGCCCAGTCCAAATCGCCTAAATCAGGCTGTAAACGAATCGTTTTGCATCCGGCTTCTTCGATGCGGATGCCCAACACCCGTTCCGCAAGGAAGGGCACCGGTCCGCTGGACCAACCATGGCAGAGGCTGTGGCGGAAGCCTTCGTAACAGAAGGCACCGAAGTCGCCGTGAATGTCTTTTTTACCGGCAGGTACCACCTCGTCAATGGCTGCGGCATTGCCCAGCCAAGCCAAATCGAAGTCTTCCCAGAAGGTGGTGGCACCCATGCTCAGCATACCACCGTAGTAATCCCTCAGCGCAGACAGCGCTGCTGTCATGTTGTCCTCACTCATGGCTTTCAGAATGTAGTAACTCATGAAGGTAGACATACCTTTTGCGCCGTCAGCAGTCAGTTCTTTTGCGGTGGCTTTTTTGTCGCGAATACCCGCTAAAGTCTGCATGGCGATGGCCTGTTTTGCAGTACCGCAGTCCGGGCAGTGCTGTTTCATGGCAGCTGCATGAGCCGCATACTGAGCAGAAGCCTCATTATCGCCGTACCACTTCGCCAAATCGGCGCAGGCGTCCATGGTCAGGATCAGCAGACCGTGAACACCGGCTTTTGCTGCCGGGGTATGGCGGGTCGGCCAGTCAAGGAAGTAATCTGGCAGGTCGTGGCAGCCATCCTCATGGATAAAGGAAGCCATCTGCTTCGCCAAAGCCAAAGCGTATTTTTTCTGTTCGTTTAAGAATTTCTTATCCCCGGTAGCCATGTAATAGTCGCGGAGGATCAGCAGCCACCACAGGGAGTAGCTCGGCATACCGTTCATAAACTGCGGCAGCGGAGCGTGTTTTCTCGCAAAGCGCAGGCTTTCGTCCAGCGTGTCGTTCTGTCCGAACAGTGCGCAGATGGTCAGCATTTCAGGATGGGTGTCACCGACCCACACCAAACGGTCACGCTTGATGCCGTCCCACAGCAGGTTCTGCAGATTCAAGTGACAGGTGTAGGCAGAAACCTCATAAATGCGATTCAGCAGCGGATCACTGCACTCAAAGCTGCCCTTGTAATCCAGCTCTCGATAAACGAAGCTGCCCAGCACGCTTTTGATCTGCCACAGGCAGTCCGGGCTTTGCAGCTCCAAATAAACAAAGCGGAAACCGCTCTGACCGAACTCCAGGTCACTGAGGGTGACGATGGGAACAGTCATGACCCTCGGAGAGTGGTCGTTGCAGGCACCTTTTTCTCCCAGCTGAGAGAGGGCTTCGCTGACGCTTTCGCCAAAGGAGATGCGTACCATAGCATCCGGAAGAGTTGCACCGGCGCTGGAATTTCCGCGGATACGGGAAGTGAGGATACGGACACCGCCGTGGAATTCAAAGCCGAAGTCCAGCAGGATACCTGCCTTTTTCCTGCCTTCCGCGCCGTTTTTCAGAACGGTCACTGACGGCTCGTACAGGTCGATCTGCAGATCTTTTTCCTTGAGCAATTTGGAGGAAGCACTGACACTTCCCTGCGTCAAAACCACACGCTGCGGCATGAGATACTGCTTCACCCGTTCCTCTTTCTGACGGAATGCAACACGTTCCAGAAAACTCATAAATACGCCCCTTTTTCAACGCTTTTCTATCAAAAAGACTATCACAAAACTTTATTGCTGTAAAGGGTTCTTGACGGAACTTTCTGCATTTATTATACTAAAATAAGCAATTACGGAAAGGAGAAATTGTATGCTCTACCCGAAAAATTCCGCACTTCAGCTGGATCCCCAGCTTTTTAAACAGCCTACCAGTGAGTACCGCGGCACCCCGTTTTGGGCGTGGAACGGACGCCTCGATGATGAGGAACTGAAACGCCAGATCTCCGTCTTTGAAACCATGGGTTTGGGTGGTTTTCATATGCATGTCCGCACCGGTTTGGACAGCCCTTACCTCTCCGACGACTTCATGGACCACATCCGCTGCTGCGTGGAAGAAGCCCGCAAAAAAGAGATGCTGGCTTGGCTCTACGATGAGGACCGCTGGCCTTCCGGTACTGCCGGAGGCAAGGTCACCAGAAATCAGCCGGAAAATGCCCGCAAGACTCTGCTGATGACCACAGTCCCTTATTCTGAAGAACGTCCAAACCGCAATCTGAAACCGGAACCGGGTCGCGGACAGGAAAACATCCGACAGGACAACGGCGTTCTGCTGACGGTGTACGATGTCAAACTCAGCGATGACGGTTCTCTCGTTTCTGCCAAACGCATCAGCGAAAATGACACCGCAGTGGGTGTTAAATGGTACGCCTACATGGAAACTGCCACCGAGGATCCATGGTTCAACAACTGTGCCTATGTGGACACCCTGAATCCAAAAGCTATTCATGACTTCATCAGCTGCACTCACGAAGAATATTACCAAGCCTGCGGAAAAGATTTCGGTGGCTTGATCCCTGCCATCTTCACCGATGAGCCGCAGTTCACTCCGAAGGAACCTCTTGCCTTCTCCAATGAGCAAAAAGACGTATTCCTGCCATGGACCGCCGGCTTGGAGCAGCTGTATCAGCAGCGTTACGGCGAAAATCTGCTGGATGTTCTTCCGGAACTTCTCTGGGAGCTTCCCGACGGAAAACTCTCCTCTGTCCGCTGGAAGCTGCAGAATCTCCTGACCGACCGCTTTGTGGAATCCTACTGCAAGCAAATCGGCAACTGGTGCGACTCCCACGGCATCGCCATGACTGGTCATGTGATGGGCGAACCGACCCTGGAAAGTCAAACACAGGCTGTGGGTGACGCCATGAGATGTTACCGCTGCTTCGGCATTCCGGGCATCGATATGCTCTGTGACTTCCACGAATACACCAGTGCAAAACAGACTCAGTCCATCGTCCGTCAGGCCGGCAAAGAGGGTATGCTCTCTGAACTGTACGGCGTGACCGGCTGGGATTACGACTTCCGCGGCTACAAGCTGCAGGGTGACTGGCAGGCTTGCCTTGGCGTCACGGTCCGTGTGCCTCATCTTGCATGGATGACCATGAAAGGCGAAGCAAAACGCGACTACCCTGCTGCCATCAACTATCAGTCCCCGTGGTGGGATCAGTTCTCCATGGTGGAGGACCACTTCGCCCGTCTAAACACCGCTCTGACCCGCGGTAAAGCCAAAGTACGCGTGGCTGTGCTTCATCCGATCGAAAGCTACTGGCTCCACTGGGGACCTTCTGACCGCACCGCTGCCATTCGTTCTCAAATGGAAGAACAGTTCAGCGGCTTGGCAGAAACTCTTCTCTTCGGCGGCATCGACTTCGATTACCTCTGTGAAGCAGAGCTGCCGGAGCTTTGCCCTGTGGGCAGCAATCCGCTGCAGGTGGGTCAGATGAGCTACGACGCTGTCATCATCCCGAAACTCTCCACCATCCGCAGCAGCACCATTCAGCGTCTGACTGCCTTCCAAAAAGCCGGCGGTCTGCTGCTGAGCTTAGGTGACTGTCCTGCTTACGTCAACGCAGAACCTTCCGATGAAGCACAAGCTCTCTTTGAAGCAGCGGCTTCCATCAGTGACGCCTCTTCTCAGCTGCTCAATGCTTTGGAGCCACTGCGTTTCCTTGATATTCGCCGTGCCGACGGTCGCCGTGAAGACCGTATCCTCCATCAGCTCCGTGAAGACGGTGACGGACTGTGGCTCTTCCTCTGCAACGGCAAAAATCCAACCTGTCCTGATGTGGACGACGCCGGAAAAGTTCGCTTCATCATCAAAGGCGAGTACGCGTTGACCCAGTACAACACCCTCAACGGTGAGATTTCTCCACTGCCGGCTGTTTACCGCGGTGGAAACACCATTGTGGAACGGGACTGGTTCATCCATGAAAGCCTGCTGCTCCGCTTGACTCCAGGCAAAGGCGCGGAAGTTTCCGTTGCTTCTTCCATTGAGCTTCCTGCTGCCGACATTCGCTTCGGCAAGGTTCCTGTTACCTTGGAAGAACCGAATATGCTGCTTCTGGACATGGCAGAATACGCCTTCAACAGCGGTGAGTTCTACTCCGAAGAGGAGCTGCTGCGTATCGACAACATCGTGCGTCGTCAACTGGACATTCCTGTGCGCCGCAAAGAAGTGGTGCAGCCGTACCTCATCGCTCCGGAAACCCCGAAAGACCGCCTGACTCTCCGCTTCCGAATCCGCAGCGAGGTGGCTGTGGCTCAGCCGAAACTGGCTCTGGAAGACGCTGAAAGCAGCGAGATCGTCCTCAACGGCGAAGCAGTTCCTTCAACCATCGACGGCTGGTATGTGGACAAAGCCATCAGCACCGTTTCCCTGCCTGCACTTCATGCCGGCGAGAACATTCTGGAAGTTACGGTTCCGATCGGCCGCCGCACCAATTTGGAATATTTCCATCTGCTGGGCGACTTCGGCGTCCGTGTCAACGGCACCGAAAAACTGCTCACTGCTCCTGTGACCGAACTTGGCTTCGGTAACATCACCCGTCAGGGTCTGCCGTTCTACACCGGAAACCTGCTCTATCACCTCCGCGTGAAAACTGACGGCGGCTTCCGTCTGCGCGTTCCGCAGTACCGCGGCGGTCTGCTGAAAGTCTTTGTGGACGGTGAGGACCGAGGCAACATCGCCTTCTCCCCATACGCCATGGACATTTCCTGCGAAGCCGGCGAACATGACATTGCTGTCCGTCTGTACGGAACCCGACAGAACGGTTTCGCCCAGCTTCACCACACCCAGGGCGTGTACTTCTACCAGAGCCCGAACTCCTGGCGCAGTGCGGGAGATTTGTGGTGCTACGAGTACCAGTTCAAACCTGCCGGCATTCTCCGTTCCCCGGAAGTGTACGGCGCATCCCTCTTGAGCAGCGATGGCTCCCTGCGCAAAGCAGTCATCAGTGAACAGATGGTGG
>JAZQXX010000013.1:0-6400 GCA_045633085.1 Negativibacillus sp. | reverse complement strand
CTGGAACGCAAATAATTTTCAACAAAGGAGGCCCTGTATGGATCACAGAGCCATCGGTGTCTTTGACTCCGGTCTGGGTGGCCTGACGGTTGTCAAAGAGCTGCACAAGATCCTTCCAAACGAGAACATCGTTTACCTTGGAGATACCGGTCGCGTGCCTTACGGCAGCCGCAGCCGCGAAACCATTATCAAGTACGCCATGGAGGATATCAATTTTCTCAAGAGCAAAGATGTAAAAATGATCGTTGCCGCTTGCGGTACAGTCAGCAGCACACTGCCGAGAGAGATTTCCGACAACCTGGGTGTACCTTATGCCGATGTAGTCAGACCTTCCGCACAGGAAGCCTGTACCCTGACAAAACAGGGTCGTGTCGGCGTGGTGGGTACCTCCGCATCCATCCGCAGCAATTCCTACGGAAAGACCATCTGCGCTCTCCGTCCGGAGGTACAGGTGTTTGGCAATGCCTGTCCGCTGCTGGTTCATGTGGTGGAAAATGGCTTAGTACAGCCGGATAATCAGATTGCACGTCTGTCAGTAGAAATGTATCTGAAACCGCTGATCGAAGAAAAAATCGATACTCTGATCCTCGGCTGCACCCATTATCCGATCCTCTATGATATTTTTGACGACCTGCTGAACCATGAGGTGAGCCTCATTGATCCGGGAAAATGTACGGCACGCTATGTAAAAGCTGTCCTGACAGAAAAGGGCATGCTTGCAGAGCGACAGGAAAGCGGTACGACCGAGTACAATGTCACTGACCAGGTCAGCGGATTTGAACAGACAGCATCTCTCTTCCTCGGTGAGCCGGTCAACGGCAACCTGAACAGGGTGGAGCTGGTATAGGAGAAAACAAGTGAAACAAGACGTAGAAATCATTATTCGCAGTGCACAGGTCATGGACGGTGAAAGCGATGAGATGGAACTTTCCACAATGGGCTGCTTCTATGAAGAAAACGGTCTGCTTTATCTGTCTTATGATGAAACAGAAGTGACCGGTTTTGAAGGACATAGCACCGTTTTGGAATTGGGTCCTGAGCGCAAAGTGACCATGAACCGTCGCGGTAGAGCCAGCTCTCAGCTGGTCATCGAGCCGGATGAGTGCAATACCTGCGAGTACAATACAGAATTCGGCTCTATGAGCATCGATGTCCGCGGCCGTCAGCACGAACTGAAAACCAATGAAAATGGCGGACATCTGTTCCTTGCATACAATCTTGATTTGGGCGGCGGCATCAGCAGCTACAATGAGATCGAGATCGATTGGAAAAACGTATAATAGGAAACAATAAACTGGAAATATAAGAAAGAGGTCGTTTCAAATGACAAAAAACTTTGTACAGGAAGCAATGAATGAGGTACATGGCCTGATTCGTTCCTCCATGGAAAAAGCAATGGCTGCAGGTCAGCTTCCACAGGCTGAACTGCCAAACTACACTGTAGAAATCCCTGGCGACACCTCCCACGGTGACTTCGCAACCAACGCAGCAATGGTATCTGCTCGTGCATTCCGCAATGCACCTGCTAAAATCGCTGCAATCCTGCTGGAAAATATGGACTTCTCCGCTGTTTCTTACGTAGAAAAAGCAGAAATCGCAGGTCCTGGCTTCATCAACTTCTTCGTAAAAGATGCTTGGTTCGCAGCAACCGTTTCCGGTATTCTGGAAGCAGGTAAAGAATACGGCCGCAGCGACTACGGTAAAGGCGAAAAAGTAATGATCGAGTTCGTATCTGCAAACCCAACCGGTCCAATGCACATGGGTAACGCACGCGGCGGTGCCATCGGTGACTGTCTGGCAGCAGCTATGGATGCTTGTGGCTACGATGTAACCAAAGAATTCTACATCAACGACGCCGGCAACCAGATCGAAAAATTTGGTTTGTCCCTGGATATCCGTTATCAGCAGCTCTTCAAAGGTGAAGATGCAGTAGAACTGCCAGAAGACAGCTACCACGGCGAAGATATCAAAGAACGTGCACAGCAGTTTGCAGAGATCCACGGCGATTCTTACATGGAAAAATCCGAAGAAGAACGCAGAAAAGCTCTTGTTGATTTTGCTCTGCCTCTCAACGTAGCAAAACTGAAATCCGACCTGGAAAAATACCGCATCGTTTACGATGTATGGTTCCCAGAAAGCACCCTGCACAACAGCGGTGCAGTAAAAGCCGTGGTTGAACATCTGGGCAGCCGCGGCCTGACCTACGAAAAAGACGGCGCAATCTGGTACAAAGCAACCGAATTCGGCGGTGAAAAAGACGAAGTTCTCATCCGTGCAAACGGCAACCCAACCTACTTCGCAGCTGACATCGCTTACCACAAAAATAAATTCGCAGACCGTAACTTCAACCGCGTAATCAACGTTTGGGGTGCTGACCACCACGGTCACGTTGCACGTCTGAAAGGTGCAATGGACGCAGTTGGTCTGGATGGCAGCAAACTGGATATCGTTCTGATGCAGCTGGTTCGTCTGATGAAAGACGGCGAACCTTACAGAATGTCCAAACGTACCGGTAAAGCGATCACTCTGTCTGACCTGACCGACCTGGTTCCAATTGATGCAGCTCGTTTCTTCTTCAATATGCGTGAACCAAACTCCACTTTGGACTTCGACCTCGACCTGGCAGTAGAAGAATCTTCTTCCAACCCAGTTTACTATGTACAGTACGCTCATGCTCGTATCTGCTCCATTCTGAAAAACCTGAATGCACAGGGTATCGAAGCAAGATCCTGCAGCATCGCTGATCTGGAAGTACTGAAAACCGCAGAAGAACGTGAGCTGATCCGTAAACTGGCTCTCTGCCCACAGGAAATCATCAACGCTGCGAAAAACTACGACCCAGCTCGTATGACCCACTACTGCGTGGACGTGGCTACCATGTTCCACAAATTCTACACCAACTGCCGCGTACAGGGCGAAGATGAAGTTCTGATGCAGGCAAGAATCAGCCTCTGCATGGCAGTGAAAACCACTCTCTGCAACATGCTGGAACTGCTGAAAATCACTGTACCAGAATCTATGTAAGAAACCCAAGCGATTCACGAAAGGATTGGAGCAATGAACCTGCCTCACCCCTCATTAATGGATGGAGATCTGTCCATACTCTTGACCCGACAGGGTCTTCCAAGTGAAAAATTCTGCGCAGAGCAGTATTTACTGGAACACCCACAGATTTTGACGGAGCTGGCTGCGCAATATGCGCGGGCCGGCAGCCGCATTGTTTGCACACCGACAGATACTGCAGACCGCAGCCATTTGGAGGTTTTCGGTCTGGAGGATAAAACAACAGAAATCAATATTGGCCTGACCAAATTGACAGTAGAGGCTGCAAAAAGCCAGAACAAAGATATTCTGGTTGCAGGCAGTTTATCTCCGCTGACGCTTCACGCACAGCCTTTCGGTGAAACGCCTTTCCTTGATATTGTCAACATTTACGCAGAGCAGGCTTTCGCCTTAAAACGCGGTGGAGCTGACTTGCTGTTGGCAGATAATATGGTATCTCTGTCCCACTGTCGTGCAGCCATTCTTGGCTGCAAACAGACTGGACTGCCTGTTTGGGTAGTGCTGGATGTCGAACAGGACGGTGAAACCAATCTGGGCTGTGACCTTGTTGCAGCACTGATTGTGTGTCAGTCGCTGGGAGCTTCCGCTTTTGGTTTGACTTGTCGAGGCGGTGACTTGAGCCACCTTCGCCGTCATGTGGAAGAGATGGCTCCATATGCCAGCATTCCACTGGTAGTAAAACCGGTGGCGGCCAATAACGATCCAAAACAGTGGGCCAAAGCAATGTCAGAACTGCATCGCTGCGGTGCGCACATTTTGGGCGGTGGCCGAGGCGTAGGTCCGGAGTATATTTCTGCATTGAAGCAGGAATTAGACAGCGGTAATCACCGAGTTCGTGAAGTGCCTTTGGATACAGATAGTATCTTTATGGCAGGTGAAACCGAGCCATACTTCCTTGACGAATTTTTCGACCAGTCTGAACCGATCGAATGCGGGTTTGATATGGCTGACGAATTACTGGAAGCTGAGGATGAGTCCTTTGATGTTATCACCATTCAAATCGACAGCATGGAAGATGCATGGAACTTTGCAGAAAATGCTCACATGCTCCACAAGCCGGTTTCTTTCTTGTCCGACAATGAGGAAGCGCTGGAGATGGCCTTGCTGATGTTTAACGGACGAGCTTTTGTAGATTCCCGTTCTGATATCGAAGAAGAAACATTGCGTACCATCGCTCTTGGTTACGGCGCTATCGTTCGATAGGAGGAAAGTGGATGAAACTGAAGAAACTCAGTCTGCCTGAATGGCTGCTGATCGCAGTTGCCATTGCGCTGATGCTGCTGAATACCGTTCTGCAACTGGAAGTCCTGCGTTATGTAATGTGGGGACTGGTGATTGCAGTTGTCGTTCTGAACATGCTGTTTGAAAGCTGTCCAAACTGCGGCAAACGTGTAAAAAATAATGTTTTCATCTGTCCACGCTGCGGCAAGCAGCTTATCGAAGTAGAAGCAATCGAGAACGATGAGGAAGAATAAGAAACAGAAAGCAGCGGAATTTCCGCTGCTTTTTTAACATGAAATTGAGGTGAAGCAATGATTCTGCACAAGCCTTGTTTGGAAGAATTGAGCTTTCGACAGGAACTTCTGGCCGATGAGGCGACCATGTCTTACAATCATGCCTATGGAGGCTGTATCGACTTTTCCAGAGAAAAATGGGAGAAATGGTACGAAAAATGGCTGAATTCCAACAACGAACGGTATTTTTATCGCTACTTATACGAAATGGAATCAAAAATCTTTGTTGGTGAGTGTGCTTTTCGCTTCGATGAGGGGGATTCCCGCTGGTACTGCGATGTGATCGTCCATGCTAAGCATCGAGGAAAAGGCTATGGAAGAGTGGCTCTGAACTTACTCTGCGAAGCTGCAAAAGCCAATGGATTGGCAGAATTGTACGACAACATTGCCATCGACAATTCGGCGATTGGATTGTTCCTGCGCTGCGGATTTACGGAAGTGAGCCGCGATGAAGAAGCGATTTTAGTGAAGAAGATTTTGTAGACC
This sequence comes from Negativibacillus sp., assembly GCA_045633085.1. GTDB lineage: Bacteria > Bacillota > Clostridia > Oscillospirales > Ruminococcaceae > Negativibacillus. The sequence goes on along the minus strand of JAZQXX010000013.1, from coordinate 1,337 downwards.
ATATTCGTTATAAATTTTCCCGTCTTTTCCTTGCAGGAATGGCGCTTTCAGAGTATAATGAAAGCAAATCCAATCTAATTTTGAGGGGAGTTATTTTTTATGCTGACTTATGAACGTTTCCTGAAATATGTATCCTTTGATACCGAATCCGATGGTTCTTCCAAGACCGTTCCTACTACCATGAAACAGAAAGACCTGGGTGCTTACCTGGTAGAAGAAATGAAAGCTATGGGTATTGCTGATGCTTTCATGGACGAACTGGGCTATGTTTACGGTACCATTCCAGCATCCGAAGGTTATGAAGATAAAACCGTTCTGGGCCTCATCGCTCATATGGACACCTCTCCAGCTTGCAGCGGCAAAGACATCAAAGCTCGCGTTGTTCACTACGAAGGCGGCGATATTCTGCTCAACGAAGAGAAAAATATCGTAATGAGCCCTGTGGACTACCCAAGCATGAACAAATATGTTGGTCAGGATCTGATCGTGACCGATGGTACCACTCTGCTGGGCGGCGACGATAAAGCTGGTATTGCTGAAATCATCTCCACTGCAGAATACTTCCTGACTCATCCGGAAGTAAAACACGGTACCATCAAAATCGGCTTCACCCCTGACGAAGAAGTTGGCCGCGGTGCAAACCACTTTGATGTAAAAGGCTTCGGCGCAGATCTGGCTTACACCGTTGACGGTGGTGAACTGGGCGAAATCTCCTACGAAAACTTCAATGCAGCTTCCGCTGTTGTTACCATTCATGGCCGCAGCGTACATCCAGGCAGCGCAAAAAATATCATGATCAGCGCAGTTGACCTGGCAATGGAACTGCATTCCATGCTGCCTAAGAACGAACATCCTGCTTACACTGAATGGCGTGAAGGTTTCACTCACCTGGACAACCTGAAAGCTGACATCGAAACCGCAGTGATGGATTACATCATCCGCGATCACGATAAAGAAAAATTCGAAGAGAAAAAAGCTCGTATGGAAAAAATCGTAGCTTACCTCAACGAAAAATACAGCCCTGCTTGTTCCATCGAACTGGAGCTGAAAGATTCCTACTACAACATGCTGGAACAGATCAAACCATATCCACAGCTCATTACCAAAGCTGAAGAAGCATTCCGTGCACATGGCGTAGAACCAATGTCCCTGCCAGTACGCGGCGGTACTGATGGTGCAAGACTGTCCTACATGGGTCTGCCTTGTCCAAACCTCTGCACCGGCGGTCACAACTGCCACGGCAGATTTGAATACGTTTCCATCGATTCCATGAACAAAATCGTGGATATTCTGGTAACCTTGGTTCAGTCTTTCGCTGAATAGTTTTGAACATTCCA
>JAZQXX010000012.1:0-3057 GCA_045633085.1 Negativibacillus sp. | reverse complement strand
AATTTCAAAATAAGCAAGGATCGGAGAAATTTCAGAATCGATGGTCAATTCCAGGGTAACGGAGCTGCGGTCTTCACTGAGGATGGTGCAGGACTGGGAAACAGCAAAATTCACACGGTCATGAATGTCAAAGGTGGAAGGATCCTGATTGCGTACACGGCTGCGTCGCACGTCGGTTTTATCGCCGAGGATCAGAGCAGCTGCCACTTCGTTAACGGCACAGGCTGCTTTTTCGTCGTGATTACCGATGGCGCTGACGATGGTAGCGAGTTCTTCTGCGTCACAGCCAAGTTTATCCAAAATGCGGAACGCCATAACAGCACCGCTCTGTGCATGGTCAACACGGTTAACGATATTGCCGATGTCATGCATATAACCAGCGATCCACGCCAATTCTGCAGTGCGTGCAGGATAGTCTAAAGCCAGAAGCAGTTTTTCAGCGAAGTCGGCTACTTTGGTCACGTGGGCAACATCATGCTCAGTGAAGCCGAGCGCAGCCATGGATTCGTCGGCTTTATGAATGTAGGTACGAATAGAGGCATCATTACGAATGGATTCTTTAGTAATCAAGTGAAATCAATTCCTTTCTTCAGAGAGAGGGAAAATCGCACAAATGCAGCTGCCTTGACCAAGTTCACTGTCAATGGTTAGGCGACCGCCATGTGCCTGTACAATATGTTTTACGATGGAAAGTCCCAAACCGGTACCACCGGTTTCTTTGGAACGGCTCTTATCCACACGGTAGAAGCGTTCAAAGATACGGTCGTGGTGTTCTTTCGGGATACCGATGCCGTTGTCACATACAGAAACAACAGCCTCGTTGTCCTTTTGATAAACGGTAACATGGACAGTTCCGTTGTTCTTATTATATTTTACCGCATTTTCGCAAAGGTTATAAATCACCTCTTGCAGCATGGTTCGATTGCCACGAATATTGCAAACATCACCATTGCAGACTATTGAGATTTGCTTTTTCGCTGCGGCAGGGAGCAGATGTTCACATTCTTCCTGTGCAAGGGCGAGAAGGTCAATTTCTTCCTGCAACAAATCGGCAGCAGTTTCAATGTGGGAGAGTCGGATGATGTCATCGATGAGATTCAGCAGGCGGGAAGATTCTTTGCGAATCAAACCGGAGAACATTTTGATATCATCGCTGGAAGATGCCATGCCGCTTTCCATCAATTCCGCAAAGCCGGAAATGGAGGTCAACGGCGTTTTCAGTTCGTGGGAAACGTTGGCAGAGAATTCCTCGCGGGATTTCTGTGCACGCTGCTGCTCAGTGACATCCATTAAAAAGAGGATCACACCGCTGATACTGCGCTGTTCGTGGCTGCCGTAAACAGGGTTTGCAAAGTACTGGTGGATTCGGTCGCTACCTTCGATCTGCAGATAACCGGAACCACTCAAGCCTTCCATTGCGTCAGAAACTGCATGAAGCAGGGAGTCTTCCTGCGTAAGCTGCTGGAAACTTTCTCCTTCTACTTGCGAAATGGTGCAGTGCAGCATTTCCATAGCAGAATTGTTGACGCTAAGGATACGCTGTTCCGTAGAAAGCATGACCATACCCTCTTTCATATTCTTCAGAATATGGGTGATGGTGTCCTTGTCTTGACGGATGGAGTCCAGCTGTGCGCGAATGGTATCGTTTTGCTGACGGATGGTATTGATAAACGGAGTCAGTTCATCGTAGAAGTCGGCTGGATCCAAGCTGTCCATCTGATTGACCGCCTGAAGCATTGGCTCAACGATGAGGTTTGTGGCTTGATCAGACAGAAAGGCACAAACAAAGAAAAGCATAACACAGGAAACCAAATCCAAAGGCAAAATCTGCTGGAACGTACTGACAACGTTGGTTTGGTTACGTCCTAAGCGCAGAATGTGCTGGTCAACACCAAAACTGAGAGCACAGTAATAGGTATCCTGTCCGACGGTGTCTGATTTTCTGGTGTCCTGTCCCATCATACCACTTACGGCATCTGCAATTTCCGGACGGTTCAAATGGTTGTCCATGCGCTGGTAGTCAGCTTGTGAGTCCCACATGACCCAGCCATCCGCATCGATCAGTGTAATACGCACCGATGTATCGGCAGCATTTTGAAGAAAGGACAGATAATCGCCGCCTAAACTTTCAATTTCGGCAGCGGCCACAGCAAGGTCGTTACAGTGGCTTTGAAGGTCTTCCTGCTTGTCCTGATTGTGGAAGGTCATATACAGGGAAAGGGAGGCCACCGTACTGCAAAAAACAGAAACCAAAGCGATCAGACAGAGCGTTTGATAAATTCGTTGCTTCATCGCATTCTCCTGTGATTATTCAGCGTCCAGTTTGTAACCGACACCGCGCACAGTTTGGATCAAAGCACCGGCGTCGCCAAGTTTGTGGCGCAGCTGTTTGATGTGCATATCCACAGTGCGGGTTTCTCCTTCAAAGTCGAAGCCCCAAACAGCCTGCATCAACTGATCACGGGATAGAGCACGTCCCTGATTGCGGAGCAGATGTGCCAGCAGTTCAAACTCTTTGTAGGTCAGATTGATGGAGATGTTTTCACAGAAGACTTCGTGCTTCTGGCGGTCCAACTGGATCGGTCCGCAGCAAAGAGGCGGTTCGTCCACAGCAAGGCTTGGAGCCGGTGCGGAAGCTCGACGCATCAGAGCACGAATACGGGAGAGCAATTCCATAACGCCAAAAGGTTTGGTCAGATAGTCATCGGCGCCGGAGTCCAAAGCACTGACTTTATCGAACTCACTGCCTTTTGCGGTAAGCATCATCACAGGGATGTGAGCGAAGGAAGACTTGCGGACACGTTTCAGAATTTCCATGCCATCCATGTCCGGAAGCATGATATCCAAGAGCAGAAACTCCGGTGGATTATGGGAAGCAACAGCAAAAAAGTCAGAGCCGGATGGGAAGCCCTGCGCTTCGTAACCGCTGTTTTTCAGCGCATAAAGCACCAACTGGCGGATGCTGTCATCGTCTTCCACGATGTAAACTCGGTTCATATAAAAAGCTCCTTTCGAAGTCAAATTACCTCATATTATAGTATAACGAGATTTCTTCCT
>JAZQXX010000011.1:0-6729 GCA_045633085.1 Negativibacillus sp. | reverse complement strand
AAATGAGAGTAGCAAGCAATTGGAAAGACTTCGAAGTTATCGATACCACCTCCGGTGAAAAACTGGAGCGTTGGGGCGATGTGATTCTGGCTCGACCAGACCCACAGATCATTTGGAATACCCCAAAAGGTGCTGAATGGAAACGTGCCAACGCACGCTATCAGCGTTCTTCTTCCGGTGGCGGTCAGTGGGATAACAGATCCATGGATAAAGATCACTGGCACATCAACTATGGTCCGCTGACCTTCAAAATCAGCCCTACCAACTTCAAACATACCGGTCTGTTTCCAGAACAGGCTGTGAACTGGGACTTCATGGCTGATAAGATCCGCAAAGCAGGTCGTCCGATCAGTGTGCTGAACCTCTTTGCTTACACCGGCGGTGCGACCATCGCCTGCGCAGAAGCAGGTGCAAAAGTCTGCCACGTTGACGCATCCAAGGGTATGGTTGCTTGGGCAAAAGAAAATGCACAGCTTTCCGGTTTGTCCGACAAACCGATCCGCTGGATCGTGGATGACTGTAAAAAATTCGTAGAGCGTGAGATCCGCCGCGGCAACCGCTACGACGCGATCGTTATGGACCCACCATCTTACGGCAGAGGTCCGGGCGGTGAAGTGTGGAAGCTGGAAGAAGCAGTTTTCCCACTGGTTGATCTCTGTTCTCAGGTGCTCAGCGACAAACCGCTGTTCTTCCTGCTGAACTCCTACACCACCGGTCTATCCCCATCTGTTATGGAATACATCATCGGTGTTACTGTTGGTAAGAAATTCAAAGGTAAGCTGTCCTCTTCTGAAATCGGTCTGCCAGTAACCAAAACCGGTTTCGTACTGCCATGCGGTTCTACTGCAATGTGGGAAGAGTAGCGGCATTTTGCCTCTGATTCTGTCGTACATTCGATACGCCGAAAAATCAAGGAGAAAAATATGTTCAGTATCATCTGTCTGGTTGTGGGCGCTATGTGCCTTTATGTGGGCATCAGTGCACTGCGCATCCATTCCAAAAATAAAAAACGCGACTTCGTGGAAGCTCAGGCTACTGTTGCTGAGCTGACCGAGCGTGAAAGCAAAATCGGTATGATTCCGATCCAGGTGCTGCACTATGATGTAGACAACATTGGCTACAAAGTGGAAGCAAGCATCAAAAAAATGCAGCTGGAAGTTGGCGATGAGGTGGAAATTCTGGTTGACCGCGAAGATCCGGAATATGTTCTCGTCAATGACGGCAGCAAAGATAAACCAATGATGACTGGCACCATTCTCACTGTTGTGGGAATCGCCATGAGCATTGTTGGTTTGTTCATCGCTTAATGTGAAATGAGGTATCCGTGAAAGGACTCAGCTTGAGTCCTTTCGGTGGATACTGCTTCGTGTTTCTGAGAAAGTCGGAAGCAGGCAGGAGTATCCAAGACAAGCAGTTACAGAAAGGTGGTTTATAGAAACCATGAGCGAATTTATCGAAGCCAGAGGCATTAGTTTCAGCTATGCCATGGATGATGATCCAAGCCCGGTCCGTGTCTTTGAAGATTTGGATCTGAAGATCAAAGAAGGAGAAATGGTTGCGATCCTGGGACATAACGGTTCCGGCAAAAGCACCCTTGCAAAACATTTTAACGCCATTTTGATGCCTGACGAAGGTCAGATCACTGTCAGCGGTATGGACACCCGCAACAGCGACCTGCTTTACGATATCCGTCAGGAAGTGGGCATGGTGTTCCAAAACCCGGATAACCAGATCGTTGCCACCGTCGTAGAAGAAGACGTGGCCTTCGGTTTGGAGAACATCGGCGTTCCTCCGGAAGAGATCCGCATCCGTGTGGATGATGCACTGGAACGCGTGGGTATCAGCGAGTACAAAAACCATGCACCACACCGACTGTCCGGCGGTCAGAAACAGCGTGTTGCCATTGCAGGCATCATCGCCATGCGTCCACGCTGCATTGTGCTAGATGAACCGACTGCCATGCTGGACCCTGCAGGCCGCAGAGAGGTTATGAAAACCATCCTCGATCTGAACCGTAATCACGGCATTACTATCGTTATCATCACTCACTATATGGACGAAGCGGCACAGTGTGACCGTGTTGTTGTCATGGATTCCGGTAAAGTACTGCTGGATTCCACACCGAAAGACGTGTTCTCCCACGTGAAAATGCTGAAAACCGTCGGTTTGGACGTACCTCAGGCAACAGAAATCTGCTACGAGATGAACAAAGCAGGCTACACCATGCCGACCGAGGTTCTCTCAGTACAGGACTGTGCAGACGAGCTGCAGAAGCTGATCGAACGCACCTATGCGGCGAAACGCAAAGCTGCCAAATTGGGCAATAAGTAAAACAGAAAGGAAGATCCTCACATGGCAGTGATCAAAACTGAAAATCTGTGTCATGTCTACTCGGAAGGAACTCCTTTCGTCAAGACTGCCATTGAAAATATCAATCTTGAAATCGAAGAAGGAGAGATGGTCGGTGTCATCGGACATACCGGTTCCGGTAAGTCCACACTGATCCAGCACTTCAACGGTCTGCTTCAGCCGACTTCCGGTAAAATCTACATCGACGGCGAAGATATGTGGGCAGACAAAACCAAACTTCGTGATATCCGCTTCAAAGTGGGTTTGGTGTTCCAGTATCCGGAGTATCAGCTCTTTGAAGAAACCTGCTACAAAGACATCGCTTTCGGTCCAAAGAACATGGGACTGTCCGAAGATGAGATCGACAAACGTGTCCGTGAAGCAGCAGCCTTCGTAAATCTGACCGAAGATCAATTGATGAAATCTCCGTTTGAGCTGTCCGGCGGTCAGAAACGCCGTGTTGCCATTGCCGGCGTTTTGGCAATGAAACCGAAGGTACTGATCCTCGACGAACCAACAGCGGGCCTTGACCCAAAAGGTCGTGACCGCATTCTTGGTCAGATCAAAGAATACCATCAGGAAGAAGGCAATACCGTCCTCATCGTATCCCACAGCATGGAGGACGTTGCGAAATTTGCGAAAAAAGTTCTGGTTATGAACCGTTCTAAAGTGTTCATGTACGATACAGTGGACGCTGTTTTCGCAAGAGCAAAAGAGATCGCAGACATCGGTCTGGCAGTTCCGCAGATCACTCAGATCTTCGCTGAACTGAAACAGCGTGGCTACGCTGTCAATCCAAATGTGTATACCATCGAAGCGGCAAGAGCGGAATTGCTCCGTTTGCTGGAAGAAGGAGGTGATCTCCGTGCTTAAAGATATTACCATTGGCCAGTTCTTCCCTGGTAAATCCTTTGTTCACAAAATGGACCCTCGCATGAAGATCATCGCAACCTTGCTGTATATCATCATGCTCTTCGTAGCGAACCATCCGCTGAGCCTCATTATTGGTATTGCGTTGCTGGTATTTCTGTATCGCGTAGCAAATATTCCGCTGAAAATGGTGACAAAGAGCTTGAAACCGGTGATTCCGGTCATCATCTTTACCTCTGTTTTGAACATCTTCTTCGTGACCGGTGAAGTGCTGGTGAAGTTCTTCTTTATCAACATCACCAAAGAAGGTTTGATCCTTGCGATTTTGATGTCCCTGCGTATTGTATGTCTGATTGCAGGCAGCTCTCTGCTGACATACACAACCTCCCCGATCGAACTGACCGATGCCATCGAGCGTTTGCTGAATCCTTTGAAAAAATTCAAAGTTCCGGTTCACGAGCTGTCCATGATGATGACCATTGCTCTGCGCTTCATTCCGACTCTTATTGAGGAAACCGATAAGATCATCAACGCGCAGAAAGCCCGCGGTGCTGACATGGAAAGCGGAGGTATGATGCAGCGTGCAAAAGCGCTGATCCCGATTCTGATCCCACTGTTCGTATCATCTTTCCGTCGTGCCGATGAGCTGGCAATGGCAATGGAATGCCGCTGCTACCGTGGCGGTGACGGCAGAACCCGCATGAAACAGCTGAAATACAGCAGCCGTGACTGGCTTGCGCTGATCGTTATGATTCTGGGTATTGTAGCGGTGCTGCTGATGAATCGAGTGCTGGCGTAAGGAGAGCATATGCGCAACTTATTATTGACCATTTCCTATCTTGGTACCCGTTATCACGGTTTTCAAGTGCAGAACAATGCGGTGACTGTCGCAGAAGTACTGCAGGACGCTATGGAAGCTGTCATGGGTACACGAGATGATATCAAGGGTTGTTCCCGTACTGACAGCGGCGTCCATGCAGAAGAATTCTGCGTCAGTGTGAAAACCGAGTGCCGTATTCCCTGCGACAATCTGGTGAAGGCACTGAACGTGAAACTTCCTCCGGATGTAGCAGTGAAAGCCTGCTGCGAAGTGCCGGAAGACTTCCACGCCCGTTACAACAGCAAAGGCAAACGCTACGAGTATCGTATCCATAACGCAGCCTACAAGGATGCGTTCCACTTCAAATCTGTGTTGGAGCATGCCTATCCTTTGGATGTGGAATTACTCGACAGTGAAGCGAAAGATTTTATCGGTACCCATGATTTCTCCGCTTTCTGTGCGGCAAAAACATCCGTTACCGACATGGTGCGAACCATTTACGACTGCGGTGTTTACCGCAATGGGGAACAGGTTACTTTCTATGTAGAGGGTGACGGTTTCCTGTACAATATGGTCCGAATCATGGTGGGTACTTTGCTTGGTATCGCCGCAGGCAGCATTCCGCAGGGAAGTATCCCGGCGATCATTGAAAGCAAAAATCGTTCCCGCGCAGGAGCAACTGCTCCGGCATGGGGGCTGTACTTATGTAAAGTATTCTACGAAGAGGAAGATCTGATCCTCAAATAAATCCCAAGGAGGCAGAAACATGGCTGAAATCACCAATTTGAGTGAAGTGCGCCGTAAAAAAGAAAAGAAACGCAGCAGACGTGGTTTTGCAATCATTCTCCTGATTTTGGCACTGACCTTCGTCCTAACATTGCTGTTTTCCAACCGCAATGATAAAGGGCTGTCATCCTATCTGGATCTGTTCCAAAGCGGAAGCGGCTATCCGGTGGAAGCACCGGGCGGTAAATCCAAAGGCATGTTCAATTTGGACGGATTGCTCTGCATCAGCAATGACACAGATCTGATGATGTACAACTCCAAAGGTGCAAAATCCTTCAGTGTAAAACATCAAATGGCTGACCCACAGGTGAACATCAACGGAAACATGCTGCTGATGTACGATCAGGGTGCCAAATCCTATGCGTTGTATCAGAATAATGTTCCGGTGGTTGACGGTGATACAGACTATGTGATCTACACTGGTGCAACATCCTCCAAAGGCACTTTTGCTCTTGCGACCCGCAGCGAGGACTATCTCTCTCAGGTCAGCGTTTATGACCGCAGCAAAGCAGTGAAATACACTTGGAACTATTCCGATAAGATCGTTACCTGCATTGCACTTTCTCCAAGCGGAAATAAATTGGCTGTCAGTGGTTTGTATACAGAAGATGGCACCATCAAATCCCAGTTGCTGCTGTACAACAACGGTGAGTTGGTCGACAGCCGTGATTTCGATGACGCGGTGCTTTGCTCATTGGTGTTCGTTGGAGAAGGCGAGATCCACGGTGTCAGTGACCAGGGAGCTTTCCTGATTTCCGACAAAGGCAAGTTGATGGGCGAATATGACTTCAAAGCACAGCCATTGGCAGCATTTTATAACTCCCCGACAGCCACTGTTTTGCTTTTGGGCGACTACCGTCAAACCGGCGGCTACGATGTTGTTTCTCTGAAAAGCGATATCAACCGTCAAAGCTCTACTTTCATTAAGGGCAACATCCATGTGCTGAAAGCCGATGCCAACAATGCCTACATTCTGGCGGGCAGCAACTACTACCAGATCGATCTGCACACCGGTGCTCATTTGGTAGAGGAAGAGGCAGAGTACATCTATGATCTGCAGCCGATCGGTAAAGGTGTCTTTGCGATCACCAACGAGGAAATTGTCCGCATGGAACAGGTAGCTGCGGAAGACAGAGAAGGTACGACCCACGTTGTTCCGGAACAGAACAAACAGGAAGAAGAACTGGAAGACTGGGAAACTCCTTCCGAAGAAGAAATTCCGGAGGAAGAGCCTGCAGAAACACCGGAAGAATCTGTTCCTGCTGAGCCGGAAGTGATTCTGCCGCAGACCGGAACCCTTCCATCTGAACCGGGCTTGTAAACAAAAATATGAGGTGCCGACGCGAACGTTTTCAACGATCGGCACCTCTCACTTTGAGTAAGAGATGAAATTATGGATATTTTGAATTTTTTAATGTTAGTGCTTTATGATGCAGCCGCTGTGGTGATTTTGCTGATCGCTGTCAGCAAATGCGCAAAAGTTGGTTTTGCGGAAACCATCACCACGATTTTGGGACGAATCGCGTCCTTCTTTGCGGCACTGTTTCTTGGTAAAGCCCTTTCTCAACTGATTTATAAAGTATTTCTTGAAAACAGGATCTACCGCTTTCTCAGTGAAACCATCGGCGAAAATCTGAGCTTCAGCGATGTGATGGAAAGCATCAACGAAGCTGCGGAAACACTGCCTCCGTTTATGGCAAACTTCTATGGCTTGACAGGCAACGGTTTGGAAACTGCAGTCGGCGATACAGTGATCGGTGCAGTTCGAGCATTGGAAGACCAAATCGTGGAACCGGCAGTGACCGGTTTTCTCCACATTGTGATTTTCCTTATCTGCTTTGTGGTGTTCAACTTCCTGGCAAAACGCTTTGCTGAAGCTGTGGGTGTTGTTTTCAAACTTCCTG
>JAZQXX010000010.1:0-50673 GCA_045633085.1 Negativibacillus sp. | reverse complement strand
GCAACTACAAAAAAGTTGCTGAAGAAGTATTCGCTTCCGCTCACAAAGCTGGCCTGAAAGCTGTTATCGAAGCTCGTAAACCAAAAGCAAAAGCTGCTTCTGAAGATGATGCTCCAGTTGTAGCACCTCCAAAAGAAGTTGTAACTGCTACCATCTCCGGCGTTGAAGTTATGGACCTGGAAGACGCAGTAAACGTTCTCTGGAAAAACAAAATCTACGCAGAATCCGGTATGGGCTGCACCGGTCCTATCGTACTGGTTAACCCAGAAAAACTGGACAAAGCTGTAGAACTGCTGAAAGCTGCTGGTTACGTTTCTTAATCAACTTGCTTGATGTTTTTGAGCCCCTGCATTTGCAGGGGCTCTTTTTTATGAAAAGGAGGTGCGTCATGGCAAGAGGAATCATGATTTTTGGCGGATCAGGGTCCGGCAAAAGCACACTGGGAAGAGTAGTGGCTCAAAAACTGAATTGGCCGTACTTCGATTTGGACGATTACATTTGGCGTAAAGATACAGAAATTCCATTTACACTGATGTATAGCCGTGAAGAAAAAATCGGCCGACTGATGGCGGATATCTCACAGGACGAACACTTCGTTATGGCAGGTTCCATGAGCAGTTTCCATGAAGCCTTCGACCCTTTCTTTGATTTGATGGTGTTTCTGGATACAGATACAGAATTGCGTCTTGCGCGCCTACATCAGAGAGAGTTGGAAGAATTCGGTGAACGCATCCTTGAAGGCGGAGATATGTATGAGGAGCATCAAAGTTTCTTGGAACGCTCTGCGCGCTACAATAGTGATGGCAGTCCAAACCGACAGGCTCATTTGGCTTGGGCGGAAGCAGTCGGCTGTCCGCTGCTGAGGCTCAATGGTGCAGATTCTCCCGAAGAAAATGCGGAGCGAATTGTTCTGGCGTATAGAAAATAAAAAGCGTGTTCCCGAAGGAACACGCTTTTGCTATTTTTCAAGAACAAAGTAGTGAAAACTGTCATCGCTTCGCAGATGATGGAAGCCTAATTTATCCAAAATATGTCGGCTTCTTTCGTTTCGATGGAGACAGTCTGCGTAGATTTTCTCCAGTCCTAATTCGTTGAAACCATAAGCGATCATCTGACGTTCGGCTTCGGTACCGAAGCCGCGATTTTTGTATTTTCCAGCGTTAAGGTGAATGCTGAGTACCGCACTTTTATCCTCTTTGTTAATGGATTTCAGCTGTACTTCACCGATGACCTCATCGCCGACACAAACTGCGAAGTAGACACGGTTGCTTTCCTGGCACTTTCCGTGAAAATAACGCTCTACCCAGTCAGCATTGTAGCTGAAGCTGCCATCCATCATATCAGGGTCAGCTTCGTAGATTTTCCAAAATTCATGGCAGCGTTCCAAAGTGTAAGGCTGAAGACAAACGTTCATATAGATCCTCCTTAAGGGAAAAGCCGATGCATTGCATCGGCTTTTTTGTTATTAATGGAAAATAGGCGGATACCAGCTGTCACCAGTCATATAGCTGTCCAAACCTTCAGCCGTGGTGCTGAACTGGAACATTGGAAGCTCGGCATAGTTTAATTCAGTGGTAGACTGGATTTTCGGAATCACTTGGAAGTCACCTTCTAAGTTCAGATATGGGCTTAAATCAGCGGTGTAAGCTAAGCAAAGATTGGTTCCTCGCATGGAATCCGGAAGGGCAGAGGATGTGATACTGGTTGGATAGACGGCACCGATCGCAATACCGTCACGTACAATGGACAGGTGCATGGATTTGATGGATTCCAAAAGAGTGGAACTCTGTGGATTGGAAACGGTAAAGTACAGCAGATTTTCGCTGTAAGCATACTCGGAGTAAAGGTCGAAGGCGAGAATCGTCTGACATGGAATGGATGGCAGAGGTTCCTGCTCGATTGCCTCACCGGTGGTGATAGCAGCACTGATATCTACCGTTTCGCAGAAAGGAATCACGCAGACAGCTTCAAATTCGGAACCATTCTGTACAGCTTCTTTGGAGAATGTTTTTCCGTTGGATGTGCAGGTCACGGTAATTTTGCTGTCCGTATTAAACTCTTTTGGAGTCAGTTTGGTGGTGACTACCAGGCCTTCTGCAGAGTAGCTGACCATAGAATTGCTTTCAGAGAACAGGCTGGCCTGACGCTCCAATTCACCCTGTAAGTCGCTGCTCAATGCAGTGATTTGTTTTTGGTTTTCTTCTACGGACTTCTGCATATTGTTCTGAGCAAGAATCAGTTGATCCAGTTTATGTTCAATCGAACGATTTACCGTCATGGTAGACAGCAGATTAGCTGTCAGCAGGGCTACAATGGCCAAAGACAAATATGGCTTGATGGAATCCATCAGCTTCATGATAAAATACCCTCCTTTGCAACCTGCCAAGCAGGTCCAAAAGTTCTTAAAATAAGTGTAGCATTTCCCTTAGACAGCGTCAATAAGAAAAACTACTTTCCGTCGTCATCCTCTTGCTGAGAGATTGGTTCTAAATGCTCTAACGGTACCGGGAAATCTGCATAGGCAGCTGCCAGCTGACGGGAGAAGTCCGGATTGCTGTCAGAAGCATAAAGATCCACAGGGAGATCCAGGTAATCCAAATTGACACGGCTGAACAGGACAGCTTCTTTGTCATTTACTGCACTCTGAATAACAATGCCGTTTTTGTTGGAACGTGTAGACTCATATGGGGCAAAAATGGCTGCTTTTCCAAGGAAATGGAAATGATCCCAGCTGCCGATCAAACGAGGAACCAAAGCATACAGAGCCTGTTCCTGACAGCGCATCCATGGTCCGCAGCGTTCTGCCACATCATTGTCCTGCTGCACAGGATTTACCGGACAAAGAATGATCTGTCCACCCAGCTGATAAGCGATTTTAGCTGGCTCAAAGAAGGAAGAATCGTTTCCTGGAATAATGGCGATCCTGCCCAAAGGAGTATCACAGAGTTCAAGCTCAGACCCCGGGCAGATTCCCAAAGCTTTTTCGACTGGATTCAGGAACAATTTATCCTGCTCCAAGACAACCTCGCCTTCTGGACCGAAGAGGAAGCAGCGTTCATGCAGTTTTCCGCGATCAAAGAGCAGCGTAGAACCGGCATGGATGTACAGCTTGCTGCGGTTTGCCAGCAAAGCAAAGGTGTTGTAGTAACAGCTGAACAGCGATTCAGACAGCTGTTCATTGAAAAACTTGAGGATCTCATGGCATTCGACCATATTGTTGTCATGGAGAGCATCGAAGAAATCTTCGGCCAATTCACGCAGCGACGGTGAGATCATCAACGGAAGTAAGCCAACATATTCCGGGAAAGAAACCAGTTGAGCACCGTTTTCCTGTGCTTCGGTTACGATATCCTGCAGATGACTGATAAAATCGCTGAGAGAACGATATGGGCGCAGTTCCATCTGCACAACAGCCAGCTTGATATTGGATTTGTTGACGTAATTCAGTTCAGCGGAAGGCTTCATTGGACGATTGCGGAAGATTCGTTCAATGGCACTGGGATCCAACTTGCTGTTAAGCAGAAAGGCAGCAGAGCGATATTTCAGTTGTTTCATTTTGGATCCTCCTATCGCTGACTGAGAATAGATGCGTAGCGTTTGCACAACTCTGGATTCAATTGTTCAGCAAGATCTCCACCCATAGAGGCACGGGACAATTTGTTGAAGTAGAGCTTACAGAACATATGCTGTGTGTGTTCCGGCTGAATCAGAAAACCGGTGTTGTCCGGAGTGAGTTCCCATGGAGCAGCAACTGCAGAGAACGCATTGCCGCAGCCGACAACATACAAACCGTTCTGCTGAGCTGCATTCCAAATGCCGGTAGTGATTCTTTTCGGTTTGAAATCGTAGGCATTGATATACTGAGAGGAAATGACCAAATCCGCGCCTTTCAGTTTGGCAAGACGCAAAACCTCCGGATAGTAGATGTCGGTATCAACACAGAGGAACAAATTTCCCACTGGAGTTTGAGCGACATGAAGAGCAGTATCGGTGTCTAATTTGTTCTGAGAGGAGAGATGGCGATGTAACGATCCCTGAGAGCCGACCATGGTTCCATTTGGATCAAAGAGGCAAAGAAAGAGTCGGTTATCGATCATAAAACGATGGGGAACCAGCCAAACTTTATGCTCGCGGGCATACATACTGCAATATTTCATATATGGCGATAAATCGCCGGCTGGGATATAAGGTCGATAATCAGAAAAGATCACGAGGTCACTGAGTGCCTTTGGTTTCTGAAAAGCTTCGGTGACGCAGACTACGGTTCTTGCCACAGCC
Source organism: Negativibacillus sp. (assembly GCA_045633085.1). Lineage (GTDB taxonomy): Bacteria > Bacillota > Clostridia > Oscillospirales > Ruminococcaceae > Negativibacillus. Next base: position 46,395 of record JAZQXX010000010.1, on the reverse strand, counting down.
ATTCCTCCTTTGACGATAATAATCTTATTATAGCAAGATTCAAGGGATAGGAAAATAGTTTTTTGACAGAAAACAGAAAAACAGCCGCCTTAATAGGCGGCTGTCAAAAAGTTGTAGATCAAAAAAACAATACAAGCTGTAAATTACGGCTGCAATATTGATTTTTCCACGGTTTCAACTAAGTTTTCAACGAAGAAATAGGTGGAAAACGGTGAAAACATGGGGGATCCTTTCGAATTTACTCGTTTCTCAGGGTGGAGAAGAAATCCAAAAGCAGCTGTTTGCATTCGTCTGCTAAAATCCCGGAACGACTCAAAGGGTTGTGGTTGAAAGGCATTACGAAGAAATCTGCCACAGAACCGCAGCAGCCTGCGCGTTCATCTTTTGCTCCGTAAATCACTCTGCGGATTCGGGAATTGATGATGGCACCTGCACACATCGGGCAAGGTTCCAGCGTCACATACAGCTCACAGTCAGTAAGACGCCAAGTACCAAGATGTTTGCATGCATCTTCAATGGCGAGTACTTCTGCATGAGCGATGGCAGAAGCGTCGACTTCGCGGCGGTTATAGCCACGGCCGATAACCTGACCATCTTTGACGACCACAGCACCCACAGGAATTTCTCCCAACGCAGCAGCCGTCTGTGCCTGTTCAATGGCAAGACGCATAAAAGCTTCGTCTTGATGAAGATAAGAGGGCATAAATACCTCCAAATTGAATTAAATAGCAACAATATTACTTACAGTAAATAATCCCAGTACCAACAGGCAAATGAGCATGGTCACAGCACTGAAAAATGTGCCGTATTTCTTGCGCTCTGTCGATAACGTAGAAGAGCGGCGGAAGTGGAACATATTTGGGTGATTCTTCAACAACAGCAGCAAGGCGATGATGCCGAGGATCAAATACAGTCCGTAAACCAACAGCATGGCAAGGAGCTGATTCTGTTCGTTCATTCCACTGAAAGCGCCGTTCATCAGAAGAACGAGGCTGTTGTTCAGCACATGGATGCACACGCCGGTCCAAAGAGAGCCGGTGCAGAGAGTGAAGTAACCGATGACCAAGCCCATGATGAAAGCGTTTGGGATCTGTACAAGATTCATGTGCACAAAGGCAAACAGCAGGGAACTGATCAGCAGCGCGAAACAGTCACCAAAGCGGCGCAGCATATTTAAAATGATTCCGCGAAATACGATTTCTTCTGCAAGCGGTGCAAGTACAGCAACATTCAGCAGGAAGAGAAAAGCTGCAGCTGGTTCTTCCGGGAAGCTGAAGTCTGCCATGATAGGTATGACACCAAACAAGGATAGGAAAGTAGAAATTGCTGTGGATGCAGCATATCCGATGACACTGACAGCCAGTGCAATAAATAGAGATGGCAGAGTGATGGAAGCACGGAACGCACGGAATGGAAGCATTTCATGGAACGGTGCTCGGTGAACGAAAGCAAGCAGCAGGAATGGCAGCAGCAGCGCCAAATTGCCGGAAACCAATTCCACGATTTCGGTAATCAATGGAGAATAGACGGTTCCATCACTGTGCACGTGCAGATACGGATTGAAAATTCGGAAAATCCCCAATACCATGTTCGGCAGAGTGAAGGAAAAAATAATATAAAACAGAATGGAAAAACCGATGCCGTTGGAACACCATTGGAGAAGACGACGCTCCGTGATGACCGGAGGTGTTGGTGCAAAGCCGCGTCCGTCCACGTAGGTATAACTGTCGGCATCCGGCGGACTGTTATAAGAAAGTCCTCTTGGATTACGAGGATTTCGAGTCATAGCGATCCCTCAATTCAAAGAAAGTTTCAGGTTGACTACAGTATAGCAGATTTTTTCACGGCAGTTGTTAAATTTATTCGAACAGTGAAGAAAAAATTTGAAAGAAAACCGTGAAAAAAGGCTTCGGTTATGCCGAAGCCTTGCTTTTCAGGGATTAAGATTGCTGTGCTTCTTTTCTCAGGTAATCCTGTGCACGGCGAATCAGGTTTTTGTCGTTTTTGAAAGTCACCATACGGTAAGCAGCGTCGATGTCAGCCCAAGTAGTTTCGCTGACTTCTTCTTCCTGACGGTGAACTTCCTCAGTCAGAGCATGTCCGAGGAAATAAACGACCTGTTTTTTCACATGAGGTTTTGGGAAGTATTCCACGCACTGACGGAAGTTTTCGCGGATATCGATATCCAGACCGGTTTCTTCCTTTACTTCGCGCAGAGCAGTCTGAAATTCATTTTCTCCCTGTTCCACATGGCCTTTAGGGAAAGACCAGTGACCGCCAAAGCGGTGTTTGATGAGCAGCAGCTCGGTTCTGTCGCCTTGTTTGCGATAAACCAGAGCGCCACAGGATTTTTCATGCTTCAAGTGTCTCGCTCCTTTGGTTATTGTGTGCATCAAACGATGCCCGGTCGCGTGACTGCTCTTCCGAAACAAAGAGCATCATTCGCCAGCTGAAGCCGCGGCGCCGGTAATATACCAATAACTATATCACGTTTTGGCGAAGAATGAAATGCTTTTCCATTAATTTTTTGATTTTTCTTTGGATTTATGCGTAAATATACGTCATTAGGGCCTTCAAATCCGTGATGGAAAGGAAGTTAGGGTCCCACAAAGCCTCACAGAGTGCATCCAGATTCTCGGTGCAGTATTCAATTTCCTTAGAGAACTGCTTTGCGGTGAAGATACGGTCCTCCAAAGTGAAGCTTCCTTTGCGTCGAAATGTTTCTGCGTCCAGCAGGGTTACCACAACACAGGCAACAAGAGGCAGCAGCGTTTTGCTGTAAATATCCTCATCGAACAGACTCTTGCAGAAGTAACGGTAGAGGAAGTAATGGATCAGCTGATCCATATCCTTTGACCAGTTCGGATAGACAACTTTGTACTCCGGCAGAGCAGAAAGGATATCTTTCAGATTTTCGCGAATGTGGTGCAGAAGCTGTGTCCATTGCGGGTCGATCGGTTCCAGTTCGGAAAGGAAGGTCAGAAGCTGTTCCAAAACATGGATAAGAGTACTTTCTTCAGCGGCAGGTAAGTTGATTTGATCAATAGACGGCTGACGGATATCCTCCCAATCCTCCCACTCCAGTGCTTCCTGCAATTCATCGCCGAGGATAAGCAGAGATGCCCAGTCGTGTTCTTTTGCCAAAGCAAAAGCCTTTTCACGGGCTGCAAACAGCGCAGAATAGCCTTCTTCATCTACGGAGTCGCCATTTTCCTCGTCGATATCTACCAGTTCATAGCTTGGCAATTCCTTCTGAGAGAAAATCAGTCGTCCTGCAGCTTCGCAGCAAAGCCCCACACCGCTTTCTTTGTACTCACCGAACCACTCGTGATAGCGTGGATGCTGGGTGCAGATCTCACAGAGAGCAGGCTCTCCCAGATTGATGTAAATATCGCAGAGGTTTTGCTCATTAAGAAACGGACAGCGTTCCCCTTTGAGAATAAACTGACTGCCGTTTTCATCGCGGAGAATATTCTGCTGCAGACGGCAGCCGAAGTCACCGCCGACACTGCGGTAGAAGGAATCTGTTTTTTTATCGATATCGATTTCCCAGCCGATGCAGCAGTTATCGGAGCAGGCTGATGCAATACAGCGGAAATCTTTATAGTAACTTGGTCGGTATTGTTTCATGATAGCCTCCCGAATCAAGATGATATGTCACCAGTATAGCACCGGAGAAAGAAAAGGACAATGTCAGTTGACAAAAACAGAAGTGCCGTGTACAATAAATTTGGCATTCGCCTCCGTAGTTAAGTGGATATAATAAACCCCTCCTAAGGGTTAGTCGTGAGTTCGATTCTCGCTGGGGGTGCCAAAAAAGAGGGTGTGCAATTTTGCACAGTTGCTTTTCTTTTTAAGGATTATTCTACTTCGATCAGTTCGTATTCACGGGAACCGTAGCCAAGAGCAGCAGCAGCTTCTACGGTGAGGATACCGTTGCGGCTTTCGATACGTTTGATCAGGTGGCCTTTACCTGGGTCTTCGGAAGCGTAAACCAGATCCAGACAAGCCTGGTCGATAGCGATTGGGTCAGTGGAAATGAGGATACCGATGTCTTTCATGCATGGATCTTCTGCTTTTGCACAGCAGTCGCAGTCAACGGACATATTTTTCATAACGTTGATGTAAACTGCGTTTTCGCCGAAGTATTTTACAACGGATTCAGCAGCGTCAGCCATGGATTCCAGGAAGAGATCGTGGTCAGCGGTCCAGATTTTTTCTGGTTCGCCGGCACCATGGATGTATGCTTTACCGAAGGAAGAAGCTACACCGATGGACAGCTGTTTCAGTGCACCGCCGAAACCACCCATTGGATGACCTTTGAAGTGGGAGAGTACCAGGATGGAATCGTAGTTTTTCAGGTTTTTACCAACGTAGTTCTTTTTGATTACCTTACCGTTTGGCATTTCCAGCTCCATGTCAGGACCTTCTGCATCCAGCAAATCGAATGGGAAGTAGGTGCTCCAGCCATGTTCTTCGATGGTTTTCAGATGTTTTTCGGTGGTGTTGCGTCTGCCTTCGTAAGCGGTGTTGCATTCAACAACGGTACCGCTTACTGCGTCGATCACTGGTTTCCAAAAATCAGGGCGCAGGAAGTTCTGGTTGCCTGGTTCACCGGAATGCAGTTTGATAGCTACTTTGCCTTCCAGCTTTTTGCCCAGCAGTTCGTAGAGTTCCAGGACTTTTTCTGGAGTGATGCTTCTGGAGAAGTAAACTTTGGATTTCATAGGGATCGACCTCCGTAATGTATTTCATGGATTCATTGACTTTTTTCTATTGAAAGGATAATATCTATTTAGATACTACTTTCGATTCATTATAACACTTAGAGTTAAGCTCATGTCAAGAATTTTGAAGGAACTCGCTTAATTTTCAGTGTTACAGCCAAAAAGGAGGCGGTAATTTGTCGAATGAAACCTTTGTAATGGAACCCATTGCCCATATTCAGACGGACTTTAAAGAAAAGTTCGGTATTCCGCGACAGAGCGGTTTGGTGGAAACCCTGACAGCCCGTATTGTACTGGAGCCATATTGCCGCAATCCGGAAGCGCTGCGGGGAATCGAGGACTTCGATTATCTGTGGCTGATTTGGCGTTTCAGTGCCAACAAGCACGATGCATGGCATCCAACCGTACGTCCGCCGAGATTGGGCGGTAATACCCGTATCGGCGTTTTTGCGACCCGTGCACCATTCCGTCCAAATCCAATGGGCCTGTCCTGCGTAAAACTTTTAGGTGTGGATTGGGAAGCGGAAGACGGACCGGTTCTTCTTGTTGCAGGTGCTGATTTGCTGGACGGTACACCGATTTATGATATCAAACCGTACCTGCCTTATGTGGACAGTCATCCGGATGCTCGCGGCGGTTTTGCAGCAGAGAAGAAGGACTATCACGTGGAGGTAGAGATCTCACCGGAGCTGTTAAATAAGCTTCCGCAAGAGAAACAGGCTTCGCTTCTCGGTGTTCTTTCGCAGGATCCAAGACCGGCCTATCAAGACGACCCGGAACGAATCTATGGCTTGAGTTTTGCAGGATTTGAGCTGCATTTTAAAGTGAAAGACGGCGTCCTCAGCGTCATCGATATGGAACAGGAGGCTTAATCATGAAAATGGGATACGATTACTGGAGCGATAAGAAAATTGTTTGCTTGGGTGACAGCATCACTTGCGGTGCCGGAAACGACGGTTATGGTTGGGTGGAATTCCTGCAGGAGATCTTCCCACAGGCTGATATTGTAAAACACGCAGTCAGCGGCAGTACTGTAGCAGTTTGCAGCAGGCGCAAGGAAGCTCCGTTTGTGGAACGTTTTGAAGAGATCAAAAGAGATTATGACCTCTGCATTATTTTCGGCGGTGTCAACGATTTTATGAACTCAGTTCCGCTCGGTCAGCGCGGAAACGGTGACGATAACAGCTTCTGCGGTGCCCTGGAGCACATCATCAAAACCTTGCTGAAAGACAATCCACAGGGAGAGATCATGCTGCTGTCTCCGATGCGCGTCAACGGTTTTAAGGAGTACCCTTACTGGACTCAGCAGAATGGTGATGGACACACGTTGAAGGATTACCGGGATGCTCTGCTTGAAATGGCAGAATACTATGCGATCCCTGTACTGGACCTGTTCAGTATGAGCAATATCAATGCTGAAACTGAAGAAATGCGTTCCTGCACTCTGCCGGACGGTCTGCATCCTTCTGCTGAGGGCCACAAACGAATCGCTCGCAAGACAGCACAGTTTATCGCTTCATTCCTCTAAATAATTGGGGAACATTGACATCATTCCGCAAGACAAGTATAATAAAAAGTAAGTATAATCGGCTCTCATAATACATATGAAAAAGGAGAATGTTCCATGGGTTACAAAAGCGACATCGAAATTGCTCAGGAAACAACAATGAGCCACATCCGCGAAATCGCGGCTGCTGCAGGTATTGATGAAAAATATCTGGAACAGTACGGCAACTACAAAGCAAAAGTTGACTACAATATGCTGACTGAAAAAGCAGATACTCCAGACGGTAAACTGATCCTGGTTACTGCAATCAGCCCAACCCCAGCAGGTGAAGGTAAAACCACCACCACCGTTGGTCTGGCTGACGGTCTGAAAAAAATCGGTAAAAACGTAGTGGTTGCACTGCGTGAACCATCTCTCGGCCCTGTATTCGGCGTAAAAGGCGGCGCTGCAGGCGGCGGTTACGCACAGGTTGTTCCTATGGAAGACATCAACCTGCACTTCACCGGCGATATGCACGCAATCGGCGCAGCAAACAACCTGCTGGCTGCAATGCTGGACAACCACATTTATCAGGGCAATGCACTGAACATTGACCCACGCCGTATCACTTGGAAACGCTGCGTGGATATGAACGACAGACAGCTGCGCTTTGTGACCGACGGTCTGGGCGGCAGAATCAACGGTACTCCTCGTGAAGACGGTTACGACATCACCGTAGCTTCCGAAGTTATGGCTGTTCTCTGTCTGGCAAAAGACCTGGATGATCTGAAAGAACGTCTGGGCAACATCGTAGTAGGCTACACCTATCAGGAAGAACCTGTTACTGCAAGACAGCTGAAAGCAGAAGGTGCTATGTGCGCTCTGCTGAAAGATGCAATGAAACCAAACCTGGTTCAGACTCTGGAACATACCCCTGCCTTTGTACACGGCGGTCCATTCGCAAACATCGCACATGGTTGTAACAGTATCATGGCTACCCGTATGGCTCTGAAACTGGGCGACTACGTTGTTACCGAAGCTGGCTTCGGTGCTGACCTGGGTGCTGAGAAATTCCTCGACATCAAATGCCGTATGGCCGGTCTGAAACCAGCAGCAGTTGTTGTAGTAGCTACTGTTCGTGCGCTGAAACATCACGGCGGCGTTGCAAAAGCTGACCTGAACAACGAAAATCTGGAAGCACTGGAAAAAGGTCTGCCAAACCTGCTGCAGCACGTTGAAAACATCACCACCGTTTACAAACTGCCTGCAGTAGTTGCCATCAACCGCTTCCCAACTGACAGCGAAGCTGAGCTGAAACTCATCGAAGATAAATGCAAAGAGCTGGGCGTTAACGTTGCTCTGTCCGAAGTATGGGGCAAAGGCGGCGATGGCGGCGTTGAACTGGCAAATGAAGTGGTTCGTCTGTGCGAACAGCCAAATGACTTCACCTTCTGCTACGACAGCGATACTACCATCGAAGAAAAACTCAATGCGATCGTTACCAAGATCTATCACGGTGACGGCGTAGAGCTGACTCCAGGTGCGAAAAAACAGATGGCTAATCTGAATGCACTGGGCTTCGGCAAACTGCCAATCTGTATGGCAAAAACCCAGTACAGCTTCTCCGACAATGCTTCCCTGCTGGGTGCACCAAGAGGCTTCAAAGTACAGGTTCGCAACCTGAAAGTATCTGCAGGTGCAGGCTTCATCGTTGCTCTCACCGGCGAGATCATGACCATGCCTGGTCTGCCAAAAGTACCGGCTGCTGAACGTATCGACGTTGATTCCACCGGTAAAATTTCCGGCCTGTTCTAAATTCTAAAGAAAAACCACCAATACTATACTGTATTGGTGGTTTTTAATTGCTTTTGGCGATGATTCTTGTGGACCTTTACCCTTGACAGATGTATACAGAATTGTTATTATATTATTGGACAATGTGTTGTATAACAAGCGTATACTTGAAAATCATTCAGCACAACAACCATCACTGCTTTTACATGACTGACGGAATTCGCGGAGTACCGCGGGGAAGTGTGAAAGCTCATAATGCCGACCGTCTGGGCAATTCAGTTTTTGTGAGCTGAATTGCCCTTTTTTGTTTTGGTGCGATTCAGTCAATGACAGGAGGTAACACATATGGAACATGTAAATTGGAATGGTTTTGTAAAAGGTGTATGGCAGGACGAGATCAACGTTCGTGACTTCATCCAGACAAACTACAAAGAATATACCGGAGATGCAAGCTTCCTTGCAGAAGCAACTCCAAGAACCAAAAATCTGATGAAAAAGCTGCAGCAGCTCTTTGCTTTGGAAAGACAGTTTGGCGGCGTACTGGACATTGACACTGCTACCGTTTCTTCTCTGACCAGCTACTCTCCAGGCTACCTGGACAAAGAAAATGAGCTGATCGTTGGTCTGCAGACCAACCGTCCCCTGAAACGCGGCGTTAACCCATTCGGCGGTATGCGTATGGTTAAACAGGCTTGTGAAGCTTACGGCTACAAGCTGAGCAATAAAGTAGAAGAAGAATTCCGCTTCCGTACAACCCACAACGAAGGTGTTTACCGTGCATACACCGACGAAATGCGTGCAGCACGTAAATGTCATGTTATTACCGGTCTGCCAGATGCTTACGGTCGTGGCCGTATCATCGGTGACTATCGCCGTGTTGCTCTTTACGGTGTAGACAGACTGATTGCTGAAAAACAGAAAGACAAAAAGAAACTGGCAGAAGGTGTCTTCACCACTGAACAGGTTCGTCAGGACGAAGAACTGTACCAGCAGATCGCATTCCTTGGCTATCTGAAAGAAATGGCTCAAATGTACGGTTATGACATCAGCGGTCCTGCTTCCAATGCACGTGAAGCGATCCAGTGGACTTACTTCGCATACCTCGGTGCAATCAAAGAACAGAACGGTGCTGCAATGTCTCTGGGCCGTGTAAGCTCCTTCTTTGATATCTACATTGACCGCGATATTGCAAACGGCACTCTCACCGAAGAAGGTGCTCAGGAGCTGATGGATGACTTTGTTATGAAACTTCGCATGGCTCGTCATCTGAGAACTCCAGAATACAACGAACTCTTCGGCGGTGACCCAATGTGGATCACCGAAGCAGTAGGCGGTATGGGCGAAGACGGAAGAACTCTCGTTACTAAAAACAGCTTCCGTATGCTGAACACCCTCTACACCCTCGGTTCTTCTCCAGAACCAAACCTGACCGTTCTTTGGTCTACTTCTCTCCCAGCGAACTTTAAGAAATTCTGCGCAAAAGTATCTGCTGATACCGACTCCATCCAGTACGAGAACGACGACTTGATGCGTCCTCTCTACGGTGATGACTATGCGATTGCTTGCTGCGTTTCTGCGATGAAGATCGGTAAACAGATGCAGTTCTTCGGTGCTCGCTGCAATCTGGCAAAACTGCTGCTGATCGCGATCAACGGCGGTTACGATACTTCCAGCAAGATGCACATCGGCCCACAGATGCCTGTACTGGAAGGCGAAAAACTGAACATCGACGAAGTAATGGCACGTCTGGATGTTTATATCCCATGGTTGATGCATCTCTATGTTAACACCATGAACGTTATCCATTACATGCACGATAAATATGCTTATGAGAAAACTCAGATGGCTCTCCACGATACCGACGTTCATCGTTTCATGGCATTCGGTATTGCAGGTCTGTCTGTTGTTGCAGACTCTCTGAGTGCGATCAAATTCGCAAACGTACGTCCTCTGCGCAATGAGGAAGGCTTCATTACCGAGTTCGAAACCACCGGTGACTTCCCTAAATTCGGTAACGATGACGATCGTGTTGACCTGATTGCAAAAGATATGACCCATCGCGTGATCACTGAGCTGCGTAAGACCCCAACCTACCGCAATGCAGAGCATACTCTCTCTGTTCTGACCATTACCTCTAACGTAATGTACGGTAAAAATACTGCTGCAACCCCAGATGGCAGAGCGGCAGGTGCAGCCTTTGCTCCTGGTGCAAACCCAATGCACAACCGCGAAGAAAACGGTGCACTGGCTTCCCTGAACTCCGTTGCAAAACTGAGCTACGATGACTGCCGTGACGGTATTTCCAATACCTTCTCTATCACTCCAGAAGCTTTGGGCCGTGAAGAAGAGGAACGTATCAACAATCTGGTAATGATTTTGGATGGTTACTTTGCGAAGATGGCTCACCACATCAATGTCAATGTAATGAACCGCGAAACTCTTATGAAAGCATACGAGGATCCAGAAGCATATCCAAACCTGACTATCCGTGTATCCGGTTACGCTGTAAACTTCAATAAGCTGTCCAAAGAGCAGCAGCGTGAAGTTATCAGCAGAACTTTCCATGAGGTTGTATAAGCATGGAAAACGGGAAAGGCCGTGTCCATTCTATTCAAAGCTTAGGCACGCTGGACGGCCCTGGAGTGCGCTTCGTGGTGTTTTTGCAGGGTTGTAATCTTCGCTGTGGCTGCTGCCATAACCCTGATACATGGGCTATGACAGGCGGTACGGAATATACAGCAAGCCAAATCGTCGAGAAGGCAGTGCGCTACCGAGAATATTTCGGCAAGGAAGGCGGAATCACCATTTCAGGCGGTGAACCTCTCTTGCAGGCTAACTTTGTACGGGAAGTGTTTGCGCTTTGCCATGAGCAGGGCATCAATACCTGTTTGGACACTTCCGGCAGCGTTTGGAACGAAGCTGTGAAAGAAGCTCTGAAGGAAACAGACCGCGTTTTGCTGGATATCAAGTACACAAATGATGCTCAGTATCGGGATTATGTAGGCTGCGGCTTGCAGGCTCCGTTGGAATTCTTAGCGTATCTTGATGAGCAGAAGATTCCGGTCACCTTGCGCCAGGTTATTATTCCTACTTTGAATGACAGTGAGGAAAATATCACGGCACTGAAATCCATTGCAGAGAAGCATTCCTGCGTGGATAAAACAGAGCTGCTTGCGTTCCGTAAAATCTGCCAAGTGAAGTATGACAAAATGGAAATGGATTTCCGCTTTGGACATCTTCCTGAGCCGAGCAAAGACTGCATGGACAAACTGAATCAACTTCTGCATAGATAGAAAAAGCTCCCTCTTTGGAGGGAGCTTTTTTGTGCATAAAAAAACCGCCCGGGCTTTCCGGGCGGTAATTGCTCTTGATTAGAGATGTTCTTCAACGTAACGAACAACGTCGCCGACAGTTTTCATGCCTTCGATCATTTCGTCAGTAATTTCGGTATCGAATTCTTCTTCCAAAGTCATAACGAGGTCTACGATGTCCAGGGAATCAGCACCCAAATCGTCAATGATCTCAGAATCTTCAGTAACCTGCTCTCTGTCCAGGTCGAGCTGGTCGCACAGAATGTCGATGATCTTTTCCAAAACGTCCATGTGTATCCTCCTTTCAACGAAGCCTGTTATCCGTGCAAGCTGTTTTGCACTGTCGTTCAAAAAATATGATACCTGTTTTCATAGAACAAATCAATAGTTTTTTCATAAAGGAAATGGAAAAAATAAGTGTTTATTTTCGTCAAAGTTGCGACAAAGGAAAAAATGTCAATAGAAAACAGAAAAGGTTATGAAAGTTTCCGTGGATTGTTCACACAAAAACATTGATTTGCTTTCTTGTTCTATGATATAGTCAAAGAAAAGGAGGCGGGAAGCATGAAAAAAGCCGGATTGCTTGGTCATCCGTTGGGACATACACTGTCCCCACTGCTGCATGAGAAGCTCAGCCGCTACATGGATGAAACCATTGAATATAAAAAGTACGATATTTCGTTGGAGGAGCTGGAAGCTTCCTGGCCTTTGCTGAAATCTTTGGATGGCTTCAATGTGACAATCCCTCATAAGCTTAATATTAAAAAGTACTTGGATGAGCTGGACGAATCGGCACAAAAACACGGTTCTGTCAATGTTGTTGCGAAACAGAACGGAAAATATATTGGATATAATACGGACTGTATTGGATTTGTGCGCTGTCTGGAAGGCTCAGGAGTAAAAATCGAAGGCTCTGTTTGTATCGTTGGACTCGGTGGTGTAGGAAGAATGTTTGCCACGGAGTGTGCTTATAGAGGCTGTCAGCTGACATTAGCAGTACGAAAACAGCATGTCGAAGCCTATACTGCCGGAGAACATAAAGACTTGATAGAGCTAGTAGAAAAGCTTCGTGCACTTTCTGGAAAAGATGTACGTGTTGTTGCAGCTGAAGAACTCAGCGGTGAGTTTGATTTACTCATCAATGCAAGTCCTGTGGGAATGTATCCGCACACCAATGAAATGCCGATCCCTCAGGAGGCTCTGAGAGGCGTTCAGGCGCTCTTTGACTGCATCTATAATCCTCGTGAAACACAGCTGATGAAAGCAGCTAAACAAGCTGGCTGCCGTGTCTGTGGCGGTATGCCGATGCTGGTGTGGCAGGCAGCTGCCGCACAGGAAATTTGGTTCGGCAAGCACTTCGAATATGCGCAGGTAGCACAGGTTCTCCGTGAGATGGAGGAGGTGCTGTAATGAAGAAGGCGATTTTTCTTTGCGGCTTCATGGGTGCCGGAAAAAGTACGGTCGGTAAAGCGCTGGCAAAAGAGCTGAACTGGCCTTTGTTGGATACCGATCAGCTCATTGAGGAAGCGTACGGTCCGATCCCCAACATTTTTGCAGAACATGGGGAAGCATATTTTAGGCAGTTGGAGGCTGAGCTGGCTAACACGCTGTCGAACATGGAAAAGGTCATTATCTCCACCGGCGGCGGTTTTGTACTGTCAGAAGCGGTACAGAAGCAGCTGAAAGGCAGCTCCGTGGTTTATTTGGAGGTTCCTTTTGAAAAATGCTATGAGCGTATTCATTGCAGTGACCGTCCTCTTGTTCGCGCGAACAGCAGAGAACAGCTACAGGAGATTTTTCTAAAACGAGATCGAATCTATCGTTCCGTAGCATCGCTATGCGTGGATAACAGTGGAATTTTAAGCAAAACGGTGGCACAAATTATTAGTCACTGCAATTAAATATCATCTTATGCAAGGGGAGAGTGGGCAAATGAGTAAAATTAAAACGTTATTGTGGGCGATTTTGGCTTTGGTGCTGTGTGTAGCTGTTTATATTATGAATAATCATGTTACGATTAATGAAAACGCCATTCCTCAGCAGATTCGTGTCCTGCATTTTTATCATGAAACAGCTGGAGCAAACAGTAATAAGCTGTCTGATGAGTACTACGATCATACGGATGACACTCGAATCTTTCATGAAGTGATGGACGAATTGGGCGGATTCTATTTGAAGCTTCCGATTCCGTCTGCTTTCTACCGCAATGAAACCAACCAGTATGAACTGTGCATCAGCTGGCAGCAAAACAAGAAAATGGACGTCGATGTTTACAGCAACGGTCGCGTGATCATCAACGGAGATGCTTATCTTCGCTTGGACGATGACACCGATGAGCTGTATTGGGATCTGCTCGAATATTTCCGATAAACAAAAAGACCTCCCGTTCGGGAGGTCTTTTTTATGCTTAAATTAGTAAGCTTTGCCCCAGTAAACCATGTGTTTTGCAGGTTTGCCGCAAACAGGGCACACATCGGAGATCTGTTCCTGTTCGAATGGGATGCAGCGGGAAGTAGCGGAAGCAACTTCTTTGATTTTATCTTCGCAAGCCTGGTCGCCGCACCACATTGCTTTTACGAAGCCTGGTTTGTTTTCCAGGATGTCCAGCATTTCTTCGTAGTTATGAGCAGTGTAGGTGTGAGCATCGCGGTGAGCGCGAGCGGTTTCCAGCATATCTTTCTGCATAGCTTCCAGAATTTCTGGAACTTTTACAGTCAGTTCATCCAGGGAGATAACGATTTTTTCGCGAGTATCGCGGCGAACCACAACACACTGATTTTTCTCGATATCTTTTGGACCGCATTCGATACGAACTGGAATACCACGCATTTCCTGTTCAGCGAATTTGAAGCCTGGGCTCTTATCGGTAGCATCGGTTTTTACGCGAACGCCAGCAGCTTTCAGAGCAGCTTCCATCTTCGCAGCGTTGTCCAGTACGCCTTCTTTCTTAGGCATGATAGGAATGATCACAGCCTGAGTAGGAGCGATTCTTGGTGGCAGTTTCAGACCGCTGTCGTCGCCGTGAACCATGATGATCGCACCGATCAGACGGGTGGTCATACCCCAAGAAGTCTGGTGAACGTAAGCCAGTTTGTTGTTTTTGTCAGTGTACTGAATGCCGAATGCTTTTGCGAAGCCATCGCCGAAGTTATGGGAAGTACCGGACTGCAGAGCTTTACCGTCGTGCATCAGAGCTTCGATGGTGTAGGTAGCTTCTGCGCCTGCAAATTTCTCTTTATCGGTTTTGCGGCCTTTAACAACCGGAATAGCCAGAACATCTTCCAGGAAGTTTGCGTAGGTGTTCAGCATCAGGATGGTTCTTTCTTCAGCTTCCTCAGCGGTAGCATGAGCGGTATGGCCTTCCTGCCACAGGAATTCGCGGGAACGCAGGAATGGACGGGTAGTTTTTTCCCAACGTACAACGGAGCACCACTGATTGTACAGTCTTGGCAGGTCGCGGTGGGAGTGGATGTCTTTGGAGTAGAGGTCGCAGAACAGGGTTTCGGAGGTAGGTCTTACGCAAAGACGTTCCTGCAGAGGTTCCAGACCGCCGTGGGTAACCCAAGCAACTTCTGGAGCGAAGCCTTCTACATGATCTTTTTCTTTCTGCAGCAGGCTTTCAGGAATAAACATTGGGAGATATACGTTTTCTACGCCGGTTTCTTTGAAACGTCTGTCCAGTTCACTCTGGATGTTTTCCCAAATTGCATAGCCAGCTGGTTTGATGACCATACAGCCTTTTACGCTGGTGTAGTCAATGAGTTCTGCTTTTTTTACAATGTCAGTGTACCACTGGGCGAAGTCCACATCCATGGAAGTGATCTCTTCGACCATTTTTTTGTTGTCTGCCATAGCAGTACCACCTTTCTAAAATTCGTTAAACAGCGGATAAAACAAAAAAGCCCTAAGCTGACGCAAATCAGCTCAGGGCGAACATACAAGTCCGTGTTACCACCTGAATTCGGAAGAGATACTCTTCCGCTCTCACACTCTCTGTAACGGGAGAACCCGTCAGCGCCTACTATTCTTTCGGGGCTGCAGCTCCAAGACTGGTTCCAGAACACACCGGAAGATTTGCACCGACCATCTTCTCTCTGTACGGCGTTGGGACTGTACTATTTCTTTTCTTTGCCTTTGTTTTATATAGCTGTCATTTACAAAGTTAAAATAGCATATTTCCCTGCAACTGTCAAGAAAAAGCCGTAAAAAGGTGCTGCAGCAATAGAAGTACACGACAGACGGAAAATAGCGATTATTGTCCTTCGGAAAGAAACACCCGGGTGGTATCTACCTTATTATAATATATAATAGCAAATCAGCATTATGACAGGCCTGAGCTGCAGCAAAATGAAAAAACAGGAATTTTGGAATAAATCTCCGTCAATCTGATCAAAATAACATGTGAAAACATAGGAAATCGACAGAGAAAACTCTCGAAAATACAATCAGATGGCTACGACTTCCATATAATGGGTTGATTCTTGTACATGGTGCACAAAACTTGGGTGTTGAAATCTCCGAAACTGGCGGATGAACTGAATCGTGTTTTGAGGCGTAAAAAGGGCTTGCAATTCAAGAAAAATGATGGTATTATAAACAAGCAAAGACTGCACAAGATATGCGATGAAGCGGGAGGTTGCTGCTTTAGGAAGCAGGTAATTTCCGCCGAGTATGTCCGATTTTAAACCGGGCGGCTTACAACACTGACTAACGACTTGGAACACAGATGTTTCGCAAGGGACAACTGTGCCGCGTTAAAAGTTGTGGCGAACTTCTTTGAGAAGATCGTCTAAGGTCCCGGGTGAACTGCGCAATGGCGGTTTGTCCGGATTTTTTATTGCTTGAACCGTGAAACACACGGAAGCGTGTTCAGTGGCTAAGACGTCGTCCCACAAAAGAAAATGTCTAAGGAGGCGATGATGTGGCAGTCAACGAAAAAATCAGAATCAGACTGAGAGGTTTCGATCATCAGCTGGTAGATGCTTCTGCAGAAAAAATCGTAGAAGTAGCAAAAAGAACAGGTGCTAGAGTTTCTGGCCCAATTCCACTCCCAACCGATAAAGAAATCGTAACCATCCTTCGCGCTGTTCATAAATACAAAGACAGCCGCGAACAGTTCGAACTGAGAACCCACAAAAGACTCATTGACGTTCTGAGACCAACTGCTAAAACTGTTGAAGCTCTGAAAAGTCTTGAGCTCCCTGCAGGCGTAGAAATCGAAGTTAAACTCTAATCATTGCGAATTAGAGGTTCGCTTTCTCCTTGGGAGCCGGGTGAAACACCTGGATAAGGAAAGAAAGCGTCTGCAAAGGTAATGTTGGTGAAACACCAACCAATAACCAATAGGAGGTATATGTACAATGAATAAGTGCATTGTAGGCAAAAAGCTCGGTATGACTCAGCTTTTTGACGAGAACGGCAAGTTCATCCCTGTAACTGTAATCGAAGCAGGTCCTTGTGTAGTCGTTCAGAAAAAGACAATCGAAAACGACGGCTATGAAGCTGTGCAGATCGGTTTTGGCGAAACCACAAGCAAACATGTTTCCAAACCTCTCCAGGGCCACTTCGCAAAAGCTGACGTGGCTATGAAACGTCATCTGAGAGAGTTCCGTCTGGAAGATTGCTCCACCCTGAATGTGGGCGATCTGATCAAAGCAGACACCTTCGCTATCGGCGACAAAGTTGATGTAAGCGGTATTTCCAAAGGTAAAGGTTATGCTGGTACCATCAAACGCCACGGCGGCCACAGACTGAAAGAAACTCACGGTACCGGCCCTGTTCACAGACATTCCGGTTCCAACGGTCCTATCGACCCAGCTCATGTCTTCAAAGGCATGCCACTGCCAGGTCACATGGGTGCTGAAAAAGTTACTGTTCAGAATCTGGAAGTTGTCAAAGTTGACGTTGAAAACAATCTGATTGCGCTGAAGGGTGCTATTCCAGGTGCTAAAAACGGCATCGTATACATCACCAACAGCGTGAAAGCATAGGGAAGGAGGAAACATCAATGCCACAGGTTAAAGTATTTGATATGACCGGCAAAAGCGTTGGCGAAATGACCCTCTCTGATGCTATCTTCGGTATCGAACCAAACACTTCCGTAATGCATGCAGCAGTAGTTAACTACCTGGCAAATCAGCGCCAGGGCACTCAGTCTACTCTGACTCGTTCCGAAGTAAGAGGCGGCGGCAGAAAACCTTGGAAACAGAAAGGTACTGGTCGCGCTAGACAGGGTTCCATCCGTGCTCCACAGTGGACTCACGGTGGTATCGCTCTCGGTCCTAAACCAAGAGACTACAGCTATGCTCTGAACAAAAAAGTTAAGAGACTGGCTATGAAATCCGCACTCTCCGCAAAAGTTCAGGATAACAACATGATCGTTGTTGAGAACATTGTTGTTGAAGAGTTCAAAACCAAAGTTGTTGCAGAGATGCTCTCCAATCTGGGCGCAACCAAAAAATCTCTGATCGTTATGCCTGAACTGAACGCTAAGTTCGTTAAGAGCGCAGCTAACATCCCAGGCGTAAAAACTGCTCTGGTTAACACCCTGAATGTTTACGACATTCTCAACTGCGAAAAATTCATCGTTGCTAAAGACGCAGTAGCTAAAATCGAGGAGGTGTACGCATAATGAAAACTGCACACGACGTGATCGTAAAACCTATCATCACTGAAGCTTCTATGCAGAACATTGCGCTGAAAAAGTACACTTTCGAAGTTGCTAAATCTGCTAACAAAATTGAAATTGCTCAGGCAGTTGAAAAAGTCTTCGGCGTTAAAGTTGCTAAAGTTAACACCATCAACGTTAGCGGCAAAATGAAACGCCAGGGTATGAAATTCGGCTACACTTCCGATTGGAAAAAAGCTGTTGTAACCCTGACTGAAGATTCCAAAACCATCGAATTCTTCGATAGCATGATGTAATAAAGCCCGCCCAACTCGGGGCAGGCAACTATGGGATGACTCATGTCCCGACAAATCCTTATGAGGAGAGTGAAACCGAATGGCTATTAAAACCTTTAAACCGACAACTCCTTCCAGACGTCAGATGACCGTCATCGACTACTCTGAGTTGTCCAAGGTTGCTCCAGAGAAATCCCTTCTCGAACCAATGAAGAAAACCTCTGGTCGCAACAGCTATGGTAGAATCACTGTTCGTCACCACGGCGGCGGCAACAGAAGAAAATACCGCGTAATCGACTTCAAGAGAAACAAAGCTGATATGCCAGCTACCGTACTCACCATCGAGTACGACCCAAACCGTTCCGCTTTCATCGCACTGGTTCAGTACGAAGATGGCGAGAAAAGATACATCGTTGCACCACACGGCCTGAAAGTTGGCGATGTGATCGAATCTGGTGTTAACGCTGACATCAAACCAGGTAACGCACTTCCACTGGCTAACATCCCAGTTGGTACCTTCATCCACAACGTTGAACTGTACCCAGGCAAAGGCGCTCAGCTCGCTCGCGCTGCTGGTATCATGGCTCAGCTGATGGCTAAAGAAGGCAAATACGCTCTGATCAGACTCCCATCCGGCGAGCTGAGAAATGTTCCTGTTGAATGCATGGCTACTATCGGTCAGGTATCCAACCTCGAACACGAGAACGTAAACATCGGTAAAGCTGGCCGTAAACGCCACATGGGCTGGAGACCAACCGTTCGCGGTTCCGTAATGAACCCATGTGACCATCCACACGGTGGTGGTGAAGGTAGATCCCCAATCGGCCGTCCAGGCCCTGTTACTCCTTGGGGTAAACCTGCTCTTGGCTACAAAACCAGAAAGAAGAAAAACCTTTCTAACAAGTTTATTGTTAAACGTCGTAACGACAAGTAAAGCAGGTTGAATGAAAGGAGGCAGATGAACAATGAGTAGAAGTGTTAAAAAGGGACCTTTCGTGCAGCCAGTTCTGCTGAAACGCGTAAAAGAGATGAATGCTGCAGGCGAAAAACGAGTTCTCAAAACTTGGAGCCGTGCATCCACTATCTTCCCTGATTTCGTTGGACACACATTTGCTGTTCATGATGGACGTAAACATGTTCCAGTATACGTAACTGAGGACATGGTAGGACATAAATTGGGAGAATTCGCTCCTACTAGAACCTATAGAGGTCACGCTGGATCTAAGAAATCCAAATAAGCGGACGACCGAAAGGAGGATAACAAATGGAAGCAAGGGCTTACCTTAGAAATGCCCGCATTGCACCTCGTAAAGTGCAGATTGTGCTCGACCTGATCAGAAATAAACCAGCAAAACAGGCGCTGGCTATCCTGAAATACACTCCAAAAGCAGCATGCGAACCAGTAGAAAAACTGCTGAAATCCGCTATTGCTAATGCTGAAAACAACCACAACATGGACGCTAACTCCCTGTACGTGGCAGAGTGCTTCGTAGGTCAGGGTCCTACAATGAAACGTGTAAGACCAAGAGCTCAGGGCAGAGCATACAGAGTGCTCAAAAGAACATCTAACATCACTATCGTAGTGAAAGAACAGGAATAAATCAGAAGGAGGCGTTAAACTATGGGACAGAAAGTAAATCCACACGGTATCCGTGTTGGCGTTATTAAAAATTGGGATTCCCGCTGGTTTGCAAGAGATAATGCCTTCGGCGATCTCCTGGTAGAGGACTACAACATCCGTAAAGTTCTCAAAAAACAGCTGCACCTGGCTGGCGTTCCTAAAATCGAAATCGAACGCGACGCTGCAAAAGTAAGAATCCACATCCACTGCGCTAAACCTGGTATGGTTATCGGTAAAGGCGGCGCAGAAATCGAAAAACTTCGCGCACAGTGCGAGGCAATGGTTAACAAGAACAAAGAAGTTCCAGTTAAAGTATTCCTCAACATCGTAGAAGTTAAACATCCAGACAAAAACGCTCAGCTGGTTGCTGAAAACATTGCTGCTCAGCTGGAAAGACGCGTATCTTTCCGTCGTGCAATGAAACAGTCCATCGGCCGCGCTATGAAACTGGGTGCTAAAGGTATCAAAGTAAGCGTTTCCGGTCGTCTGGCTGGCGCTGAAATCGCTCGTACCGAACATTACCATGAAGGTACCATTCCTCTGCAGACCCTGAGAGCTGACATCGACTACGGCTTCGCTGAAGCTGACACCACCTACGGTAAAATCGGTGTTAAAGTTTGGGTATACGCAGGTGAAGTTCTTCAGGAAGTTAAAAGAGCACCTCGCAAGGAAGGAGGCAAAAAATAATGCTTCTGCCTAAAAGAGTAAAATATCGTAGAGTCCACAGAGGACGTATGAAAGGTAAAGCAATGAGAGGCAACGTTGTTTCCAACGGTGACTTCGGCCTCCAGGCACTCGAACCAGCTTGGATCACTTCCAACCAGATCGAGGCTGCCCGTATTGCAATGACCCGTTACATCAAACGTGGCGGTCAGGTATGGATCAAAATCTTCCCTGACAAACCAATCACTGAAAAACCTGCTGAAACCCGAATGGGTTCTGGTAAAGGTAGCCCTGAATACTGGGTTGCTGTTGTTAAACCAGGCAGAGTTATGTTTGAAATCGGCGGCGTAAGCGAAGAGCTGGCTCGCGAAGCTATGCGTCTGGCTATGCACAAACTGCCAATCAAATGTAAATTCATCACTAAGAAAGAGGAGGGTAACAAGTAATGAAAATCGCTGAGATCAGAAATCTGTCCGCTAATGAACTGGTTGAAAAACTCAACGAACTGAAAGCAGAACTGTTCCACCTCCGCTTCCAGCACGCTATCAATCAGCTTGATAACCCAATGAGAATTAAAGCAGTTAAACGCGACATTGCTAAAATCTCTACCGTTATCAAAGAAAACGAAATGAAATAGGAAGGGAGGATAACACAATGGAAAGAAATTCTAGAAAAACCAGAGTGGGCGTTGTAGTTAGCGACAAAATGGATAAAACCGTTGTAGTAGCTGTTAAAGACAACGTTAAACATCCTCTCTACAAAAAAATCATGAAACGCACCATCACCTTCAAAGCTCATGACGAAGAAAACGTATGCAGAATCGGTGACAAAGTGCAGGTTATGGAAACTCGTCCACTGTCTAAAGACAAACACTGGAGAGTTGTTGAAGTAATCGAACAGGCTAAATAATCTAAACATTATATTGGTTTGATAGTACAACCGAAAGGAGGGCATGCTCTGTGATTCAGATGCAGACCTATCTCAAAGTTGCCGACAACACTGGTGCAAAAGAGCTCATGTGCATCCGCGTTCTGGGTGGTACCCGTCGTAGATATGCAAACATCGGTGACGTGGTTGTAGCTTCCGTTAAGAAAGCTGCTCCAGGCGGTGTTGTTAAAAAAGGTGACGTTGTTAAGGCAGTAATCGTTCGCTCTGCAAAGGGCCTGAGACGCGAAGACGGTACTTACATCCGTTTCGACGAAAATGCTGCTGTTATTATTAAAGATGATAAGACTCCAAGGGGCACACGTATTTTTGGCCCAGTGGCGAGAGAACTGCGTGATAATGATTACCTCAAGATTCTCAGCCTCGCCCCTGAGGTACTTTAATAGGAGGTGCTCAAAGTGAGTGTACACGTTAAAACAAACGATACAGTCGTTATCCTCACCGGTAAAGATAAAGGCAAACAGGGCAAAGTCCTGGCTGTAAGCCCAAAAGAAGGCAAAATCATCGTTGAAGGTTGCAACATGATCAAAAAACATGTTAAACCTCGCAAGATGGGCGATAAAGGCGGTATCGTTGACGCTGAAAGTGCTATGTACGCATGCAAAGCAATGCTGGTTTGCCCTAAATGTGGCAAAGCTACCCGCGTAGCACACAAAATCACCGCAGAAGGCAAAGTTCGCCTCTGCAAAAAATGCGGCGAAACATTCTAATTAGGAGGAGAGCAGAACAATGGCAAGAATGAAAGAATTCTACGCAGCTGAAGTTGCGCCAGCTTTGTACAAAAAGTTCGGTTACAAAAGCGTTATGCAGATTCCTAAACTGGATAAAGTAGTTGTAAACGTTGGTTGCGGCGAAGCTCGCGACAACCACAAACTGATCGACGCTATCATCGCTGACCTGACCACCATCACCGGTCAGAAAGCTGTTCCAACCAAAGCTAAAAAATCCGTAGCAAACTTCAAACTTCGTGAAGGCATGACTATCGGTGCAAAAGTTACTCTGAGAGGCGACGTAATGTATGAGTTCGTTGATAGACTCTTCAACCTGTCCCTGCCACGAGTAAGAGACTTCAGAGGTATCAACCCTAACGGTTTCGACGGTCGTGGTAACTACTCCATGGGTCTGAAAGAACAGTTGATCTTCCCTGAAATCGAGTACGATAAAATCGACAAAGTACGCGGTATGGACATTTGCTTCGTTACTACCGCTAAAACCGATGAGGAATCCCGTGAGCTGCTGAAGCTGATGGGTGCACCATTCGAGAAATAGGGGGTAAGGTACAGTGGCAAAAACTAGTAAAAAAGTTAGTCAGCAGAGAGAGCCAAAGTACTCTACTCGCGCATACAACAGATGCAAAATCTGCGGCAGACCTCACGCATATCTTCGTAAATTCGGTATTTGCCGTATTTGCTTCCGTGAACTGGCTTACAAAGGTCAGATCCCAGGCGTGAAGAAAGCTAGCTGGTAAGCACAAGCAAAGGAGGTTGACGTCATGCAAATTACAGATAAAATCGCTGATATGCTGACTCGTATCCGTAATGCGAGTGCAGCAAAACATGACACCGTTGATGTTCCAGCATCTAACATGAAAAAAGCTATTGCACAGATTCTCTTGGATGAGGGTTACATCAAAGGCTTCCAGGTTATTGATGATGGAAAACAGGGTATCATCCGTATCACTCTGAAATACGGTGTAGGTAAAGAGGCTGTTATCACCGGCCTGAAAAGAGTTTCCAAACCTGGCCTGCGCATCTATACCAGCTGCAAGGATATGCCAGCAGTTATGAACGGACTTGGTATCGCTATCATGTCCACTCCAAAAGGCATTATGACCGACAAACAGGCTCGTAAAGAGAATGTAGGCGGCGAAGTCCTTGCATTCATTTGGTAAGGAGGTGCACTAAGAATGTCTCGAATTGGTAGAAAACCAGTTGCAGTTCCAGCAGGCGTTGAAGTTACTCTCAACGGCCATGAACTGACTGTAAAAGGTCCTAAAGGCACTCTCGTTAAAGAACTGCACTCCGCAATGGATATCGCAGTAGAGGGCAACGAAATCGTTGTTACTCGACCAAACGATGAGAAAGAAAACAGAAGCCTGCACGGCCTCACCAGAACCCTGATCTCCAACATGGTAATCGGTGTTACTGAAGGTTTCAAAAAAGAACTGGAAGTTAACGGTGTAGGTTACAGAGCAGCTAAAGAAGGTAAAAACCTGGTAATGATCCTGGGTTATTCCCATAAAGTAATCATGCCAGAACCAGCAAACATCACTATCGAAGTACCAGCTCCTAACAAAATCATTGTTAGCGGTGCAGACAAAGAAGCTGTAGGTCAGCTCGCTGCTGAAATTCGCGAAAAACGTCTGCCAGAGCCATACAAGGGCAAAGGTATTAAATACGTAGACGAAGTTATCATCCGCAAGGAAGGTAAAGCTGGTAAAGGTAAATAATAAAGGAGTGAATCGAAATGGTGAAAAAGCTTGATAGCAACAAAGCGAGACTGAAAAGACATCGCAGAGTTAGAGCTAAAATTAGCGGCACACCTGAGCGTCCACGCCTCAACGTATTCCGCTCCGCTAAACATATCTATGCCCAGATCATTGACGACGTTAACGGTGTAACTCTGGTTAGCGCTTCTTCTATGGAAAAAGGCTTTGAAGGTTTCGGCGGTAATAAAGAAGCAGCTGCTAAAGTTGGTAAAGCAGTAGCAGCTAAGGCTCTCGAAAAAGGTATCTCCGAGGTTGTATTCGACCGTAGCGGTTACCTCTATCATGGCCGCGTAAAAGAATTAGCAGAAGGCGCTCGTGAGGGCGGCCTCAAATTCTAACGGGGAGGGATACTTTTGACTCGCATTGACGCTTCTAAACTCGAACTGAACGAGAGAGTCGTTGCTATTAACCGTGTATCCAAAACGGTTAAAGGCGGACGTGTTATGAAATTTGCGGCACTGGTTGTTGTAGGCGACGGTAATGGTATCGTAGGCTTCGGTATTGGTAAATCTGCTGAAGTTCCAGACGCTATCCGTAAAGGTATCGAAGATGCTAAAAAACATCTGATCAAAGTTAGCCTGAAAGGCACAACCATCCCACACGAAATCGTTGGTGAATTCGGCGCAGGCCGTGTTCTGATGATGCCAGCTCCAGTCGGTACTGGTGTTATCGCAGGTGGTCCAGTACGTGCGGTACTCGAAATGGTAGGTATCCACGACATCCGTACCAAATGCCTGAGATCCAACAACCCATGCAATGTTGTAACTGCTACCATCAATGGTCTGGCTGCTCTGAGAACAGCTGAAGAAGTTGCAGCAATCCGTGGCAAAAGCGTTGAAGAAATTATCGGATAAGGAGGTCGCAACTTATGGCAAACCTTAAAATCAAACTGGTAAGAGGTTTTCAGGGCCGCAAGGACGACCAGATCGCTACCGCTCATTCCCTTGGTCTGAGAAAAATCGGTAACGAGGTTATCCAGCCTGACAACGCAGCTACCAGAGGTAAAATCAATAAGATTTCTCACCTCGTACAGGTAACCGAAGCTTAATTCAAGGAGGTGCAGCTACAATGAAATTGCACGAACTTTGCCCAGCACCAGGTTCTACCAAAAAAGCTTTCCGCGTTGGTAGAGGTTCCGGTTCCGGTAACGGTAAAACCGCTGGTAAGGGTCATAAAGGACAGAATGCACGCTCCGGCGGCGGCGTAAGACCTGGCTTCGAAGGTGGCCAGATGCCTCTGCAGAGACGTGTTCCAAAAAGAGGTTTCACCAACATCTTTGCAACCGTTTACACCACTGTTAACGTAAGCGATCTGGAACGCTTCGAAGACGGCACTGTAATTACTGCAGACGTTCTGAGAGAAGCTGGTCTGATCAAAAAACTGAACGACGGTGTTAAAGTTCTCGGTAACGGTGAACTGACCAAAAAACTGACTGTTAACGCAACAGCATTCTCCGCATCTGCTAAAGAAAAAATCGAAAAAGCAGGCGGTAAAGCAGAGGTGATCTAGGATGATCGAAACTCTCAAGCGCGCGTGGAAAATGCCTGACCTGAGAAATAGACTCCTGTACACCCTCTTGATTATTGTCGTATTCCGGATTGGCGCGGCTCTGCCAGTGCCATTCCTGAATGCAAGCCAGATGGCAGGATTCGGCGACGGTAACCTCTTCGGTTACCTGAACCTGATGACTGGTGGTGCATTCCAGAACGGTACTTTGTTCGCTCTGTCTATCACCCCTTACATCTCTGCCAGCATTATCATTCAGTTGCTCACCGTAGCAATTCCTGCTCTGGAAAAGCTTTCTAAGGAAGGCGAATCCGGCAGAAAGAAACTGAAGAAGATTGAACGTGGCACCACCGTAGCCCTGGCTCTGGTTGAGTCCTTCGGTTACTATAACATTCTGAAATCCCAGAGTGCTGTAATGGCTGGTAGCAACGGCTTTGCAAACTTCCTGATTCCACTGACTATCGTTCTTTCCTTCACCGCCGGCGCAATGATCTGTGTATGGCTGGGCGAAAGAATTGATGAAAAAGGTATCGGTAACGGTATCTCCATGCTGCTCTTCGCTGGTATCGTATCCAGAGGTCTGACTGCAGCACTGGGCGTTATTCAGTACTTCGCTGAAGGTATTGACCTGCTCCGTACTGGCTTCTGGGGACAGGGTCTCCGCTACGTAATCGGTATTCCGGTAATCGTAGTACTCTTCGTTTTGATGATTTCCTTCATCATTCTGATGACTAAAGCTGAACGCCGCATTCCGGTTCAGTACGCAAAACGCGTAGTTGGCCGTAAAATGTACGGTGGCCAGTCCAGCCATCTTCCAATCAGCGTAAACCTCTCTGGTGTAATGCCAGTAATCTTCTCCTCCACTATCCTGGCGATTCCAACCACCATCGGTGCGTTCGTAACTCCAGCTGAAGGCGGTTTCATGGAGAAAGTACTCAATGCGCTGAATTACGATAGCCCATTCTATGCTCTGATCTACTTCGTTCTGATCGTTGCATTCGCTTACTTCTACGTTGCTATCCAGTACAATCCAATTGAAATGGCTAACAACCTGAGAAAACAGAATGGTGCAATTCCAGGTATCAGACCTGGTAAACCAACTTCCGACTTTATTTCTAGAATCATTTCTAAAGTTACTATGGTAGGCGCTCTGTTCCTGGCTGTAGTAGCAATCCTGCCAATCTTCGTAGCAGCAATCACCAAGATCAACATTTCCTTTGGTGGTACTACCATCATCATCGTTGTTGGTGTAGCGCTGGATACTGTAAGACAGCTCGAATCTGAAATGATGATGCGTCACTACAAAGGATTCCTGGAATAATTGAAAGGGGACTTTTTCATGAAGATCATTTTGCTGGGCGCTCCTGGTGCCGGTAAAGGCACACAGGCCGAAAAAATTTGTGTACATTACAACATCCCACAGATCAGCACGGGTAATATTATCCGCGAAGCAATGAAAAATGAAACTCCAGCTGGTATTAAAGCAAAAGAGTTCGTTAACTCCGGCGCTCTGGTTCCAGACGAAGTCGTAATCGAAATGGTTAGCGACAGACTCAAACAGGACGACTGCGCAAACGGTTATATCCTGGATGGTTTCCCAAGAACTGTTCCACAGGCTGAAGCCCTGGATCAGATGGGTGTCCAGATTGATAAAGTTTTGGATATTGAAGTTGCAGATGACGTGATCATGGGTCGTATGACCGGTCGTCGAGTTTGCTCCAAATGCGGTGCAAGCTACCACACCGAGTTCAACCCATCCAAAGATGGCGTTAACTGTGATAAATGCGGTACTGAGCTGACCATCCGTAAAGATGATGAGCCAGAAACCGTAAAAGCACGTCTGCATGTTTATCACGAGCAGACTGAGCCTCTGAAAGATTACTACCAGTCCAAGGGCAACCTTGTTATGGTAGAAGGTGTTGGCGCTCTCGACGAGATCACCGCTAACATTCTGAAAGCTCTGGAGGCCTAATAATGGTTTCGCTTAAAACGAGCAAAGAACTGTTGGACATGAAGCTTTCCTGCCAGATTTCAGCTCAGGCGCTGAAACTTGCAGGAGAACTGATCCGACCTGGTGTGTCTACCGCACACGTTAATAAAATGGTTCACGAGTTCATCGTGTCTCAGGGTGCCAAACCAACCTTTCTTGGATACGGCGGTTTCCCGGCAGCATGCTGCATCTCCGTTAATGACGAAGTGATTCATGGTATCCCATCGGATCGAATCCTTCGTGAAGGAGATATCGTCAGTGTGGATGTCGGCGCTGCAATCAATGGTTACACCGGTGACAATGCAGCGACTTTCGCTGTGGGTGCGGTTTCTGATGAAGCCCGCAAGCTCATGGATGTAACAGAACAGTGTCTGTACAAAGCCATTGAAGCTGCTCAGCCAGGCAATCGTCTGGGTGATGTAGGATATGCAGTGCAGGCCTATGCAGAATCGTTTGGTTTCGCAGTAGTGAGAGATTTCGTCGGTCACGGTGTGGGCAAAAAGCTCCACGAAGCACCGGAAGTTCCAAACTACGGCACACCGGGCAGAGGTCTTCGACTGATGCCTGGTATGACATTGGCCATCGAACCGATGATCAATGCGAAAGGCAGTGCAGTAAAGACCCTGAAAGATGGAACTGTGCTGACTGCCAGCGGATCTTTATCCGCACACTTTGAACACACGATCGCTATTACAGCGGACGGACCTGTGATCCTGACGAAAGCTTAGGTGAACAGATGAAGCGTGGAACAGTTGTGAAATCCATGGCCGGTCGTGATCGAGGTCGTTTTCAGGTAGTGCTTTCTTGTGAAGCAGATCGAATTCTTGTGGCTGACGGAAAGGTGAGAAAACTCGCCAATCCGAAAGCGAAGAATCTTCGTCATCTACAGAGCACAGAGCAGCACATCGATCTGGAACAGATCCATTCCGACAAGGCTTTGCGAAAAGCATTAACCATGTTAGACTTGATTTAGCGAGGAGGCAATTTGCTTGTCTAAAGAAGACGTAATCGAACTGGAAGGCAAGGTACTCGAATCCCTGCCAAACGCTCAATTCAAAGTTGAGCTTCCAAACGGCCATGTAATTCTGGCTCATATCTCCGGCAAACTGCGTATGAACTTCATCCGCATCCTG
Organism: Negativibacillus sp.; assembly: GCA_045633085.1. Classification (GTDB taxonomy): domain Bacteria; phylum Bacillota; class Clostridia; order Oscillospirales; family Ruminococcaceae; genus Negativibacillus. The sequence continues at coordinate 17,828 of JAZQXX010000010.1, read as the reverse complement.
CCAGGCGATAAAGTGACTGTGGAGATGTCTCCATACGATCTGCAGAAAGGTAGAATTACCTGGAGATCCAAATAGTTCGTTAGTTAAATTTAAATTCACTGTTTAGGTAAATACAAGGAGGTATTTCAAATGAAAGTAAGACCTTCCGTTAAGCCTATTTGCGAAAAATGTAAAGTAATCAAACGCAAAGGACGCATTATGGTTATCTGCGATAACCCAAAACATAAACAGCGTCAGGGCTAATAGTTTGAACCAAACTATGGAAACCGATATAATGGAGGTGCAACAAAAGTATGGCTCGTATTGCTGGTGTTGACTTGCCTCGTGAGAAGCGAGTTGAAATTGGACTTACCTATATCTACGGTATTGGCAGAAAGTCCGCAACTGACATCCTGGCTGCTACAGGTGTAAACCCTGATATCAGAGTAAAAGACCTGGAAGAAGACGATGTCTCCAAGCTGAGAGATTATATTGATAAAAACTTTGTAGTAGAAGGCGATCTTCGTCGTGACACTGCACTGAACATCAAACGACTGATTGAAATTGGCTCCTACAGAGGCCTGCGTCATAGACGTGGTCTGCCTGTAAGAGGTCAGAGAACTAAAACCAATGCTCGTACTCGCAAAGGTAAAGCTAAAACAGTCGCTAACAAGAAGAAATAATTAGGGAGGGATAGGAGAAATGGCTAAAGCAAACGCAAAAAAAGCCGCACCAAGACGTCGTGAACGTAAAAATATTGAACGTGGTGCTGCTCATATCCAGTCTACCTTTAACAACACCATCGTAACTATCACTGATACCCAGGGTAATGCACTGTCTTGGGCATCCGCAGGTGGTCTTGGCTTCAGAGGTTCCAGAAAATCCACTCCTTTCGCAGCTCAGACTGCAGCAGAAACCGCTGCTAAAGCTGCAATGGTACATGGTCTGAAAACTGTTGAAGTATACGTTAAAGGCCCAGGCTCCGGTCGTGAAGCTGCTATCCGCGCACTGCAGGCAGCAGGTCTTGAGGTTAGCATGATCAAAGACGTAACCCCAATTCCACACAACGGTTGCCGCCCACCAAAGAGAAGACGCGTATAGTCTTATAGGGAGGTAAGTATAATATGGCAAGATATACTGGCGCGGTATGCAAACTTTGCCGTCGTGAAGGACAGAAACTGTTCCTGAAAGGCGAAAGATGCTACTCTGATAAATGCGCTCTGGCTCGCAGAGCATACGCTCCTGGCCAGCACGGTCAGAACCGTAAAAAAGTTTCTGAGTACGGTATTCAGCTCCGTGCTAAACAGAAAACCAAACGCTTCTATGGCGTTCTGGAAGGTCAGTTCGCTCACTACTTCGAACTGGCAACCAAAATGGACGGTCAGGCTGGTGAAAACCTGCTGAAACTGCTCGAATCCCGTCTGGACAACGTAGTTTACAGAATGGGTCTGGCTACCTCCAGAGCAGAAGCTAGACAGATGGTTCGCCACGGTCACTTCACTCTGAACGGTCACAAAGCAAACATTCCTTCCATCCTGCTGAAAGCTGGCGATGTTATCGAAGCTAAAGGTACTGACAAAGTGAAAGCTATGGCAGAAATCAACGCTTCCAAACCAGTTGCTAAATGGCTGGAAATCAATAAAGAAACCCTGGTTGGTAAAGTAATCGAGCTGCCAAGCCGTGAAGATATCGACCTGGATGTTGAAGAACATCTCATCGTTGAGCTGTACTCCAAATAATAAGGGTGTTTGCCAGCGGGCACACATCTGCCCGCAGGTCACTTTTATTGTTTGCGAAAATTCAGCATGGGAATGCGAAACATACAACTGGTTCATCCCGAACCCTGTTCTGTGGATGCCTAGTTATACAAGGAGGGTTTAATTGTGGTTAAGATCATCGAACCAAAGATTGAGACGGAAGAACTGAAACCTGACGGCTCTTACGGCAGATTTGTTGTTGAACCACTCGATCGAGGTTTTGGAACAACTTTAGGCAACAGCCTTAGAAGAGTTTTGCTCTCCTCGCTTCCTGGTGTTGCAGTAACCTCCATCAAAATTGATGGTGTGCAGCACGAATTCTCAACCATTGAGGGCGTTAAAGAGGATGTTACAGAGATCGTCCTCAACATCAAAGGTTTAACTGCAAAGCTCTATTGTGAAGGTCCTAAGACTGTATACATCAATGCAGAGGGTGAATGCGAAGTTACCGCAGGCTCTATTCAGTGTGATTCTGATGTAGAGATCCTCGACCCAAGCATGCATATTGCTACATTGGGCCCTAACGCTTCCCTTAGAATGGAAATTGTTCTTGATAAAGGTCAGGGTTACATCTCTGCTGACAAGAACAAACAGATTGCTAAGGACAAAAACAACGATAAATCCGTTCAGGATAAAGCTCAGGTTGATAAACTGAGCCTTAACAAGATTTATGTTGACAGCATCTATACCCCTGTTTTGAAAGTGAACTACGTTGTAGAGAACACACGTGTAGAACAGATTACAGACTATGATAAGCTGACATTGGAAGTGTGGACAGACGGTACTATCTCTGCAAAAGAAGCTGTCTCTCTTTCAGCCAAGATCCTCAATAGACAACTCAACCACTTCGTGGATCTGTCCGAAGAAGTGAGCAATACTGAGATCATGGATACTCAGGAAGACACCGGTAAGGAAAAGGCTCTTGAGATGACCATTGAAGAGCTTGACCTTTCTGTGCGTGCGTTCAACTGTCTCAAACGGGCAGGTGTCAACACTGTAAGTGATTTGATTAACAAATCTCAGGATGAAATGATGAAAGTTCGTAACCTCGGTAAAAAATCTCTGGAAGAGGTTCTCGCGAAACTGGATTCCCTTGGTTTCAGCCTGAATAAAACCGATGAATAGTTGAGAATAATTCCACTATCCGAAATAAAGGAGTGAATTTGGATGCCAGGTACTAGAAAACTCGGCAGAACTAGCGATAGCAGAGCTGCCATGCTCAGAGCGATGGTAACCTTCCTGCTGGAAAACGGCAAGATCGAAACCACCGTTACCAGAGCTAAAGAAGTCAAAGCAATGACTGACAGAATCATCACCAAAGCGAAACAGGATAACCTCCATTCTAAGCGTCAGGTGTACTCCTACGTAACCAAAGAAACCGTTGCTAAAAAGACTATCGATGAAATTGCTCCAAAATACATGGAACGCAATGGCGGTTACACCCGCATCATCAAAACTGGTCCTCGCCGCGGTGACGCAGCTGAAATGGCTATCATCGAATTGGTTTAATTTGATGTGTTTTGAGACCTGCCCGAAAGGGCGGGTCTTTTTTTGTGCTGTTTTCTAATTTATGGGCTCTTCTTTCGTATAAACTGCGGGAAAATCGGAAGAAAAAGGTGCTTTGTTTGAAATGAGTTGGGCCATGTGCTATGATGGTCTTGTGCTCAAAAACATTGTGAGCGACTCGACTTCTGAAGGAGGAAACAACCAAATGACAGCGATTATCAACGGTAAAGTTGTGACTGTAACAGGGGAGACCTACGAGAAAGGTATTGTTCTTGTTGAGGACGGTAAAATCGTTGCAGTAGGTGCAGATGTATCTGTACCATCCGATTCTGAAATTATTGATGCAGCAGGCTGCTGGGTTATGCCTGGCTTGATTGACTGTCACACCCATATTTCTAACTTTAATGAACCAAACAGCATTCCTGGCAACTATGACGGTAACGAGGCTACCAGCCCAAATACTGCTCATGTGCGTGCAAGTGATGCGATTTATCCAGATGATTATGCAATCAAACCTGTTCGTGAAGCTGGTTTCACCACCGTATGCATCCTGCCAGGTTCCGCAAACGTGATCGGTGGTACCGGTATCTCCGTAAAACTCCGTGGACATACCGCAAAAGAAATGATCATTCCAGGCACCGAGCAGATGAAATTTGCTTTCGGCGAGAATCCAAAACGTGTGTATGGCGGTAAAAAAGTAATTCCAAGCACCCGTATGGGTGTTGGCGCAGTACTGAGAGAAGCTCTGTACAACGCGAAAAACTATTCTGATTCTCTGATCGAAGCAGAAAATGATCCATCTAAGAAACCAAAACCAGACTTCAAGCTGGAAGCTTTGGTTCCTGTTGTACGCGGTGAAATGCGCTGCCGTATGCATGCTCATACTTCCCACGATATTCTGACCGCTGTATCCATTGCAGAAGAATACGGACTGGATTATGTTATTGAACATTGTACTGAGGGTTATAAAATTGCGGATGTTCTCAACGAGAAATCTGCCCGTGTCGTTATCGGTCCTCATCTGACTGCACCATCCAAAGTGGAGATCCACGGCCGCAAACTGGAAAACTCCGGTATCCTTGCCAATGAAGAAAACATTACTGTTTGCCTTACCGCAGACACCGGTTCTGAAACCGCACATCTGCCAATGACCATCGGTATGCTGATGCGCCGTGGTTTGAGCGAAGAAAAAGCAATCCAGGGTGTTACCATCAATCCTGCAAAAGTTCTGAATCTTGACCACAGAGTAGGTTCTCTGGAAGTAGGAAAAGATGCGGACATTGCAATCTTCGATGGCCATCCATTCGATAGTATGACCCTCTGCCGTCTTGTTATGATCGACGGCGAGATCTACAAGAATACACTGTAAGGAAGGGGAGCAGAAACATGATCGCAATTACAAATGGTAAAGTAGTGACCGTGACCGGTGAAACCTATGAACAGGGTACCGTTCTTGTAGAAAACGGAAAAATCGTTGCAGTAGGTGCAAATGTAGAAGTTCCTGCTGACGCTGAGATCATCAACGCAGAAGGTATGTGGGTAACCCCAGGTTTGATTGATCCACACACTCATATGTGTAACTTTAATGAGCCAAGAACCAACCCATCCATTCCTCTGGATGGCAATGAAATGAGTGACCCAATTACTCCACAGGTTCGTGCAATCGATGCTGTAAACCCTTACGACTATGCAGTTGATGTTGTTCGTAAAGCTGGCTTTACTACCGTATGCATTCTGCCAGGTTCCGCAAACCTGATCGGTGGCTGCGGTACGGTTATTAAACTGCGCAATGTAGACACTGCAGAAGAAATGGAAGTACCAGGTTGTGAGCAGATGAAATTTGCGATGGGTGAAAATCCAAAACGCTGCTACGGCACTGACAGAAAACTGCCAATGACCCGTATGGGTGTTGCGGCACTGATCCGTGAAACTCTGTACAAAGCGAAAGTTTATTCCGATAAGCTGAAAGCTGCAGAAACCGACCCATCCAAAGCACCGGAACCAGATTTCCGACTGGATGCATTGGTACCTGTTGTACGCGGCGAAATGCGCTGCCGCATCCATGCACATCGTTCTGATGACATTATGACCGCGATTCGTTACGCAGAAGAATTCGGTTTGGATTATACCATCGAACACTGCACCGAAGGTCATAAAATCGTTGATGCGCTGAAGAAGAGAAACATCCGCTGCACCATCGGTCCACACCTGCTTTCCCCAACCAAACAGGAACTGTGGAACATGACCATCAAAAACCCTGGTATTCTGGCAGAAGCTGGCCTGCAGGTTTCCTTGACCGCAGACGAAGGTTCCAGAACCGCATACCTGCCAGCAACCATCGGTTTGCTGATGCGTAACGGTCTCAGCGAACAGGCTGCATTCGAAGGTGTTACCATCAACCCAGCGAAAACTCTGGGTCTGGAAGACCGCGTAGGTTCTCTGGAAGTGGGCAAAGATGCGGATATTGCAATCTTTGACGGCCATCCATTCAGCAGCTTGACCCTCTGCCGCCTGAGCATGATCGACGGTGAAGTGGTTCACAACATCATGTAGTTGTGTTTGAAGCGAAGTAAAATTCAATCAACAAAGCCCGACGGACTCCGTCGGGCTTTTTGTGTACAATAAAGTGGACATTGACAGTCTATTTCCAAACAGCTACAATGAATGTAGAAGCAGCCGGAAGGAGGAATGAAGATGGCAAACGTGATCGCTGTGATCTGGGATTTTGATAAAACATTGGTAGATGGTTATATGCAGGATCCGATTTTTGCTCACTACAATGTGGATGCTCAGCAATTTTGGAATGAAGTCCATGAATTGCCGGGGAAATATCTTCAGGAACAGGGAGTGAGGGTCAACCGAGATACCATTTACCTGAACCATTTCCTCCGTTATGTGCGTGCAGGGATTTTCCACGACCTGAACAATGAAAAGTTGAAAGCTTTCGGCAAGGAATTGCACTTCTATCCTGGAATTCCCGATATTTTTGAAAAAACAAAGCGAATGATCGCAGAAAATCCGCAGTACCGAGAGTACGATATCCGTGTTGAGCATTATATTGTCAGCACAGGAATGTTGGCTGTCATTAAAGGAACAGCGATCATGGAGTATGTAGACGGTGTGTGGGGCAATGAACTGATCGAAGACATGATCAATGGCAAGAAGGTCATCGCAGAATTAGGCTATACCATCGACAATACCTCGAAAACCCGTGCGATTTTCGAAATCAATAAAGGTGTTCCGAAACATCCTGAAATTGATGTAAACTCGAAAGTTCCGGCGGAGAAACGGAGAGTTCCTTTTGAGAATATGATTTACATCGCCGACGGGCCAAGCGATATTCCGGCGTTCTCATTGATCAATAAAAATGGCGGTTCAACCTTTGCTATTTATCCGAAAAGCGATGCAAAAGCCTTCCGTCAGGTGGAACAACTGCGTATGGATGGAAGGATCCATACCTATGCCGAAGCGGATTATCGGGAGGGTACCACAGCAAATTTGTGGATCTGCAGCAAGATCCAAGATATTGCGGAACGTATCCGTCAAAATGAAAAGAAGAGCATCACCGAATCTATTTCTAAGGTTCCGGTGCATTTATAAGGAGAGATTGATATGATCGTTACTTTTTCAGCGACAGGCAACAGCCGCTATTGTGCAGAGTATCTTGCAGACAAACTGAACGATGAGCTGCTTGATTGCGCGAACTATATCAAACACGGCATTCAGGCAGAGCTGCTGACTGGTAAGCCATGGATTTTCGTTGGTCCAACCTACGCATGGCAGCTGCCAAAAGTGTTTACTGATTTTATCCGCAGCGCTTGGCTGCAGGGCAGTGAGGATGCTTATTTTGTTATGACTTGTGGCTCCGATATTGGTGGCGCTGCGGCACACAACGAAGAGCTTTGCAAGGAGCTGAAACTGAATCACAAAGGCACTCTGAAGGTTGCGATGCCGGAAAATTATATTGCTTTGTTTAATGTACCGTCCGAAGAGAAATGTGCACAGATGGTAAAAGCAGCAGAACAGACCCTCAGTGAAGCGCTGCCTTACATGAAGAAAAATGAAGCGCTGCCTCAGAAGAAAGTTTCCGTCATTGGTAAGCTGTGCAGCACTGTGGTCAACAAAGGCTTCAATCAGTATTACATCAAAGCGGATAAGTTTTATGCTACGGCAAAATGTATCGGCTGCGGCAAATGTGCAGAACTGTGTGTGCTCAACAATATTACCTTGAAAGACGGACTGCCGAAGTGGGGAAGCCATTGCACTCATTGCATGGCGTGTATCTGTAACTGTCCAACCGAAGCCATTGAGTACGGCAATATGAGCCGCGGAAAACGCCGCTATCGCTGTCCGAACTATAAGAAATAGGAATTTGACTTTTGGGAGATTTCCTTTACAATAAAATTTGTGTAGAGCAAATGAAAGGGGAAATCTGAGATGAGTCATGACTTGATCAGTATGATCGTCCCAATTTATAATATTGAAGATTGTCTTCCGCGCTGCATCGAAAGTCTGATGGCGCAGACTTATGAGAACATTGAAATCCTGCTGATCAACGACGGCTCTCCGGACAACAGCGGAGCTGTTTGTGAAGCATATGCGCAGAAGGACAGTCGTATCAAATATTACAGCAAGCCAAATGGAGGCTTGTCCAGTGCGCGCAACTATGGTTTAGATAAAGCACAGGGTGAATACATCTGCTTTGTGGATGGTGATGACTTCATGGACAAGCGCATGGTGGAGGTTCTGTACAGGGAGATTCAAACCCATCATGTGAAATTGTCTGCCTGCGGATTCCTTGTATATCACGATGGAGACGAGCTGAAAGAACCGATCTTTGATCCAGAACAAACCGAGATATTTAACACAGAAGAAGCGATCAATCATCTGTTTACGAAGGAAAAATACGCTAACTATGCGTGGAATAAGATGTACCATCGTTCACTGTTTGATGATCTGCGCTTTCCGGTCGGCCGCAAAATGGAAGATCTGGGTACGATGTATCGCCTGATGGGACAGTGTGAAGCAGTCACCTACAATCCGGTGAAGCTTTGCAACTATTACCAGAGGGGAACCAGTATTCTTCATAATCGAGATAAAAAGTTCTATGAGGATAAATTTTTCCTGACATATGAGCGCTATGAATATCTCAAACAGCGCTTCCCGAATATGCTGCGCAATGAGCTGTTTATGATGGTCATTATTATGGATGCTTATCCACATATGGATAAGGGCAGCGAACAGGAAAAATTAGCTGAGAAGCTGATGAAACAATTCCCTTCCAGCCATAGAAAGCACTTCCCACCACGCTATCAGAAGCGCTATCGCTACTATCGAATCAGTAAAGCGCTTTACCGACACATTTACAAAAAGAAAAGCGACAAAGAGTAGAAAACATGCTCCATATTACAGTATGGAGCGTGTTTTTGTTTTATAAAATGAAGGAATACGGTTTGTTTTTTCATCATATTTTGATACCATGAATGAATGGACGGGCTTTTTTTGTTCGCTTTTATGAAAAAATAGGTATAGTAGCTAAACATCTTGAATTTGTTTGGTTAAATTGCGGAAAAGGCAGAGGTTTCTTGCTAATTTGTTTGTCATATATTATAATAAATATAATTACGACAGCTCAAAAACTGTCGAATAGTACGAAAAGAGGAAGGTCATGGCTTGTATCCAAAGAGATAGAGGCTAAGACTTTTATTGTCTTTTCGCTGCGCATTTCTGTGTGCAAAATCTGAACTCAAAGGAGAGGAATGGGAATGAAAAAAGCAGGAATTTTGAACAGCGACATTTCAAGGGTTCTGTCCTATATGGGGCATACCGACTGTATCTGTATCGGTGATTGCGGTTTGCCAATTCCAGACGAAACAGAACGCATTGATCTGGCGCTGACCTTTGGAGAACCAACTTTCATGCGTACTCTGGAGCTGGTTGCTGCTGACATGAAGATTGAAAAAATCGTTCTGGCAGAAGAAATCAAAACCCAGAATCCGCATGTCCTGAAACAGATCGAGGAACTCTTTGCCGGTCAGCCGGTGGAAACCGAATTTGTTTCCCACGTCGAACTCAAAGAGCAGACCAAGAACTGTAAAGCAGTTATCAGAACAGGCGAAACAACTCCATATGCAAACATTATTTTGCAGTCTGGCTGTATCTTCGCTTGATGAGGAGGGCTAACAAAGTATGAATATTGAGATGAGAGGCATCAACAAGTCCTTTGGCAGCAACCAGGTTCTGAAAGATGCCGGCTTCCTGCTCAAGGACGGCGAAGTTCACGCTCTCATGGGTGAAAACGGTGCAGGTAAATCTACTCTGATGAAGATCCTCACCGGTGTTTACACCAAAGATGCCGGCACCATTTTGGTGGATGGCCAGGAAGTGAACTACAAAAATCCACAGGAAGCAGAAAAAGCAGGTATTGTCTTTATTTATCAGGAAATCAACTCCCTCTTTGACCTGACCGTTGAGGAAAACCTCTTCATGGGCAAAGAAATTACCAAAGGTTTTGGTATCTGCGATAAAAAAGCTATGCGCAAAAAAGCGCAGGAAGTAATGGATCGTCTGGGCGTACATATTCCTATTGACGCTACCATGTCCGACCTTTCCGTTGGTCAGCAGCAGATGGTTGAAATCTGCAAAGCGCTGATGGTTGACGCAAAAGTCCTCATCATGGACGAACCAACCGCAGCACTGACCGAAAGCGAAACCAAAGTTCTCTTTGAAGTTATGCGTTCCCTGACTGCAAAAGGCGTTTCTATCGTATACATCTCTCACCGTATGGAAGAGATTTTTGAAATGTGTGAACGTATCACCATTCTGCGAGATGGTCAGTATGTTGATACCAAATACATCAAAGACATCAACATGGACGACGTTGTTCAGATGATGATCGGTCGTGAGATCGGTGAACGTTACCCACACCGTGAAGCAAAAATCGGCGAAGAAGTTATTCGCGTAGAAGGTTTGAGCAGCGGTAAGAAGTTCCATGATGTCAACTTCTCTGTAAAAGCTGGCGAAGTTCTGGGTGTTGCTGGTCTGATGGGCGCAGGACGTACTGAGATCATGCAGGCTATCTTCGGCAATCTGCCAATCGATAGTGGTAAAATCTACATCGAAGGCAAGGAAGTTTCCATTAAATCTCCACGTCAGGCAATCGCAAACGGCATCGGTTTCATCACCGAAGACCGTAAGACCGAAGGTCTGCTGCTGGAAAAATCCATTGCAGAAAACATCGAAATTGCAAACTTGGCGAAGGTTTCCAACAGCGGTGTGCTGAATCCAAAGAAACAGAGCGAACTGGTGAAAAAAGGTATCGAAGAATTCCGTATTCGCTGCTTTGGCCCGGATCACGAATGTAATAACCTGTCCGGTGGTAACCAGCAGAAAGTTGTTCTTGCAAAATGGATCTACACCGATCCAAAGATCCTGATCCTCGACGAACCAACTCGAGGCGTGGATATCGGTGCGAAAAAAGAAATTTACAATGTTATCAATGATATGGCGGCACAAGGCGTTGCTGTTATTATGGTTTCTTCCGAACTTCCTGAAGTTCTGGGCATGAGCGACCGCATTATGGTCGTACATGAAGGTAAGGTAACCGGTATTCTCAACGGCGCTGACGCAGATCAGGCGAAAGTAATGACATTGGCAACAGGAGGAAGTCTGTAATGAAAAAGGAAAAAAATATCAGCTCAATGTTGGGCGAATATGGTGCGTTTATCGCACTGGTGCTGCTTGCAGCTGTTCTGGGTGTTATCAGTCCAGAATTCCGTGCACCAAGCAACCTGCTGAATCTGCTGCGTCAGGCATCCTTTAACGGCCTGATCGCCATCGGTATGACTTGCGTTATCCTTTCTGACGGTATCGACCTGTCTGTAGGTTCTGTTTTCGCATTGAGTGCTATCGTTTGTGCTGAAATGATCACCATGGGCCTGCCTGCGATCGTATGTATCTGCGGTGCACTCATCGTCGGTGTCATTCTCGGTACCATTTCCGGTCTGCTGGTAACCAAAGGCCGCCTGCAGCCATTCATCGCGACTCTGGTAACCATGACTGCTTACCGCGGTCTGGCAATGATCATTACAGACGGTAAACCAATCTCCCGTCTGGCTGATACTCTGACCAGCGGCTCCTTCCTCTTCAAAGCTCTTGGTAAAGGTAACATCGTTCCTCTGTTCGCAGAAAACGTGAAAATCCCTCTGCCAGCAGTGATCCTGGTTGTAGCTTTCCTGGTATTCTACTTCATTCTCAACCACACCACCTATGGCCGTAAGATCTATGCAACCGGTTCCAACGCAAAATGTGCAAAACTGGTTGGTGTTGATACTGCAAAAATCAAAACTTCCGTATACGCTATCTCTGGTTTCATGTCTGCTCTGGCAGGTCTGATGATGATCTCCCGTGTAAACTCCGCACAGCCTACCCTCGGTGACGGCTATGAACTGGATGCGATCGCTGCAGTAGCACTGGGCGGTACTTCCATGAGCGGTGGCCGCGGTAAAATCACCGGCACCATCGCAGGTGTACTGATCATCGCTGTACTGAGCAACGGTCTGAACATTCTGGGTGTTACTTCCTACTACCAGGACGTTATCAAAGCACTCGTAATCCTCGTTGCAGTTCTGTCCGACAGCAAGAGATAAGTGTTGATATAGGATTGGAGATTAAAAGCATGAAAAGATTATTCTGTCTGTTTCTCAGCCTGATGATGGTATTCACCATGGCTGGCTGTAAAATTACCATTGACGGTGAAGAAAACTCCGTTGTAACCAATGCTGCAGCAAAAGGTACCATTGGTCTTTCCGTTTCCACTCAGAACAACCCATTCTTCGTAACCCTGGCAGAAGGTGCAAAAGCTGCTGCTGATAAAGCTGGCGTAGAGCTGAGCATTGCAGACGCAGGTGACGACGTAACCAAACAGGTTTCCGACATTGAAGACCTTGTAGCAAAAGGCATTTCTGTTCTGATCGTAAACCCATGTGACTCCGACGCTGTTACCGGCGCTGTTGAGTTCGCACTTTCCAAAGGCGTTAAAGTTATCTCCGTTGACCGTGCAGTTAACGGTATCGAAATCGACTGCCAGATCGCATCCGACAACGTTCTTGGTGCAGAACTGGCAACCCAGTACATCGTAGATACTCTCGGTGAAGGCGTAAAAGTTGCTGAACTGGAAGGCGTTCCAGGTGCATCTGCAGCCATCGACAGAAGCCAGGGCTTCCACAATGTAGCTGATGCAAAACTGACCGTAGTAGCTTCTCAGACTGCAAACTTCGACCGTGCACAGGGTATGTCCGTAATGGAAAACATGCTCCAGGCAAACGGTGACATCCAGGCAGTATTCGCAGCAAACGACGAAATGGCACTGGGTGCTATGGAAGCAATCTCCGGCGCAGGCAAAAACATTCTGGTAATGGGCTTCGATGCTACTGACGATGCAATTGCATCCATCAAAGAAGGCCGCATGGCTGGTACCATCGCACAGCAGCCAGCTCTGATCGGTTCTACCGCAGTTGATAATGCACTGAAACTGATGAACGGCGAATCCATTCCAAAAGCAATTCCAGTAGAAGTTACCCTCGTAACCAAAGAAAACGTTGACTCTTTCGCATCCGCTGAACCTGTTGAAATCGTAGGCAACGGTACCATCGGTCTTTCCGTTTCTACTCTGAACAACCCATTCTTCGTAACTCTGGCTGACGGTGCAAAAGCTGCTGCTGATAAAGCTGGCGTAGAGCTGAGCATTGCAGACGCAGGCGACGACGTAACCAAACAGGTTTCCGACATCGAAGACCTTGTAGCAAAAGGCATTTCCGTTTTGATCGTAAACCCATGTGACTCCGACGCTGTTACCGGCGCTGTTGAGTTCGCACTTTCCAAAGGCGTTAAAGTTATCTCCGTTGACCGTGCAGTTAACGGCGTAGAAATCGATTGCCAGATCGCATCCGACAACGTTCTCGGTGCAGAACTGGCAACCCAGTACATTGTAGATACCCTCGGTGAAGGCGTAAAAGTTGCTGAACTGGAAGGCGTTCCAGGTGCATCTGCAGCCATCGACAGAAGCCAGGGCTTCCACAATGTAGCTGACAGCAAACTGACCGTAGTAGCTTCTCAGACCGCAAACTTCGACCGTGCACAGGGTATGTCCGTAATGGAAAACATGCTCCAGGCAAACGGCGACATCCAGGCAGTATTCGCAGCAAACGACGAAATGGCACTGGGTGCTATGGAAGCAATTGCAGGCGCAAGCAAAAACATTCTGGTAATGGGCTTCGATGCTACTGACGATGCAATTGCATCCATCAAAGAAGGCCGCATGGCTGGTACCATCGCACAGCAGCCAGAACTGATCGGTTCTACCGCAGTAGAGAACGCACTGAAACTGATCAATGGCGAATCCATTCCAAAATCTATCCCAGTAGAAGTTACCCTCGTAACCAAAGAAAATGCTGATACTTACAACCAACCAAAAGAAGAAGCTTCTGCTCCGGTTGCAATTGTAGGCAACGGCTCCATCGGTCTTTCTATCTCTACCCTGAACAACCCATTCTTCGTAACTCTGGCTGATGGTGCGAAAGCTGCTGCAGCTTCTCTGAATGTTGACATCAGTATCGCAGACGCAGGTGACGACGTAACCAAACAGGTTTCCGACATCGAAGACCTTGTAGCAAAAGGCATTTCCGTTCTGATCGTAAACCCATGTGACTCCGACGCTGTTGCAGGTGCAGTTGAATTTGCAATTGCAAAAGGCGTTCGCGTTATCTCTGTTGACCGTGTAGTAAACGGCGTAGAAATCGACTGCCAGATCGCATCTGACAACGTTCTCGGCGCAGAGCTGGCAACCCAGTACATCGTTGATACTCTCGGTGAAGGCGTAAAAGTTGCTGAACTGGAAGGTGTTCCAGGTGCATCTGCAGCCATCGACAGAAGTCAGGGCTTCCACAATGTAGCTGATGCAAAACTGAATGTAGTAGCTTCTCAGACCGCAAACTTCGACCGTGCACAGGGTATGTCCGTAATGGAAAATATGCTCCAGGCAAACGGCGACATCCAGGCAGTCTTCGCAGCAAATGACGAAATGGCACTGGGCGCAATCGAAGCGATCGCAGGCGCAAGCAAAAACATTCTGGTAATGGGCTTTGACGCTACTGACGATGCAATTGCATCCATCAAAGAAGGCCGCATGGCTGGTACCATCGCACAGCAGCCAGAACTGATCGGTTCCACCGCAGTAGAAAACGCTGTAAAACTGATCAACGGCGAAGGCATTCCAAAATCTATCCCAGTAGAAGTTACTCTGATTACTGCTGCAAATGCATAGGAGATCAAACATGAAAGTATTGAACATCGGTTCCATGAATCTGGACTATGTGTACAGTGTGGACCATATCATTCAGCCGGGTGAAACCGAAGCGACAGGAAGCAGAAATACCTTCCTGGGCGGCAAAGGTATGAACCAGTCTGTTGCTCTGGCGAAAGCCGGTGTGGACGTTTACCACGGCGGTCTGATCGGTGAAGATGGTCAGCCATTCATCGACGCCTGCAAAGAGCATGGTGTGAAATCTGATTTTATTCAGAAAATCGATGGTGGTGTTACCGGTCATACCGTAATTCAGATCGATAAAAACGCACAGAACTGCATCCTGCTCTTCGGCGGTGCAAACCAGATGCTGACTGAAGCATATGTGGATGAAGTTCTCAGCCATTTTGGCAACGAAGATCTGCTTCTCCTGCAGAACGAAGTGAATATGCTGCCTTACATCGTAAACAAAGCATACGAAAAAGGCATGCAGATCGCACTGAATCCATCTCCATACAACGAGAAACTGGATGCAGTGGATATGACCAAAATCAGCATCTTCCTTCTGAATGAGGTAGAAGGCGCACAGGTGACCGGTCTGACTGATCCAGAAGAGATCATCGCTAAAATGAAGGAACTGTTCCCTCATGCGAAGATCGTTCTGACTTTGGGTAAAGACGGCGCAATGTACGCAGATGCTCAGCAGAAACACTATCAGCCAATCTTTAAAGTAAAAGCAGTGGATACTACTGCTGCCGGCGATACCTTTACCGGTTACTTCCTGGCTGGTCTGGCAGAAGGAATGCCAATTCCGGAAGTTCTGAAGATGAGTGCGAAAGCATCTTCCATCGCAGTAACTCGTCCGGGTGCGGTTCCATCCATTCCGCTGAGAGCAGAAGTAGAAGAAGCACTGAAAGAAGCATAAGCACAATAAGAAAGAGCCTGCGGTACCGCAGGCTCTTGTTCTTTTTCGGGGATATTCCTTCATATAATGTGCCAAGAGTCCCTGTTACGGGGAAGAGAGGGAGGGAAAAGACTTGAAAGGGATCCCCGAAGAACGTGCCATTCTGCTGGGCAATTATATCGTAGATCACGAAGCGACAGTTCGGCAGGCGGCAAAGGTGTTCCATCTGAGTAAAAGCACGATTCACAAAGATGTTAGCTTTCGCTTGCTGCAGATCAATCCGAACCTGCAGGCGGAAGTGCAGAAAGTGCTGGATAAAAACAAGCAGGAGAGGCATATCCGTGGCGGCATGGCCACAAAAAATAAGTACACACAGCTGCGTACGCAGACAAGGAAATAAAAAACAGCCACAGTTTTACTGTGGCTGTTTTGCTATCTTACGATTTTCTCAAAAGCTGTACGTGGACTGCCGTTATAATAAACGATACCGCAATAAACAAAGCCTGCTTTTGGAATCAAATGCTGCATGATTTCATTTTCAGCGTGAGTATCCACGCGGATG
This sequence comes from Negativibacillus sp., assembly GCA_045633085.1. Taxonomy (GTDB): domain Bacteria; phylum Bacillota; class Clostridia; order Oscillospirales; family Ruminococcaceae; genus Negativibacillus. The sequence continues at coordinate 1,818 of JAZQXX010000010.1, read as the reverse complement.
CTTCCGATTTTGTGTTCACGACAAAACTGTTCTGCTAAAGGAAAGACAGAAGAAGAGTAGCCTTTACCACGCTGTTTGCCATCCATTGCAAGGCGATGGATCACCAAATAGCGTGCATCTGTTTCAGTGAGCCACCGGCCCTCCAGTTCGTTATAAATGGCTTCTCCATCGAAATCAAGGCAGAGATATGCCACCTTGCATTCCTCGTCACAGAGGAAATAAGCCTTGCCTGCGTTGATATCAGCTGTAATGTCGCTGACAGCAGGGTAGTCCTCATTCCACTGATCCAATCCAATGGCTTTATGAAAATCTTTCGCGTCTTGAATCATGGCCATCGCACAGGAAAGGTCCTCCATCGTTGCAGGACGTAAGCTAAGTTTGCTGTAATCTGTCATATGTTTCTCCCCCATATTTCAGCTTAGTCGGCGTAGATACCGAAATGAACCGTTGCGTTGGTGTAGTATTCGCCATCGCGAATTTCAAAGTAGATACCGACCCCAACTTTTTCAGCTTCGGGCCAAGTAATATTATCGTAATGGGACTGGCTGGATTTCCAAAGAAGGAACCAGTCTTTTGCTGGAATCGGCTCCTGTGCTGCACCGCCGCCATCAGTGGTTTTTTCTCGAGCAAGGATCTCACCGGCACCGATCAAATTCTGAATCGGAATATCGCGGGTCATAACCGTGGACCAGCTATTGCCGTCGGGACGGGTATGAGAAAGTGTTTGGTCGGACATTTGTTGGCAAAGTTCTTTGCTGCGAATACGGGCAGTATTTTGCAGCATGGGGTCGTATTCCAATTCAGCCAAACCGAGGGAAAGACGCTCTTGGTTGATGAGGTTCATCACTTGGTTTTCAATGTCAGTCAAAAATCCTTCTCCGGAAACGGTTTCTTTGGTGGTTTGCGGGTCGGAAGCAGGATTCTCTGCCGGCGCTTCAAGAATCTCGGCATTTTGCGCGTTGTCACCGACAGGCTTGCTTTCGGTTTGTTCTTGAGCAGGAGGAGAAACGGCAGTAGCCGCTTCCTCAGGCAGGTTCGGATTATTCTGTTTGCAGGCTGTCAACAGTGCTAAAGCCAGCAGTATTGCAGCAAAATATCGCTTTTTCCGGAACAAATCCTCACCTCCCATAAACAATTGTAATTAGTATATCACGTTTTATGATGGGAAGAAAGGGCTTTTTTATAATCAATATTGGAAAATATATGGAACTGAAATTATTTACAGTTCCTTGGAGAATTTTCTGAAAACATGTGGTATAATCGTATCAAATAGCCGTAAGGAGAGAAGAGTATGCCAGACGAAAAGAAAGAGTATGAAGACTGGAACGAAGAAGAATTCGACGAAGAATACGATTACGACGATGAGTGGGAAGATAGAGAAGAGGAATTTGAGGAAGAAGATCCGAAGAAAGACCGTGTGATTCAAAATCCGCTGACTTTTCTGCTGCTTTGCTTCTTGATGTTTTCGATTCCGGTTTTGTGGTTCTTTGGAATTGGTAATCCTGTCAACGCAGATTATATTGCAGTCGGTGAGATCACAACAACGGAACAGGGTACTCTGCAAATTCCGTTGATGATGATGGGAAGTGCTGAAGCCTTCACTATTACAACTCAGGAGCTGGAGGGAGATATTTTGTATCTCAAGCCTCGTTTTACATTGGTGAATGTTCTGCACAGCAGCGGAGGTACCGTGGTAGAAACCAAAGTTCCTGCTGATGAGCTGAGCGAGATTTGGATCCAAGGCGACGATGAAAATGATAGACAGCGGATTTGGGTAAGCGAATAGGAAGCAATAACTGCTCAGATAAAACAAAAAAG
>JAZQXX010000009.1:0-2017 GCA_045633085.1 Negativibacillus sp. | reverse complement strand
GAGGATACTGTCGAAGAGGAAGATTCCTTCTGTGATGATGTCGAATATGGAGATTTTGAGGAAGAAACTATCTGCCCGGGGAAAACTGAGCCCTCCAATGCTTGTAAAACGCGTTGGGGGGAGGGTAGTAAATGAAGTGCTGATGCATTTTCGTGCTATGAAGAAAACTGCGGGAGATGTGTCGTTATCGGACTCTTTGGATTTGGATGGAGAGGGAGCGGGGGTATCTCTGATGGATATGCTTTGCTGTGAGGATGAGGCGCTGGAGCGAGTGGGCAACGCACAGCTGTTTCAGCAGCTGCGCGCTGCGGTGGATTCCTTGCTGGATACACGGCAACGGCAGGTGATTGCGCTGCGGTATGGTTTGGACGGACGAAAACCTCTGACTCAACGGGAAACAGCCAAGGAAATGGGGATTTCGCGCAGTTACATTTCTCGTATTGAAAAGAAGGCTTTGGAAATCTTGCAGCAAAACTTTGACTCGTGTGTATAAATGTGCTATAATACACTCCAATTATGCACAAAGGATGTGAAATGGCATGGGCATGGGTGTAACTCAGCTTTTGAAATTTATCAAAGAAGCGGGCAAACGCGTAATCGTGATCATGCTGGCTTTGATTCTTGTGATGATCGTTGCATCTCGCAATGTGGAATATGAACTGGAGCAGGCTGCGTTGGCTGAGCAGGTTCAGTTGCAAACGGGTGCACAATCTCCTTGAGTTGTCAAAATCTGCGTGAAAAAACAGTTGCAATTCTTTGATTTTGTGTTATACTATGTACAGTTAGTATTATGGTTTTTGGGAGTGGGCGAGAGCCCACTCTTTTTGTTGATTATTTTTAAATTGTTAAAGATAGGTGTATTATGAGCAAAATTACTGAAAAAGTATGGGCTTTGGCACAGCCTGTGGCTGATGAAATGGGCCTTGAAATTTGGGAAGTTGAATTTGTGAAGGAAGCAGGCACTCAGTACCTGCGTGTGTATCTGGATAAGGAAGAAGGCGTAAACATTATCGATTGCGAAAACTTCAGCCGTACTCTGGATCCCATACTGGACGAAGCGGACCCCATTCCTTGCAGCTATGTATTTGAAGTCGGTTCTGCCGGCATTGAACGTGAACTGAAGCGTCCTTCCGACTTTGAAAAGTTTATGGGTGCACAGGTTTCCGTAAAGCTGTATCAGGCAGTAAACGGTCAGAAGAGCTATATCGGCGACCTGGCTGCTTACAATAACGGTGATATCACTCTCGACGTGAAGGGCAAGACTGTGGAACTGAAGAAGGCTCAGGTAGCACAGGTTAAGCTGCACGTAGATTTTTAAGAATAAAATAGAAGAGAAAGGTAAGGAAAAATATGAACGCAGAATTCTTTGCAGCTGTTGCTGATATTGAAAAAGAAAAAGGTATTCCCAAGGAATATATGTATGAAAAGATTACCCAGGCTCTGCTGGCTGCATTCCGCAAGGACAATGTGGAATACGAAGGCAATGTAGAAGTTCTTCTGGATGAAACCGCAAAGAAGATTCAGCTGGTTGAATATAAGGTAGTTGTAGAAGACGTTTACGAACCCTACTGTGAAGTAACCCTGCCCGTAGCAAAGAAGGTTGTTCGCGGCGCAAAGCTGGGCGACACCATCGCAATCCCTGTAGAAACCAAGAACTTCGGTCGTATTGCTGCACAGGCTGCTAAGCAGGTTATCATTCAGGGTATCCGTGAAGCAGAACGCGGCATGGTATACGATGAATTCACTTCCAAGGAACACGAACTGCTGACCGGTATCGTTAGCCGCATCGACCCCAGAACCGGTGCTGCTCACATCAAGATTAACTCCAACTCCGAATTTACCGAAGCAATGCTGCTGTCTCAGGAACGCATCCGCGGCGAACAGCTGCGTGAAGGCGATCACATCAAGGTATACGTTGTTGAAGTTCGTCGCAATGCAAGAGGTCCTCAGGTTCTGATTTCCCGTACTCACCCCGGTTTCGTAAAGCGTCTGTTTGAAATGGAAGTTCCCGAAATCT
>JAZQXX010000008.1:0-10717 GCA_045633085.1 Negativibacillus sp. | reverse complement strand
AAGTACGAATCCGGACGAGGTGTACCAAAGGATCCAAAACGAGCATTCCATTGGTACAAACAATGTGCAGCAAGCCATTATCCTGGCGGTTTGCGCAACTTAGCTCGCTGTTATCGACACGGTATTGGCACTGAAATCGATTTTGAACGATCCGTTGAACTGTTTGAAGAAGCTGCACAGAGCGGCGATGCAGAATCCATGTATTTTTTGGGTCTGAGCTACGAAAATGGTGAAGGTGTTCATAAAAGCACATCCTTAGCCGCTCAGTGGTATGAGTTGGGCGCAGAGCGCGGCGATGCAAATTGTCAGTGCAATATTGGCTGGTGCTATGAATGTGCCTCCGGTGTAAAACGTGATATGAAAAAAGCGGTATATTGGTATCGTCAGTCTGCAATGCAGGGCGTCAACCGTGCGCAATGTAATCTTGGCTGGTGTTACGAAACCGGTACCGGAATTGAGCAGAGCTGGGAACGTGCAGCATGGTGGTATCTGTCAGCTGCAAAAAGCGGATTGCCTCGTGGTATGCACTGTGTTGCTTGGTGCTATCAAAATGGCAAAGGCGTTGCGAAAGATATCAAAGAAGCCGTAAAGTGGTATGAAAAAGCCGCAGAAAAGGATTATGCTCCTTCTCAATGCAACCTTGGCTTGTGCTACGAAAAGGGCGACGGTGTTGAGAAAGACATCGATAAAGCGATCGAACTCTATCAGAGAGCTGCTGATCTTGGTGAGTGGGATGCCATCTGCAATCTTGCACACAGTTACATTTATGGCATTGGTTTGGAAAAAGATCCTGACCGTGGTATCCAAATGTACCTTGAAGCAGCCGGAGCTGGTTTTGGTCGTGCTCTATGCAATCTTGGCTGGCACTATCAAGTGGGACACAGTGTTGAAAAAGATGAGAAGCGAGCTTTTGAGTATTACGGCTATGCAGTGGAAGAAGGGTTCCTTCCTGCGTACCAAGCGTTGGCAGAATGCTGGCTCAAGGGAATTGGCTGTACGGAAAGCAGAAATCGTGCCATTGAATTGCTGTACGTAGGAGCTGAAAAAGGCGACGCAAATTCCCAGTGCGAGTTGGGAAAACTGCTGTCTGAAGAAGGTGGAAATGCTTTGGACGATGCAATCGGCTTTTTGAAAATGGCTGCTTCACAGCAACATCCAGAAGGTATGTACCAGCTGGCTCAGCATTATTACGAAGGTCGCGGTATTTACCGTGATTATAAAAAGGCCAAAGATTTGTGCGAACAGCTTTTAGAAATGGAACTGAGAGAAAAGCTGAAAACGAAAGTTGAACAGCTGATGGAAAAACTTGAAGGATAAAGAAAAAGCACCTCAATCGAGGTGCTTTTTTTATTGATATTAAGCGAACAGTGCGTTGATCGCGTCAACACCGATCTGACCCTGTTCCTGAGCAAATTTCACTGCATCTTCTTCAGAAGCTTCGATGTCAGCGTGTTCACCCAGCATCATGTAGATTGCGTAGTCGCCCATTTTCATGATCTGGCTGCCCTGGATACGCAGAGCGTTGGATGGGTAGCACATGGTGTCGTTCATCTGGTTTTCACGGTAGAGATTCAGCTGTTCGTAAACGGAATCGATTTTGCCTTCTTTTGCTTTCAGAACGATGAAGGTGTCAATGTGTGCGCTCATCATTGGGAATTCAGCGAAGAATTCTTCAACGTCTGCCATGTTGATACCCAGCAGGTCGGTCAGCATCTGTTCATCCAGAGGCATGGAAGCGCCGTAGTTTTCACCGTAAGCTTCTTTAACTGCGGTAACGATTTCATCCAGAGCAACGTCTTTCTGTACGTTTTCTACAACAGGAGCGTTGGTGCCGTTGTCCTGAGAAGTAGATTCGTTAGAGCAAGCGGTGAGAGCAGCGGTGCACATCATAGCTGCCAGCATGAAAGCCAAAATTCTTTTTTTCATATGTTTGTACTCCATTCTTGAAATAAAATTTACAATATTTAACCACGAACATTGTGGTCACTTCAATAGTGTCATTTGGTTTCGGTTTTATTGCATAGAAAATAGAAATTTTTATAAAACAGCAAATGTACCAAGTATACGCAGTGGCAAATTGATTCGATTTATGCTAAATATATAAATTGTACCGTGAAATCTAAGCATATAAACGAAACTATCTTCTATTATACAAAAATTCAATGGAATTTCAAGTACTGGAAGAAAAAATCAATATAATTGAAAAGCAGTCAGCAAAGGAGTATAATGAAATCAAATCCGATTGATAAAATAAAGGAGTTTGATTTATATGGCATTAGTAAATGCATTTGGCTTGGCTTGCCCACAGCCTGTTATTCTTGCGAAAAAAGAAATCGATGCTGGCGTTGGTAACTTTGTAGTTGCAGTTGACAACGAGATCGCTGTTAAAAATCTGGAAAAACTGGCTCAGACCCAGAATTACACCACTTCCTGCGAAGCAGTTGAAGGTGGTTTCCATGTAACCTTCTCCGGCGATGGTTCTGCTGCTCCAGCTGCAGAAGAATACAGCACAAAAAAACCAAACAACTGGGCACTTTTTGTTAACAAAAATTCCATTGGTACCAATGAAGGCGATCTCGGTCCATCCCTGATCACGATGTTCTTCTACACTCTCTGCGAATCCAATGATCCACCAAGATACGTTCTCTTCATGAACGAAGGCGTTAAACTGCCAGCGGAAAACGAACAGATCGCTGATCATCTGAAAACTCTTCAGGAAAAAGGCACCGAAGTTCTGGTTTGTGGCACCTGTCTCAAATTCTACGGTATTGCAGATAAACTGATGACCGGTAATGTTTCCAACATGTACGACATCAGCGAATGCATGCATAAAGCTGACAAAGTAATCACCCTGTAATTACTGAAACCAAAGGACTGCGTTTTACGCAGTCCTTTTTTTATGCTATAAAAGCAGTGAAGTCGGAATATACTGTTTACGGTGATGTTTATGAGGAAAGTTCGCAAAAATCGATCAAAGCTGCTGTTCTTGATTTCAGTGATCAGTGCAATGCTTCTTTTTCTTATTTTGGATTGGCAAGTGCGGCCTATGATTCGTGCAACGGCGGCATATCATGCCAGTATCTACGCAACCAATTTGATGAATGAAGCGGTAGAGCATGAACTCCAAAAGGTACAGGGCTTACAGTTAGTGAAAATAGAACAAAACGAAAAAACAAACATTACATCCGTAACTTTGGATATGATGAGGATCAATCAAATCAAAACGGGGATCACGGAGAGAATTTTGCAGGAACTGAGCAGCGAAGAAATGGAGATCGTGGAAGTCCCTTTGGGAACACTGATGGGCAGTGAGATTTTTTCGGGAAGAGGTCCGCTGATTTCCATTACACTCTCTCCGATGGGCTTGGCAAACATTCAAACGAAAAGTAATATGAGGCAGGCAGGAATCAACCAGGTTCTTCATGAAGTTGTTCTTTCTGTTGAAGTGGAAGTTTCAGCGATTTTGCCGGGATATTCAGCCGACGCAACTGCCAACAGCGATTATTTAATCGCACAGACTGTGATTGTCGGAAATGTACCGGAACGTTACTCGGAAGCGGCAGATGGAATGGAATCGCAAGAGAGTATTCGTCTTTGGGAAACGCTTGATGAGGAATAAAAAGTAAGTGACAAAAACCTTGAATTATGCTATGATAAAAAGGTATTTTGATTAAAATATATTTCGATAAAGTCCACGTAAAAGGGACGTAAAATACATGTAAATCAGCGGAAAGGAAGTGCAATTTTGACTTTCGAAGAAGCAAAAGAGTTGTCAGTTTCTCTGCGTGAGAAATTGGAAAAATACAGTTACCAGTACTATGTTTTAAACCAGTCTGAAATCTCAGATTTTGAGTTTGACAAAATGATGCATCAGCTGATGGAGCTGGAGGAACAGTTCCCGGAACTGCTCACTCCGGATTCCATTACTCACCGAGTAGGCGGCGTTGCAGAGAATACCTTCGACGAGGTCGTTCATACTGTACAGATGGGTTCCCTGCAGGACGTCTTTTCTGAAGAAGAAGTGCGTGAATTCGACCGCAAGGTAAGAGAAGAAATCCCAAATCCAGTATACATCGTTGAACCTAAAATCGACGGATTATCTGTATCTCTCGAGTATCGTGACGGTGTTTTGGTTCGTGGATCCACCCGCGGCGATGGCTTTGTTGGAGAGGATGTTACTGCCAATCTGAAAACCGTGCGAAATATTCCACTGAAACTGGATAAAGAAATTCCATTTATCGAAGTTCGCGGCGAAGTTTATATGCCGGTCAGCAGCTTTGAACGTTTGGTGGAACAGCAGGAATTGGCCGATGAAAAGCCATTCAAAAATCCACGAAATGCAGCAGCAGGTTCTCTGCGACAGAAGAATCCGAAAATCACAGCCAAACGCGGATTGGATATCTTCGTGTTCAATCTTCAGCAGCTGGAAGGTCATGAAACAAACGGCCACAAGGAATCGCTGGATTATATGAAGGAATTGGGTCTTACAGTTGTTCCATCTTATAAAGCGGTAACCGATATTGACGCTGCTATTGAAGAAATTCGACGCATTGGCTCGACCCGCGGAAGCTTCGGTTTTGATATCGATGGTGCTGTTGTGAAAGTTGATAACTTCGCACAGAGAGAGCTTTTGGGTTCCACCAGTAAATTCCCTAAATGGGCCGTTGCATACAAGTATCCGCCGGAAGAAAAAGTCACCCGCTTGTTGGATATCGAAGTAGCTGTAGGACGTACCGGTGTTCTGACACCGACTGCTATTTTTGAACCGGTGCAGCTGGCAGGTACGACGGTAAGTCGCGCTGTACTTCATAACCAGGATTTCATCAATGAGAAAGGCATTGCGATCGGCGATGATATTGTTGTTCGTAAAGCAGGGGAAATCATTCCTGAAGTTGTAGCTGTTGCCGTACACAACAGCGATGAAGTTTGGCAGCTGCCAGAATGTTGTCCGTCCTGTGGTACTGCGGTGGTAAAATCCGAAGGCGAAGTTGCTGTTCGCTGTCCGAACATTCAATGTCCTGCACAGCTGATCCGTAACCTGATTCACTTTGCTTCCCGTTCCGCTATGGATATTGATGGTTTGGGTAAAGCAGTGATCGAACAGTTGGTGAAAGAGGAACTGATCAGCTCTCCAGCAGATTTGTATGAACTGAAAGCAGAGCAAATCGCAGCTCTGGACCGAATGGGTAAAAAGAGTGCCGAAAATCTCATCAAAGCCATTGAGAAGTCCAAGCAGAACGATTTGTCCAAGCTGATTTTCGCTTTGGGCATTCATGAAGTCGGTGAAAAAGCGGCAGTTCTTTTGGCGCAGAAATTTGGATCCATGGAAAGTGTTATGGCAGCAAGTGCGGAGGAAATCAGCTCCATCGAAGGTTTTGGTGCTGTTATGGCGAAAAACGTAGAGGAATTCTTCCGACAGGAAGCAAATACTGCTCAAGTCGTTCGCTTAAAAGCTTGTGGACTGAATATGAACTGCCTGATGGAAAAAGCAGGGGACAAGCTTGCTGGTAAAACCTTCGTTCTCACAGGAACTCTCCCGACACTGAAGCGTTCTGAAGCGCAGGCAATGATAGAGAAACAGGGTGGTAAAGTATCCGGTTCTGTTTCTAAGAAGACGACTTTCGTTGTTGCCGGTGAGGAGGCCGGTTCCAAACTGACAAAAGCTCAGGAACTTGGTATTGCTATTTTGACTGAGCAGGAATTGCTCGAATTATTGGAACAGTAAATTTCATTTTGCTGCAATAATCATTTCGTTTTGGTACACAATAATATTGCCCTGCAGATCTGCAGGGCAATGGATAAAACGAAGTGAGGTAATGTGAAATGAAACAAATCCTTGCACTTTTGCTTGCTGCGGTCATGTGTGTGACCATGTTCACAGCTTGCGGAAGAAACAAAACTGATAGGAATCAGAGCACGACCCCTCCAGTCACGGAGGATACAACACCACCTGTACCGGAAACGACTGTTCCGGAACGTGAGCCGGCGAAAGAAAATCCGGATTCCATACCGGATACAATGACCAATGTGATGCTCAAAGCGGACGCGACACTGGAAGATGTCGTTATGAAGCTGGGTGAAACATTGGGTATTGCAATGCCAACAAAGGTCGATGATTCGACCTTGAAGGATGTTTTTGGCATTGATCCGGCATGGATTGAAGAGTATTACGGTGAATATTCAGCAGCCAACACGTCAGCAGACCATCTTTTGGCTTTCAAAGTGAAAGATGGTCATGTGGAAGATGTGAAAAAAGCGCTGGAAGCTCGACGTGAAGCGATCATTCAGGGCTTTGAAGAATCTCTGCTGGAACAGTTAGAGAAGGCTCGTAATGCAACCATCATCGAAAAGGGAAATTATGTTTTCTTTGTCATTGCAGGTGATATGCAGAACGACGCCGACAAGGAAGCCAACCGAGCTAAAGATATCATCGAATCCTACTTCGAATAAAATGCAGTTGGACGTGCTCTGCCCGTACAGAGCACGTCTGCCTGTTAAAAACCAAATACATAAAGGAGGCTGACAGCAGTGGTATTCAGCAGCGTATTGTTTTTATTCCGCTTTATGCCAATTGCGTTTTTAATCTACTACTTATGTCCTAAGAAGTTTAAGAACCTTGCGCTCATGATTTTGAGCTTGTTCTTCTACTCCTGGGGTGAACCAAAATACTTCCCGATCATGCTGTTCTCCATTGTCCTGGACTACACCTGCGGTCAGGGGATCAAACGATTTAAGGATAACCCGAAAATGAAGAGACTGTTCCTGTTGTTGTCTATGGCAGGTAACTTAGGCATGCTTGGTTTCTTCAAGTATACAAACTTCTTCGTCAACAACCTGAATGCGCTGTTTGGAATCGAACTGGCAGGTATCTATGTAGCGAAACTTCCGCTGGGTATCAGTTTCTATACCTTCCAGACCATGTCTTACACTATCGATGTATACCGAGGTAAAGTAGAAGCAGAGGACAATATCATCAACTTCGGTGCCTTCGTAGTGTTGTTCCCACAGTTGATCGCAGGTCCTATCGTAACCTATATCGACGTTCAAAAAGAACTGAAAGACCGGACGATCACACTTCCGATGATCAACGACGGTTTACGCCTGTTTATCATGGGCGTCGGCAGCAAAGTTTTGATTGCGAACAACATCGGTGCACTGTGGACAGAGGTCCAGACTCTCGGCTTTGCCAATGTTTCCACACCACTGGTATGGATGGGCGTTCTTGCGTATTCCTTCCAGCTGTACTTCGACTTCAGCGGTTATTCTTTGATGGCCATTGGTTTGGGTAGAATGCTGGGTTTTGTGTTCCCGCAGAACTTCAATTATCCGTACATCTCAAAAAGCGTCACAGAATTCTGGCGCCGCTGGCATATGACCTTGGGCAGCTGGTTCCGCGAGTATGTTTATATTCCGCTGGGTGGTAATCGCTGCAGCAAGGGCAGAAACTTCTTTAACATTTTCATGGTTTGGTTCCTGACAGGTTTCTGGCATGGCGCCAACTGGAACTTTATCCTTTGGGGTCTGTATTTCTGGGTATTCCTGATGATCGAAAAGACTTTCCTTCTGAAAAAACTGGAGAAAAGTAAAGTTTGGAGCCATATTTACCTGCTTTCCGTTGTAGTGATCAGCTGGGCGATGTTTGCAGTTGCAGACATGAGCGAACTGACTGCCTTGTTCAGCCGAATGTTTGCGTTTGACGGCGGCAATGACTGGCTCTACTACCTGCAGAACTATGCAGTAATTTTTGTGCTGGCAGCAGTATTCTCAACTCCAGTACTGAAAAAAGCCTATGAAAAATGGGGACACTACAAATGGTTGACGACAGCTTGTCTTTCCGTTATCATGCTGCTTTCTGTAGCATATCTTGTGGATTCCACCTACAACCCATTCCTGTACTTTAACTTCTAAGGAGGTGCGCAAAGTTGAAAATAAAAGAATTACTGAAATATCCTTTGATTTGCCTGTTTGCGCTCCTGATTTTTGGATTTTTGATCGTTGATCTTATTCTTCCGGATCGTCTGTACTCTGAGTTTGAAAACACCAAACTCCAGCAGAAACCGGAGTTTACGATTGCTGGTTTCTTTGATTCGACTTATGGAACCAAATATGAAACATACGTCAATGAACAGTTCCCAGCTCGAGATCAGTGGATCACACTGAAGGCAGTTACCGAAATCAGCTTAGGAAAACTGGAAAACAACAACATCATCTACGGTAAGGATGACTACTTGTTTGAAAAACTGCAAATCATCCCAGAGCCAAATGCATCTGCAGGCTCCAATGTCGCTAATGAAAAACAAATCGAACGCAATCAGCGCTTCATGGATGAGTTCTTCCAGATGTACGACATGCCTGTTACACTGGCTTTGGCTCCAAACTCCTACGCTGTTATGACAGATAAACTGCCATACGGTACGGATCTGCCGGATCAGGAAACCATGATTCCTGAGTTCTATAACAGCTTCACCGAAGACGAGGATGTTACTTTCTTGAACTTCCTTCCTGCATTGAGAGAACATCAGGATGAATACATTTATTATCGCACTGACCATCATTGGACCACTTTGGGTGCTTACTACGCATACGTTGAATACTGCAAAGAAAAAGGCTTTGAGCCAATTTCTTTGGACGAGCTGAATGCCAATGAAGTGACTGATTTCTATGGCACCTACTACAATAAGTGCAAGAAACCGGGACAGGACTCCGACGTGATTACTTGGTATGATGTTCCATTGGAATCCTTCCAGTTCAGCGGAGATGTCAAAGATGAGAATATGCTCAAACAGGCAGAAGTGACGGAATGGAATGGCGTTCCGATGCTGTCTGTTGACGGCATGTATCAGCTGGAACAGTTCGAGACCCGCGATAAATATGCGGCGTTCACTTGGGGCAATAACGGTCTGACACAGATCGTCACCGGCCACAACAACAATCCGGAAGATGAACCAACTCGACTTTTGCTGATCAAGGACTCTTACGCAAACTCCATGGTTCCATACCTGACCTATCATTATGATGAGATCTGGATCATGGATCTTCGTTCTACTCCTATGAACATGAGTCAGATCCTTGCAGAAAATGAATTTGACGATGTCTTTATTCTGTACAATTTCAGCACATTCCTGACAGATACCGACATTGCAAGACTGCGCTTCTAAACAGAATTTCTCAAGAAAAGACGGGCTATGCCCGTCTTTTTATTTGCCTTTTGGTATAGGGAATGGTATAATGAAAAATAAGTGGAAAACTTGCGGGTTTTCCACAAAAAACGAGAAAGAAGGACATTTATGGATAAACAGGTCATCTTTAAAAGCGCACTGAACGGCTTTGAAAAAAGTGCTGTCTTGAAATATATCGACGAAATGAATAACAAATTCTCTAAAGCTGCAAAAGAATATCAGCAGCAGGTGGAGGAACTTGAAAACGAGAAATATGAACTTCGCGATCAGCTGGGTATGCTGGAGCAGAACCTTAACGATTTGAAGAAAAACGTTGAAGCAGACCAGGCAAGATATGTGGAAGAACTGCAGGCGAGAGATGAAATGATCGAGAAGCTGAAAGCGGATCTGAAAGTTCTCTCTCAGAACAATGAAGAGCAGGAACATGAGCTGATCATGCAGCGTGAACAGAATCGTCTGATCCGTGAACAGGCTGAAAGCATTGAAGCAAAGAGCAAGAAATACGATGAAGCTGCAGCTTCCATTGGTACCGTTATTTTGGCAGCACGTCAGGATGCAGAGCGTATTGTTGCGGAAGCACAGGCTAAGGCTGATGCTATCACTGCAAATGCGAAAAAAGAAGCTGACAGCATCATTTCCAATGCGGAAAGCGATTTGAGCGGCCTGCAGAAGAAGATGGATGGCATGAAGGCACAGTTCTTCACCATTCGCGAACAGATGAACAGCTCCATGGCTCTGCTGAACGATCAGTTTGGTCAGGTAGAAGCAAGCATGAAGCCAACTGAGGAAAAGTCTGAAGAGACTTCTGAATCCACAGAAGAGAAATCTGAAGAAAGCAAAGCAGAACATCCGCTGAAAGCAATTTTGGAACAGGCTTCTGCAGTAAACAACCAGAAGAAAAACTTTTTTCGATAGTTCAGAGCGTGAAGAACGCAGCAAACAGTGGCAGGATTTTCGCCAGAAGGTAAGGGAATCCGTGCAAAAAACGCTTCGCGACATTGAAAACACTTAATTCCGCAGACAATGGAAAGGACGGTAACAATATGGCATTTTGCATTGGTATTGATCTTGGCGGCACAAATATTGTCGCAGGTATCGTAGACAAAGAAGAAATGAAAATCGTCCACAGCGTAAAATGTAAAACAAACGCCATGGAGCGTCCATGGCAGGCGATTGCTGACGATATGGTGAAATGCTGTAATGATGTGGTCGCACAATATGGTTTGAGCTGGAATGATATCGACAGCGTTGGTATCGGTTCTCCGGGTATGGTGGATACCGAACGACGCATGATCGTTTTTGCCGGCAATCTTCCATTTGATCATTGTCCATTGGCTGATTACATTCAAGATAAGCTGAATTGTCCTGTTTTCCTGGCAAATGATGCAGATGCTGCGGCTTACGGTGAATTTATGGCCGGTGCCGGAAAAGGCACACAGTCTATGGTAGCTATTACACTTGGAACCGGTGTCGGTTCCGGTATCATCGTTGATGGTAAAATCCATACCGGCCACGGTTATGCAGGCGGTGAGATCGGT
>JAZQXX010000007.1:0-1997 GCA_045633085.1 Negativibacillus sp. | reverse complement strand
CTGCGTGAAAACCGCTTACAAAGGCATCAGCACCAGCACTCTGACCATGCTCATCGGCGTGTACTTCGTACAGAACACCGTTAAGAGCCTGGACGAAGTGATGAACGGTGTTGCAACTCTGTTCAACAGTGCATCCGGTTTCAGCGTTCTGCTGGTCATCGCAGCCGCTGCGGTGCTCTTCGGTCTGACCACCGGTCTGTCCATGGTACCTCTGGGTATCATCCTGCCGCTGGTAAACAACCTGCCGCTGTCTGCCAACGCAAAACTGATCTACTGCTCCTTCATCTTCGTATGGAGCTTCATCGGTTACTTCTTCTCTCCACTGCATATGTGCCAGCTGCTGACTGTAAAACACGTCGGCTGCGGCAACGGACCTGTCTACAAAGAATACTCCAAGCTTATCCCAATGGTTGCGGTTTACAGCTTTGTACTGTTCTACGTTTACAGCTTCCTCTTTGCATAAGTCAATCAAAAGCCACCCTGCGGGGTGGCTTTTCTGCTGTTTGGGTGCTATAATGGTGGTATGATCTTCGGGGGAGGAACGTATATGAAACGACTGAGCAAAGAAAATGATATTCTGTCCACGAGAGAACAGTTCCAGATCTGCGACGAGATTCTGAAAGACCGTCTGCAGAATCTTCTGCCGCAGCTGATGAAGGAATGCGGTATTGAGATGTGGATGGTCATTTGCAGCGAGTACAACGAGGACGCTGTGTTCAAAACACTGACTCCTTGCCGCATGAGAAACGCATCCCGTCTGGCTTGTCTGATTTTCTCTTTGGATAAAGAGGGTAAGTTTGAAGCATTGAATCTGTCCCGTCCAAACGGCGACTATGCCCGTTACTATGTGAACAGCTACGATCCGAAAACACAGACCCAGTGGGATGCCATCAAAAAGGCTGTTCTGGATAGAAATCCAGAGAAGGTTGCGGTAAATATCTCCCGCATCAGTGCACAGGCTGACGGCTTGAGTAAACGTCTGTGGGACGATCTTTACGAAAACTTAGGCGACAAAGTGGCTGCCGATGACCGTTTGGCTATCCGCTGGTTGGAAACCCGCACTGAGCGTGAGCTGGAGCTGTACCCATCCATTTACCGCATTGCACAGGAGATCCAGAGGGAAGCGTATTCTCTCGATGTGATCACTCCGGGTGTGACCACCACCGACGATGTGGAATGGTACATCATGCAGCGCATCAATGACATGGGTCTGGACTTCTGGTTCTCTCCGGACGTGGATGTGCAGCGCAAAGGTGTGAAAGGCCGCATGAGTGGTGCTGTCATCGAAAAAGGCGACCTGCTCCACACCGACATGGGTCTGACCTATCTGAATCTGAACACCGACTCTCAGCGTTTGGGTTATATCCTGAAAGACGGCGAAACTGAAATTCCTGCAGGTATTCTGGAAGGATTCAAACGTGGCAACCATTTCCAGGACATCGTCCGTGAACACTACATCAAAGGCCGCACAGGGAATGAGATTTTTGCTGCTGCCATGGAACAGGCAAAAGCAGAGGGTCTGCGTCCGATGCTCTATACCCATCCGATCGGTTTCTACGGTCATGCAGCAGGTCCGAGCCTGGGCATGTACGACAATCAGGGCTTTGTGCCGGGTCACGGCGAGCTGAAGCTCAATGACAACACCTGCTATGCACTGGAGCTGAATGTCACCGAGTATGTTCCGGAGTGGGAACAGGATGTGTGCTTCATGATGGAAGAAACCATCAGCTTCACCGGCGGCAAAACCTACTTCAATGACGAATACAGAGATCAGATCATTTTGGTGAAATAACAAAAAGAGTCAAGCTGAACTCACAGCTTAGCTCGTATTATTTGCAGCATATTTCATAGTTTTTTGCGATTTTACTGTTTCTGGCTTGCGGAATTTGCACAGCTATATTATAATGAGTTCATGACGCGGCAAAACCGCTAAAATTCAGCGGCGCTAAGGCGCACGAGGAGGAAAATAACATGACAGTAAAAGAAATGTATCAGAT
>JAZQXX010000006.1:0-3557 GCA_045633085.1 Negativibacillus sp. | reverse complement strand
ATTTTAATTGCACTTGTTCTGTCCCTCCTTCGTAAATTCTTTGATGACGATTTGACGTCCGGATAAATTCTTATCCGCTTTGATTTTGATATTCCAACCCTGTTCCCGCAGTTTCTGCAGGTTGCTTCCCTTCTGACCGATCATCTTGGACAGAGAAGAAGCCGCAGTAAACAGGTGGTATGCTTTTGTTTTATCTTTGCCTGCTAAGGCAGACATGGCTTTTTCATAGAAAATTGAGTTCTCACACAGTTCGCGGAACGCTGGATGATAAGGTCCTGCGATCTGCTGCGCTTCCATGCTCTCTTCTGCGTGCAGACCAACTCGGATCACTCGGATTCCCTGCTCTTCAAACAGCTCCATGCATCGGGCAGATACACTGACAGCCTGTTCCAATGTCAGTGGTTCATATTCACCACAACGGTATCGCTGTGCAAGCTCCGTTCCCTCCAGAACGATCGTAGGATAAATACGAACTGTGTCCGGTTTCAAACCGGCGATTTTCTGAGTAGTATCGAAGATTTGTTCCTCTGTGTCACCCAAAAGTCCCGGCATAAACTGCAGTCCCAGTTCAAAGGGATATCTGCGGATCAATGCAACTGCATTTTCCACGTCCTGAGCCGTGTGTCCTCTGCGATTCATTTGCAGAACTTCATCGTTCATGGACTGCACCCCCAGTTCAATGGATGTGACATGATAGGTCAGCAACAATTCAAGAATCTCAACGCTGATAGCATCCGGTCTTGTCGAAATACGGATGCCGCGGAATTTACCTTCACCGATGTAAGGCTGAACAGCGGCTAATAGCTCCAACATATAGTCCCGCGGAATCGCAGTAAAGCTTCCTCCAAAGAAAGCGATCTCAGCGCCTTTCGGACTATGATCCATAGCTTTTCGGCAGATTTCAGCGGCTTCTTCTCCGCTTGGAGCTTTCTGTTTTCCGGAGATGCTGCGCTGATTGCAGAAACTGCATTGATTCGGACAGCCAACATGAGGAATGAAAATAGAAATATTGGCGTGTTTCATTATTTGCCCATCAGCTGCAGTGCTTCTTTGGCTGCAATCTGTTCGGCAGTTTTCTTACTGCGTCCTTCTCCTTTACCGATCACGTTGCTGTTCAGTCGAACTTCAACAACAAAACGTTTGTCGTGGTCCGGACCTTTTTCTTCCACAAGGCAATAGGACAGTTTCTCGCCCGGATTCTGCTGAATGATCTCCTGCAGAACTGTTTTGTAGTCCTTGAAAGAAAGACGGTCTTCGTCAGCCAGCATTTCTTTTACAAATGGCAGAACGAAATCTTTTGCAGGTTCAATACCGCCATCAAGATAGATAGCGGAGATCAGTGCTTCCACTGCATCTGCAAGGATGGAAGGACGTTCTCTGCCGCCGGTGAGGTCTTCTCCTTTACCCAAGCGGAGATGTTTGCCGAGATCCAAAGATCTTGCAACCACGTCGAGAGATTTTTCGCAGACGAGTGCTGCGCGAAGTTTGGTCAAGTCACCTTCACGGGCGCTGAAATTGTTGAACAGATAGTCAGATACAATGATGGACAGAACAGCATCTCCCAAGAATTCCAAGCGTTCATTGTACTGAGTACCGTGTTTCATTTCGTTGGCATAAGAGGAGTGGGTCATTGCCACTTCCAGCCAATTCTTATCGTTGAACGTATAGTTGATTTTCTGTTCTAATTGGTCGAGATACATGATGTTTCCTTTCTCTTCCGAACAGTTTTGAAAAACAGGCATAGGCTTACAACTACTTTTCAAAGCTGTCCAAATAGCGTCATTTTGTCGATTTTGAAATAAATTTATTCATGACAGCAGGGCCTTCGCCATTTTTGGGCGAAAACCCCACTGAAATTACGTTATTAAGCTTCTCTGGTTTCGGTTTTCAGTTCGTGCAGCGCAGACTGCATTTCTTCGATCACTCGGTTTTCAACACACTCTTTTGCCTGACGGATCGCATTCTTAAATGCTCTTGCGTCGGAGCTGCCATGTGCTTTGATGACAGGCTGAGAAGCACCCAGCAGAGGCGCACCGCCGTGTTCTTTGTAGTCCATGGTCTTTTTGAATGCTGCGATCTGATCTTTCATCAAGAGAGCTGCAATTTTAGTTTTCAGATTGGTCATGAACATACCCTTCAGCTCGTTAGCGAAGTATTTTGCAAGACCTTCTGTCAGTTTCAGAGCAACGTTGCCGGTAAAGCCGTCGCAGACAGCTACATCACATTCGCCCAAAGAAAGACCTCTTGCTTCCACGTTACCGATGAAGTTGACCGGTGCTTTCTGAAGCAGTTTATAGCTTTCCAGCTGCAGTTCCAAACCTTTGGTTTCTTCGGAACCGATATTGATCAGACCAACGCGAGGTGCCTTCACGCCTTTCAGACGTTCCAGATACACGCTGCCCATAACGCCGAACTGTGCCAGCATTTCTGGACGGCATTCTGCATTTGCACCTGCATCCATCAGAAGATAGAATTTGTTCGCATTTGGAATGATGGTAGCAAGACCTACGCGGCGAACGCCTTTCAGACGTTTGATGATAAGGGATGCACCTACGACCAGTGCACCGGTGCTGCCAGCAGATACAAAGGCATCGCCTTCCCCGTTCTTCAGTGCCTTCAGACCAACTGCCATGGAGCTGTCAGCATATTCTTTCAGCAAGGTGGTTGGATCTGCTTCCACTGGAATCACTGCAGGAGCATGGAGAATGTCCATACCATCCAAAGCAATGCTGTTTTCTTTTGCGCAGGTGCGGATCTTTTCTTCATCGCCGCAGAGGGTGATCTCCACGCCGTATTCTTCTTTTGCCACGGCACAGCCCTTCAGCACCTCCAGTGGTGCATGGTCTCCGCCAAAAGCGTCTACGATAATTTTCATTGAAAACTCCCCCTTACATATAATTACTATTTGCGGCTGTCCAGATAAGCCTGCAGGCTGTCCAAAGCACGGTTTGCGATCAGTTCGTAACGTTCTGCTTTGTCGCGGATACGGGTTTCCAGCGGAGGCAGGATGCCCATGTTAGCACCCATTGGCTGGAAGTCGGTAACAGATTCATCGCTGACATAACGAGCAAGTGCACCCAGCATGGTATCAGCAGGAAGAACCAAAGGTTCTTCTCCGTTTGCAGCAAGCCACAGGTTCTGTGCTGCCAGAATACCGGAAGCAGCAGATTCCATGTAGCCTTCCACACCGGTCATCTGACCTGCAAAGTAAATGCGTCTGTCCTGTTTCAGACAGAAAGTGTTATCCAGCAATTTTGGAGAATTGAGGAAGGTATTGCGGTGCATTACACCGTAACGAATGAATTCAGCATTTTCCAAACCTGGAATCATACCAAAGACACGTTTCTGTTCCGGGAATTTCAAGTTTGTCTGGAAGCCAACCAGGTTGTACAGAGTACCCTGATTGTTTTCGCTTCTCAGCTGAATAACCGCCCATGGACGATGTCCGGTACGTGGGTCAGTCAAACCGACCGGTTTCAGTGGACCGAAGCGGAGAGTATCAGCACCGCGTTTCGCCATAACTTCTACTGGCATACAGCCTTCGTATACGTTAAATT
>JAZQXX010000005.1:0-25697 GCA_045633085.1 Negativibacillus sp. | reverse complement strand
TTATATCATAAAATCCCGCAGTTGCAAGACGAAAATTCCCGTATATTCTGTGGGATTTTTGAGTAAAGAAGCCAAAAAAGAAGCGAAGATCACCACCATGGTGATCTTCGCTGAAAGAATTCTTATTTGAGATGTTCTTCGCAAGCTGCAAAGAGGTTCTGTGCGATCACTGGAATCTGTTCGCGGTCGTTGGTAACGATGGTCAGATAAACCTTGATTTTTGGTTCGGTACCGGATGGACGAACGATAACTTTCAAGTTGTTTTCCAGGCTGTATTCTAGAATGTTGGACAGTGGAAGACCGATTTCGGATTCTACACCGTCAACAGTGCGTTTACCGCTCTGGTAGTCAGCATAGCCAACTACTTTGTAGCCAGCGATTTCGTTCAGTGGATTCTGACGGAGAGAAGACATGATGTTCTTCATTTTTTCCATGCCGTCAGCGCCTTCGAAGTTGTAGCCTTTAACCTGAGCGTTGTAAATACCGTGGCGGGAGAAGATCTCTTCCAGAGCATCGATCAGGGTCATGCCTTTCTGTTTGTAGTACTGAGCCATTTCCACGATCATCATTGCGCCGTTAACGCCGTCTTTGTCGCGTACATGGTCGCCGGTCATGTAGCCATAGCTTTCTTCGAAGCCCAGCAGGAAGCGTTCTGGTTCGCCTTTATCAGCAAGGATAGTAACTTGTTCACCGATAAATTTGAAACCGGTCAGTACGTTGATCATTTCAACGCCGTAGTATTTTGCTACTTCGTCAGCCAATGGAGAAGAAACGATGGATTTTACTGCAACAGGATTTGCAGGGAAGGTGCCCAGTTCTTTTTTGCAGCGGCAGATGTAGTCCAGCATCAGAACGCCAGCTTCATTACCGGTTGGCAGGATGTATTCGCCGTTGTGTTTTACTGCACAGCCTACACGGTCGCAGTCAGGGTCGGTAGCAAGAACAAGGTCAGCGTCCAGTTCTTTACAGAGTTTGATACCAAGTTCCAAAGTTGCTTTTTCTTCTGGGTTTGGATAGGTGCAGGTTGGGAAGTTGCCGTCTGGATGTTCCTGTTCAGGAACGATTGTGGTTTTTACGCCCATGCGATCCAGAATGCTGCGTACGCAGCGGTTACCGGAACCGTTCAGTGGGGAGTAAACAACGTGGAGGTCGGAGTGAGCATCTTTGTTGACACGCAGGCTGTAAACGCGGTCGAGGAATGCCTGTACCAGACTTTCTGGAATGTATTCGATGAGGCCTTTTTCCATACCTTCTTCGAAGGACATATGTTTTACGCCGGTGAAGATGTCAGTTTTCTTTGCATATTCCAAAACCTGTGCAGCAGCGTCAGGATTCAGCTGGCAGCCGTCTGGACCGTATGCTTTGTAGCCGTTGTATTTTGCAGGGTTGTGGCTTGCGGTAATAACGATACCAGCTTCACATTTCAGTTCACGAACTGCATAGGACAGAACAGGAACAGGCATCAGTTCGGAGAAGATACGAACTTTGATACCGTTTGCAGCAAATACGCAAGCGGTTTCTTTTGCGAAGACATCGCTGTTGATACGGCTGTCATAACCGATGGCAACAGTATTGCTTTCATTTGCGCTGTTCAGATAGTCGGACATTGCCTGAGTAGCCTGACGAACAGTGTAGATGTTCATGCGGTTGGTACCAACGCCTAAAACACCGCGGAGACCGGCAGTACCGAATTCGAGGCTCTTATAGAAGCGTTCCATGATTTCTTTGTCATTGCCTTTGATGCTTTCCAGCTCAGCAGCAAGAGCAGGGTCTTCCATTTTAACGGATTCCCAAATGTGATAAGTGTCCATGTAACTCATAGATGATAACCCTCCATTAGTAATAGTATTGGCTCTTTCCGTTGGGTTTTGCGCACAAGCAGCGCATTCTTATACTTATTATACCATATGGCGTGTGCGTTTGGAAAGAATTTTGTGAAATTTTCTGAACCTTCTTAAAATTTTTTGAGTGTACTTTAACCCAAAGAATTGAAGCCGAAAAGGAATTATGTTACACTGTGTTATGATATCATGTGTGGAAGGAGTGGGAGCAAGATGTACTGTTGCTACAAAAGTTATGGTGTAGTTGGCATCGATGCATATCAGGTGCAGGTAGAAGTGGATTATTCCAAAGGAATGCCTGGATTTGATATTGTAGGTTTGCCCGATGCAGCAGTAAAAGAATCCCGTGACCGTGTTCGAGCGGCTATTTCTTCCACCGGATTTCCATTCCCGCTGGGAAAAATCGTGGTGAATTTGGCACCAGCCGCAGTCAAAAAGACCGGGCCTGTCTATGATATGCCGATCCTCTTGGCGGTTATCACAGCCAGAGGATATTTGCTGGAACCGAAAGAAGACCAGGCGTTTATCGGTGAACTGTCCCTGTTCGGGGAGTTAAGACCGGTGCAGGGTGTTCTGCCGATGGTTCTTCAGGCAAGAGAAGATGGCATTCGCGAGCTGTTTCTTCCATATGAAAACGCGGAAGAAGGTGCTGCGGTAGACGGCATTACGATTTATCCGGCGAAGAACATCAGCGAGATCGTGAAACATCTTCAAGGTGAACAGCTTCTGAAAGCACAGGAACATCGCCTGCTGCAGGAACAGGAGCAAAGCTATCCGATCGACCTCAGTGATGTAAAAGGCCAGGCGTTGGCGAAACGTGCACTGGAAGTAGCCGCCGCCGGAGGACATAACCTGCTGTTTATTGGTCCGCCGGGTACCGGCAAAAGTATGCTGGCTAAACGGATACCGACGATTCTTCCACCGCTGACGGAAAAAGAGAGCATAGAAACGGCAAAGATCCATTCTGTGGCGGGTCTGCTCAATAAAGACGGTGTCCTTAATGTGCAAAGACCGTTCCGTTCACCGCATCACACCGTAAGTCCGGCCGGTTTATCCGGCGGTGGTTCCAACCCGATGCCAGGTGAGATCTCGTTGGCTCACAATGGGGTGCTGTTCCTGGATGAATTGCCGGAATTCAGCCGACAGGCCGTGGAGATCCTTCGTCAGCCGATCGAAGATGGCGAAGTGACCATTTCACGAGCAAGTTCCCGCGTGACCTACCCATGCAACGTCATGGTTGTGGCAGCTATGAACCCCTGCCCTTGCGGCTATTTGGGACATCCGACTATCAGTTGCCGCTGTACGGATAAGGCAGTGGATAAGTACTTGTCCAAAGTGTCCGGACCATTGCTGGACCGTATGGATATTCAGGTAGAAGTTGCTCCATTGGAGTACAGTGACCTGACATCACAGTCGGAAGAGGAGAGTTCTGCACAGGTGCGGGAGCGTATCTGTAAGGCGAGAGCCATTCAGGAAGAACGCTTCAAAGGCAGCAGCACCAACTGCAACGCTGGTATGACACCGGCACAAATGAAAGAGCATTGTCAGCTGACGGAAGATGCTTCTCAAAGGATGGCGGCAGCATTTGACCGAATGGGCTTATCTGCCCGGGCCTATGACCGTATTCTAAAAGTAGCACGAACCATTGCTGATTTAGGCGGAAGCCGGCAGATTGAGAGCAGACATCTTATGGAGGCTCTGCAGTATCGATCTCTGGATAGAAAATATTGGAGGAAATAATTTATGGGAAAGTTGAATTTGACAAAAGAAACATTGAAGAAAGAAGCTGGTAACTTAGCACTGATCGTACTGGGCAACTTTATTTTGTCGCTGGGCGTTATGCTGTTTGTAAGTCCGATGGACTTTGTCAGCGGTGGTGCAACCGGTTTGGGTCTCCTCTTTGAAAAAATGTTTGGCCTGAAATTGTCCATTGGTGTTGGTATCCTTAACGTAATTATGTTCGTTATTGGCTTCTTTGTTTTGGGTAAACGCTTTGCTGCGACTACCCTCTTGAGCACTTTCCTGTATCCTGGCTTCTTGGCTATCATGGAAGGTATCCCTGCACTGGCTACCCTGAATACTGACCCTATCGTTGCAGCTGTATTTGGCGGTGCATGTATCGGTGTTGGCGTTGGCTTGGTTATCCGCATGGGTTCCTCTACCGGTGGTATGGATATCCCGCCAATCATTTTGCAGAAGTATACCGGTATTGCAGTAGCAATTTCCATGAATGCGATGGACTTGATCATTATGTGCACTCAGATGCCATACAGCTCTCCACAGAAAATCATGTACAGCTTGATGATGCTGGTCGTTACCACTGTTGTTATGGATAAAGTAGCGATGGTTGGTGTTACTCAGACTCAGGTCATGGTTATCAGCTCTAAATATCAGGAAATCAACAAAGCGATCCATGATAGTGTTGACCGCGGTACTACTCTGCTGAATGCAACTTCCGGTCATTTGCAGCAGGAACAGAAAGTGGTTATGTCCATCATCAATAACCGTCAGCTCCATGAACTGACCCAGGTAGTGAAGGAAGTTGACCCTCATGCATTCCTCATTGTTAACCGTATTAATGAGGTTCACGGCAACGGTTTCACTATTAAATTGGACGATAAGCAACGTATCGAGGCTCTGAAGAATCGATAATATAGGTAATTTGCCTTTTTTTCGATTTTGTCTTATAATGCCTTGCAATTTTAAAATTCCTGTGATATTATATATCATGTTATTTTTCGTGTAACAGAAAGAGGTGACTCCGTAATGAAACAGGGTATCCATCCTAAGTATGAGCCAACAGTAGTAAGATGTGCATGTGGTGCAGAATTTGAAACTCGTTCTACCAAAAAGGATCTGCGCGTTGAAATTTGTTCCAAGTGTCATCCTTTCTTTACTGGCAGACAGAAACTGGTTGATTCTGGCGGCCGTGTAGATCGTTTCAACAAACGTTTCAACATGGACAAATAGTCTTAAGCCATCTGGAGCGGTGCAGATTCTGCACCGCTTTTTGTTTATCCTAAAATACGTCGAGGAGGCCAAGTCATGAAAGAGTATGTTACCATTGCAGAGCGTGCGGAAGATGATTTCTTTGAGCGAAAAAGCCAGTTTATTGGCTATATTGCACCGGTAAGCACCGAAGAAGAAGCACTTGCTTTTCTTGCGGAGATCCGCGCGAAACACCGTGATGCCCGTCACAACTGCTTTGCTTATATTCTGCAGAATGGTGTGAAACGTGCCTCTGACGACGGTGAGCCACAGGGTACAGCCGGTGTTCCGATCATGGAAGTGGTGGAACGCGAAGGCATCACCGATGTCATCGTGGTGGTTACCCGTTACTTCGGCGGTATTTTGCTGGGCGCAGGCGGTTTGGTAAGAGCCTATGCCCATGCAGCAAAACTGGCGGTCGATGCAGCGCAGAGAAAAGTCATGAGTCCTGCTGTACTGGTAGAAATGAAAATGGACTACAACCAGTACGGACGCATCAACAATGTGCTCTCGAAATACACTGCTATCATTCAGGATACTGAGTTTACCGATTTGGTTACCATGCGTATTCTGTTTATCGAACGTGATGTGGAAGCATTCCGTGCGGAGTTGACCGAAATGACAGCTGCAACCGTAGAAGCTGTAGAAATCGAGCGCTTGATGGGCGAATTTCCCCTCTAAAGTTCGTTCTCTTTGGCAAAAAATCAAAATTTCAAAAAACTTCTGCTTTTTTAGCAGGAGTTTTTTCTTTTGTTCGGTATATATAATATAGGGAAACTATCGAACTCTAAGATATTTTTTCCTGTAACATCGAAATTCGTGACTTTTTAATAGAAAAGCCGATGGCTTGGAAAGGAGGATTCCATGATCCCTGATTCCTTTATTCAGGATTTAAAAGCATCCTGTGATATTGAGGATGTCGTTTCCGGCTATGTGAAGCTGACACGAAAAGGTAAAAACTTGGTGGGTCTTTGTCCTTTCCATTCAGAAAAAACGGGATCCTTCTTCGTTTATCCGCAAACACAGTCCTTCTATTGCTTTGGCTGCGGTGCAGGCGGTGATACCATCACCTTCTTGAAACGCATCGAAAATCTGGACTATGTGGAAGCGATTCGCTTGCTTGCACAGAAAGCCGGTGTTCAGGTGCCGGAAGGCTCGGTGGATGACAGCGGCGCAAGACTGAAAGCCCGTACTTTGGAAATCAACCGTGCAACGGCACGTTTCTACCATCAATGCTTGGTTTCAGAAGTAGGAAAAGAAGCATACCAATACTTGATCGAGCGTGGAAGAACACCAAAAATCATCCGTCGCTTCGGCTTAGGTTATGCACCCGATGACTGGAATTCCCTCGTTGATCATCTGAAATCTTTGGGTTTCAGAGAAGAAGAGATGGTAGCGTCCGGTATCTGCGGAAGAACCAAGAATGGCGGTTTGTACGACCGTTTCCGCGGACGTGTTATTTTCCCGATCATTGACCTGCGAGGCAACGTAGTTGCTTTTGGCGGTCGTGCAATGGGGGAGAGAGGTCCGAAGTATCTGAACTCCTCGGATACACCGGTGTTTAAAAAGAGTAAAAACCTGTTTGCACTGAATTATGCAAAAGCATCGAAAGCACCGAATCTGATCCTTGCAGAGGGTTACATGGATGTTATTGCTATCCATCAGGCAGGCTTTGATAATGCGGTGGCAACGCTGGGTACTTCCTTAACGGAAGAACAAGCTCGCATCATCGCACAGTACACGGATACCATCGTGATTGCCTATGACTCGGATAATGCCGGTCAAGCGGCAACCAAACGAGCGATCAATATCTTTTCGGAAGTTGGCGTCAAAGTCAATGTATTGACCATTCCTGATGCAAAAGATCCGGACGAATATTTGAAAAAGTTCGGTCCGGAACGATTCCAAATGCTGCTGGAAGGCTGCACCAATGCGCTGGAATTTGAAATTGCCAAAATCCGAAATAAGTATGATGTCAGCACAGCAGACGGAAAGGTAAGCTTCCTCAAGGAGTTTGCACGTTTACTGGCAGATATTCGCAATCCGTTGGAGAGAGAAGTTTATTTATCCAAAACAGCAGAGGAACTGGGTGTTTCTCCGGATGCCATCGTTGCGCAGATCAATTCGATTCAAAAGGGGAGAAAAAGCGCACAGGCGAAAAAAGAAAGAAACGATACCAGTATCTATATCGGAGATATTGCATCGGGACGGAAGGATTTGGATCGGAAACGAAATCTGAAATTTGCCGTTGCCGAAGAGCGCATCATTGAGGTTTTGATGAAAAACCCGGATTATGTGCCTTACTTTATGAAGCAGTGTGCTCCGTCTGAATTTGTGACAGAAGTGAATCGTGAAATCGTGACCCTGCTTTGCGACAGGATACAGGCTCACCGCTCGGTGGAGCCGATGGCTTTGTCAGCGAAGCTGTCTGGAGAAGCGATGGATCGTTTATCGGGTATTCTTGCATCTGAAACCATTCAGCGTGCGGATCGCTCTCAGTTGGATGATTACATCCGTATTTTGAAGGAGCATCGTCAGCAGCGTTCGGAGCAGGAGATCCGGGATATGGATCCCGAAGAGTATTTGCGCTACGTGGAATCCTTAAAAGCAAGAAAGAGTTAGTTAGGGAGGCAAACTATGGCTACAAAAGATAAAAAAGAAGTCATCAGAGAGTTGATTGAAACCGGTAAAGCAAACGGTAAGCTGACTGCGCAGGAAATCAACGATGCTCTGGAACAGCTGGACTTTGACGTAGAAAAAGTAGACAAGCTCTACGATACCCTGGAAACCCTGAACATCGATATCGTCGATGATTTGGATAAAAAGGGCGGCGACCTGGTAGAAGATGATGAAGCTCTGCTGTCTGTTGACGGTATCAGCATTGACGACCCTGTTAAAGTATACCTGAAAGAAATCGGCCGTGTTCCTCTGCTGACTCCGGAAGAAGAAGTAGAGCTGGCGGAACGTATGTCTGAAGGCGATCCTTATGCAAGAAAACGTCTGTCTGAAGCAAACCTGCGTCTGGTTGTTTCCATCGCAAAACGTTATGTTGGCCGCGGCATGCAGTTCCTGGATCTGATCCAGGAAGGTAACCTGGGTCTGATCAAAGCGGTAGAAAAATTCGACCACACCAAAGGCTTTAAATTCTCCACATATGCTACCTGGTGGATCCGTCAGGCAATCACCCGTGCCATCGCAGACCAGGCAAGAACCATTCGTATTCCTGTTCATATGGTGGAAACTATCAATAAAGTAAAGAAAGTATCCAGCCAGCTGCTGCACAAAAACGGTCATGAAGCAACTGCAGAAGAAATCGCTGCAGAACTGGATATGCCACTGGACAAAGTTCGTGAGATCATGCGTGTAGCTCAGGAACCTGTTTCTCTGGAAACTCCAATCGGTGAAGAAGAAGACAGCCATCTGGGCGACTTCATTCCTGACGACGATGCTCCAGCACCAGCTGACGCTGCTTCCCACACTCTGCTGAGAGAAGAACTGGAAGATGTTCTCTCCACTCTGACTCCAAGAGAAAAGAAAGTTCTGGAGCTGCGTTTCGGTTTGGTAGACGGCAGAAACCGTACTTTGGAAGAAGTAGGTAAAGAATTCAACGTTACCCGTGAACGTATTCGTCAGATCGAAGCGAAAGCACTGCGTAAACTGCGTCATCCAAGCCGCAGCAAACGTCTGAAAGACTTCCTGGACTAAACGGTTGAGGTGAAGCTATGCGTTTTACCATGGAAACTGATTATGCCATTCGTATCGTTCATTGTCTGGCGAAAACCGGCAAACGTATGGATGCAAAAACCATTGCAGAAACCTGCGGTGTTACTCTGCGTTTTTCTCTGAAGATCCTGAGAAAACTGGTGGCAGCAGGCATTGTGCGTTCTTACAAGGGAACTCAGGGCGGCTATGAAATCGCACGTCCGTTGGATGAAATTTCTCTGTACGACGTGATCCGTACTTTGGAGGGAGAATATCATATCTCCCGTTGTCAGGATGAGGATTATAACTGCGGACGCAGAGAACCTTGCAAATTCCGCAAGGTATTCTGCGAGATCTCCAAAGAAGTTCAGACCAAATTGGAATCCTACAAATTCTCTGATTTTATGTAAGCAAACAGGCGGCAATTTGCCGCCTGTTTTTTCTTTGAGGCTACATGATATGCTCCTGCACAGCATTGTCAATGACGCGAAATCCCATCTTGTCTTTATCTGCAACACGGTATTCGGCAATGGATAGATAATCGTAGGATGGGCAGATCCTTTTTTGGGGATCGATACGGAGATTATCCGAAATATCCATTGGCAGCGGATGATCCTGCCACAGTATGCTGTTGCGAGGAATGGAACGGTTGTGTCGTTTCATCAAAATCACCTCAAGAAAAGGATGCGTAAATTTTAAACACTTATTCCTGTCATAAGGTGAAAAAAGGAAGGGTAAAATTCTTGTAATCCCTGTTTTATAGAGATCTTTGTGATATAATACAATGGTATAGGGAAGAGTTTTTGAATAGGGAGGAATTGCAAGCATGGTCTTTGCAAATCTGATTTTTATCTACATATTTTTGCCGCTGAATCTGCTGCTTTATTTTGCAACGAAGAATAAAGCGTGGAGAAATGCGGTTCTTATTGCTTTTTCTATGTTCTTTTACGCATGGGGTGAGCCTGTATGGATCACGCTGCTGCTGTTTTCTGCGATTATCGACTATTGTCATGGCCGAATTATAGAAGCGCATCGGGGACAGTGGCAGGCGAAGGCGGCAGTGGCATCGTCGCTGATTTTAAACTTGGGCCTGTTGGCAACGTTTAAATACAGCGGCTTCATCGTGGAGAACGTGAATGCACTGCTGGGAACAGGCTTTGCTGTACCGAGTTTTGGCTTGCCGATCGGTATTTCTTTCTACACATTCCAGACCATCTCCTACACTGTAGATGTGTATCGAGGAGAGGTCAGCGCACAGAGAAGCTTCGGAAAGTTCCTGATGTATGTGTCCAGCTATCACCAGTTGGTAGCCGGTCCGATCGTTCGATACAGTGATGTAGCAAAAGAAATCGAAAACCGTCAGACAACGGCAAAAGATTTCAGCGAAGGTATCACGCAGTTCTGTATCGGTCTTGCAAAGAAGGTCATGGTAGCCAATGTAGCAGGACAAATGGTCGCTCGTTATTTGGATGGTGATCTGACAAAACTTTCTGTCTCAGGAGCATGGTTCGGTGTGCTGATGTTTTCCATTCAGCTGTACTATGATTTTTCCGGTTATTCTGATATGGCTATCGGCTTGGGACGAATTTTTGGTTTCCACTACCCGACCAACTTTAACTACCCATACATCTCCAAAAGCGTCACAGAATTCTGGCGCCGCTGGCATATGACATTGGGAAGCTTCTTCCGAGATTATGTTTATATCCCTTTGGGCGGCAACCGTAAACATCAGTGGCTGAATATTGCTGTTGTATGGTTCTTGACCGGTCTGTGGCACGGCGCAAGTTGGAACTTCATTCTCTGGGGCATGTATTACGGTGTTCTGCTGGTCATTGAGAAGCTGTTTCTGTTGAAAGTTCTTAAAAAAATACCATCTGTAATTGGACATTGCTATGCGCTGCTGGCTGCAGTGGTGGGTTGGGCTATTTTCTATGTGACCGACTTGGAACGTCTGCGCTATCTGTTGTCCATAATGTTCGGCTTCAGCGGTGCGGAACTGGGCGATCTGCAGCTGACCATCACCCTGCAGAACAATATGTTCTGGCTGATCGCAGCGATTATCTTCTGCATCCCGATCACACAGTGGGTCAAAGGAAAAGTGGAAGCTCTGCCGGAGCAGAAACAGGCATTGTGCCACAGTTGTGCAGCTGTGATGAATGCGGGGATTCTGTTCCTTTGTACCGCTATGCTTGTAGGTCAGAGCTATAACCCATTCCTGTATTTCCGATTCTAAGGAGGCGCTGATATGAAGAAAAAGAAGCATGAAATGAGCGCCTTGCAGGCTTCCCATTGTATCAATACTGGTGTATTTATCGCAGTCATTGTTGTTATGGGCTTGGCAGCGGTATTCTTACCGAAGCCGACTGTTTCGGAATATGAAAAGCGTGAGCTTGAAAAATTCCCGGATTTTTCTCTGGAGAGTTTGTTCTCCGGTGAATACACTGAGAAGCTGGATTTGTTCTTTGCGGATACCTTCCCGGCAAGGGAGAAATTTGTTGAACTGTCAGCGTCTATGGAGGAGATTCGTGGTCTTCGCATCGATGATGTAAAGATCCATGAGAATGCTGCTGGAAATCCACAGCCGGAAGTTCCAAAAGAAGAAGTGGTTTTGGAGAACACAGTGACTGAGGAAAGTCCAACTCCACAGCAGCCAACAGAAGAAGTTCCTGCTGTTATCCCGGAAGAAGAAAGCAAAGAGGAGGTACCTCCTGTTGCTGAAACAGAAGAAGTGGAAGGCGAGCAGCGAGGTTCTGTTTTTATTTATAAAAATATGGCACTGCCGATGTTCGGCGGCAATAAATATGCCGGTGAGCGTTATGCAGCAGCATTAGGCAAGTATCAGGAGATCCTGGGTGACAGTGTGCAGATCTACAACCTGATCGTTCCGTCTGCCATTGAGTTCTATCTGCCGCAGAAATACAAAGACAAGGGCATCACTGCTGATGAAAAAGAGAACATTGACTATATTTACGGTCAGATGGATCCGCAGATCAAAACGGTAGATGCCTACAGTTCCATGATGGAGGCAAAAGAAGCAGGGGAGTATATTTACTTCCGTACAGACCATCACTGGACCGTTCGCGGTGCTTATGCGGCGTATAAAGCTTTCTGCGAAGAGGCAGGATTTGAACCTGTTCCGCTGGAAAATATGGAGCAGCGTGTCATCGAAAACTTTGTTGGCACGATGTACGGACAGACGCAGGACGCTGTTCTCCGTGACAATCCGGACTATGTAGAATATTTCATTCCGCCGATGGAAACGGAAACTTATCGCTACGTGAAAAATGAGCCGTATACTCCGTATGCGTCTACGATTTTTGCAGAGTATGCGACCGGCGGTGCCAACACATACAGCGTGTTCCTGCATGGCGATTTGCCGCTGACACATATTAAAACACAGGCCAATACCGGCAGAAAAATCGTTGTGGTGAAGGAATCTTTCGGCAATGCATTTTCTCCGTTTATGGTTTCCCACTATGATGAAGTATTCATCGTGGATCAGCGATATTTCCAGCTGGGCTTGATCGATTTTATTCAGCAGCATGGTGTGACTGATCTGCTGTTTATCAACAATATTTTTGCTGCCAATACAGATATCCGTATCAATGAAATTGAGAGAATCAAGTATCAGGTCTTTGTTCCACCGGTAGTGGAACAAGCACCTGCCGAAGAAACGGATGAAGTGACAGATGAAGAACCTTCTGAAGAAAACGAAGAACAAGACAGCAAAAAGAAGGATGAAGATGACGAAGATGAAGACTAACATCTTCGGGAAAGGAGCCGCATGAAGAAAAATGCTTTTATTAGCCTGATTCTGTCCCTCTCTCTCTGCGGCTGTGAAGCGATTGCTCTGCCGACCCCGCAAATACGGGAACAGGAAGAAGTACAGGAGCTGGTTTTAGCCATTCCAAAAGAAAGTACGGAGCTGTTCCGTGAAGTAGCGAGAGAGCTTTCCCGCCGTGCTGTGGATTTTGCAGATAACTCACTTTTTATTGAAATCGTAGAAGCGGATAATATATGGGAAGTGCTTTACGAAGGCAGTGCAGATTTGGTCGTTTGTGAAAACAGTAAGCTGACTGCCGGCGCGGAAGCGGTCAATGATTTGATTTATCCGGAAACTGTTTCAAAAGAAGGTTTGAGCGAAGAAGAATTGCGTCACTTGGATACTCCGCAGATTCAGGGTGCAGCAGCATTGTTTGCCGCTTTGGATTATCCGTTCTTCTTCCGCGATGGAGAATGTGTGATCACTGGCGGAAGCAACGAAGATGTACTGTCAGCACTGAACCACTCTCTGCCAGATGATTTTGTCATGGAGCTGGATCGAATGACGGTCAGCGGTGTGTACCATTGGACGACTAATGATTACGAACTGTTCCAAAACTATGTACTGACCTATGGTCCGGAAGCGTTGATCGAGCAGTTGCTTGACCAGGGAGAACCACTGAATGATCCGTGGAATTACGTGGGTGACAGTGATTTCTCCATCCGAGAGGTGGATCTGACAAATACAACTACGGACTTTAACGAAAAAACTTTGATCCTCAGCGGAAGCAGGAATAAGATCGTTGATATTTTTACTAACCCAGACAGCATGGAGCGTTTGACTGAGAAGCAGAAGGCTGCCATTAAAGAGGCTATCGTTTATAGCGGTGGTTACGGTAAAACATTGACAGATGATCAGCAGACAACGATCCTAAGACAGCTGCAGGAGGAAAATATCACCGTAGAGAATATCGATGTCGATGAGTGGTATCATGTTTTCCAAAACATTTACAGTTCCGGAAAAAGCGAGGTCAACGATGAATTTGCTGACCTGTTGTGGGAAAAAACAGAACGATTCCATTAGAGAGAAAAGCGATGGCATGATATCGATGCCGTCGCTTTTTTATGTTTCTTGTGATACAATAAAAACAGAATAACATCGCAGGAGGGGATTGTATG
The DNA here is from genome assembly GCA_045633085.1 of Negativibacillus sp. Taxonomy (GTDB): domain Bacteria; phylum Bacillota; class Clostridia; order Oscillospirales; family Ruminococcaceae; genus Negativibacillus. Next base: position 12,225 of record JAZQXX010000005.1, on the reverse strand, counting down.
ACAAGGGAAGAACGTTATGCGTCCATGTACAGCCATGATATCGTTTATTGTCCGCCGCAGGAAGAAGGCTGCGCAATGCTGGAAGTTGCTTTGGGCTGCAGCTGGGCAAAATGCCGCTTCTGTGATTTTGCGAGAGATCCCTTCCATGTCCACTCACTGGAGAAGATCGAGGAAAATCTGAAAATCCTCGGTGAACTGAGAGCTGACCGGGATAGAGTATTTTTCCTGGGAGAAAATGCCCTGTGTTTGTCAACGGAAAAATTGCTGACGATCATGGAGATGACGAAACGTTATATGCCGAAAGTCACATCCTTTGCTATGTATGCTCGTTTTGATGATGTGCTGAGAAAATCCGATGAGGAGCTGGCGCAGTTGCGTGCGATGGGCTTAGAGGATTTGCACATGGGCTTTGAATCCGGCAGCGACTCCATCCTCAGCATGATGAATAAGGGTGTCAGCAGCTTCGATATGATAAACGGTGCGAAGAAGCTGGATCAGGCTGGAATCGGTTATTTTGTGACTGTGATTTTAGGTTTAGGCGGCAGAACATACCGGAATATGCACGCCCTGGAAACGGCGCGAGTACTTAGTCAGATGAATCCAAAAGGTATTTGGTGTCTGAATCTGAAAGTTTGGCCGGATACTCCACTGGAGCAAATGGCAAAACGAGGTGAGTTTGAGCCGATGACGCCGTGGGAAATGCTGCAGGAAGAGTGGATCATGCTGAACAGCCTGAATGTGAAAAATTGTTTTTATATGGATACCACAGCTTTGCACAAATATACGATTCAAGGTATTTTGCCGCAGGTAAAACCTGCAATGCTGGAAGGCATTCAAAAACTGCTGGAACTGGAAAGACCATAATATTTACCGAAAGAAAAATCCCTGCCATAGGCAGGGATTTTTCTATTCAGAGAGGAGGGAGAAAGGATCGATATATTCATTGTTGTGCTGAACTGTAAAATGAAGATGGGTGCCTTCGGCGGCTTCACAAGGGATTTTTCCGATGGTGCCGAGATTGTCCCCTAATTTGATATGGTCGTTTAACTTGATGTTCAATTCCTCGCTCAATCCGCAGTAGGTGAAGAGATAATCGTTTGCTTTCACCTCAACGGTAGTGCCCCATAACGGATCGAAAGAAATGGCAGTGACTTTACCGTCACAGGCTGCCTTGACCATATCTCCGGGCATTGCCTGTAAGTCAACGCCGTTGTGGGTGCGCCATTCTTTCAGCGTACGGTTTTCTACCAACTGATCACCGCTGAACGGTGCCAGAATGGCGGTATTGAGCGGCAGAGCGTATGAAATGTTCTGTGATTCTTCCAACTGCTGCAAGGGCTCTGATACGCTGATAGATACTGCGGTATCCGTGGAGGAGAAACCAGAGCTGGAGGAAGCGGATGACTCGGCGATTGGTTTCGATTCCTCTTTGGAAACAGCTGGATGTTTCTGCTCTACGGGAGTATTTTCCTCGGCTTGATTCAGCGGTTCTTCGGCGGAAAGGAATTGGTCTATGTTCTCCTGAGGCTGAGTTTCTGCCGGAGGAGTTTCTGTAAAAGGGTCCGGCTGAGTGATTTGATTATTGATGGTGAGCCATGCGGCGGTTCCCGCACCGGCAAGACAGATGGCGAGAGCTACATAAAGCCCCTTGCTCATCAGAAAACGGGTAAAAGAATTGCGTTTGTTCATGATTAGCACCTCCATTGGTAGTTTGTACAGACAGAAGAGGCTTTATGCTTTCGGCGAAAGCTTTTGTTTGTGTTCTTGCCACAGAGTATATAATTCTTTGCCGGCAGTCCAAAGAAGGAAGATGCCGAAACATTTTTTCAGCAGTTCTGTGGGGAGCATAGTGTTTAAGATAGAACCGAGGATGCTTCCGGCAATGCCGATTGGAAGAAAACGCTTCCACGATGAGATGTTCAGGAGTTTGTTTTTACGATTCAACAGGGTGGAAAGAGCAGCAGTTGGCAGAAAAAGAAACAAATTCAGCGCTTGTGCTTCTGTTTGCGGGAGGTCGGAGAAAAACAGCAGCCATAACAAAAGAAGACTTCCGCCGCCTAAACCCATAGCGGATAATGTAGAGCAAAAGAAAACGGCAAGCAGTGATAGAACTGTGATATCCATAGAACCTCCTATGAACTGAGGATACGCAGTGCGCTGTAAATCAGCAAAAGAGTAAACAGCAGCCGAAGCAGCTGTGGTGCGGTATGTTTCAGCAGCCATGCTCCTGCGATAGATCCTGCTAAACTTGGAATGATCAGTGGCCAATAAGAGAAGGGCGCTGCGTTTTCACGCAGCAACAGTACCACTAAGCTGATGGCACTGAGAGGAAGCATGAGTGCAACAGCAGAGGCATGTGCTTGGTTTTGCTTTTGGCCCTGTTTGCGAAATAAATTGACCGCTAAAATTCCACCGCCGGTACCGATCAGTCCGTTTACAAGACCGGGGAGAAGTCCGGACAGCACAACATCACCTCCTGCATTTCTACCGGTAGTTTGTGCAGAACAAATAGCCTTATACAAGAAAAGACCTTCCAAAAGGAAGGTCTTTTTTATAAGGTATATTGATGTTTTTCCAGCAGAAGTCGGATGCCGGCACTGGCCAATAAACAACCTGCTGCCGGTGGTACAAAAGCACAGCTTGCAGGACTGTGACGACCGTGTTCGGATTCGCCCACAATGGCTTTGTGCGGTTCTTCCACGGAGTAAATAACAGTTTGTTTTAATACATCGCGTTTTTTCAATTCACGGCGCATTACTTTTGCCAATGGACAGCCGCAGCCGGCTGTTTGAGAAATATCTCCCCAACGCAGCAGAGAAGGGTCGACGCGGTTGCCGGTACCAAGACAGCAAACCAAAGGGATATTTTTCTCTTTGCAGGTTTTAGCCAGGTGCAGTTTAGCGGTGACAGTATCGATGGCATCGAGGATCAAGTCAGGCTGAAGTTCAAAGAGAAAATCACTGTTTTCCGGAAGGTAGAATTCTTTTTTGATGATAAAATTGGCTTCCGGATTCAAACTGCGCAGTCGCTGAACAGCAGCATCGACCTTGTCCATATCCACTGTGTCAGCAGTAGCGAAAAGCTGACGGTTGCGGTTGGTGTCATCGACGGTATCGTTATCAACTAAAATCAGTGTGCCGACACCCATGCGGCAGATAGCTTCCGCAGCAGAGCCGCCTACACCACCAAGACCGACAATGGCAACGGTACTGTTTTTCAGTAAATTCATGGCATCTTCTCCGATGAGAAGAGCAGTGCGGTTCAGCCAGGACATGGTCATTCCTCATTTCCGATAAAATAAAAAGCCCCGAGAACGGGGCGAACTTTTTAAGTAAAATCCCGCTATGCCGTCGCACAGCAATTAAAACCCGTCAAGTCGACAGGGTGGGTACGCACAACCCACTGCTTTCACGCTCCCTTCGTCCGCCAAAGGCGGGAGGTCTGCAATCCGTCAGCGGAGATGTACTCCCTAGAAAAAAGTGTTGGATCAAAATAAACCGCACATAATCGTACACAGCAGGATTTTAATTCAAAGTATATGCGAAAGAGAGGAGATTATTCCTCGTCTTCCTCGAAGTCGTAGTTTTCTTCCAGGCGTTTCATGAAGATGTCAGCGATGGCATCCAGTTCATCTTCGTCCTCAACGGATTCCAGGAATTCTTCGCCGTCTTCTTCGCAAACCTGCATGATCACCAGGTCACCGATGTCTGCCAGCATATCTTCTGCATTGTCGAAGACTGGGCTGAGAGCCAGGTAGCGTTTTTCGCCGTCATCATATTCGTCAAGAACTTCAAAGGTGTGTTCTACGCCGTTTTCATCCATCAGAGTGAGGATGTCGTTGCCGTATGGATTGTTCATGGGGGATCCCTCCGTTCATTCGGTTTCTTAATCTATAAGTATCTTAAACTATTTGAGTGGATAAGTCAATAAGGAAAAGATTGTTGGTAAAATAACATAGATTTTTTTCACATCGTTGAAAAAAACTATTGACAATATCAAAAAAGTACGCTATAATTAAGCCAACAACTAAAGGTAATAACAAATCAGAAGCAGAAAGGGTGAATCCAGTGATCGGAGAAGAACCAAAACATTTAGTACCTGCACTGGTAAACCAGAAAGCAGGATCAAAACGGTAAGACAGTAAGGATCATGAAAAGCGAAGATGGAAATCGTAAAGAAGGTTTCTTCAATCTTTCAAATCAATCGTCCAAGAAAAAGAAAAGCATCTGATACTGAAAACCGTCTACAATTGAATATGACAATTGAATAATAAGAACATAAACAAAAGGACAAGCTTCAAGTTATTATCAAATAGGTTTACATAGATTCGGAAAAAATCTTATAAACAAATTAGGTTGTAAAAAGATTTTGAGGTATACACCAATGGAATAAGAAATTCTTAAACATGATAATTCCAAACAAAACAAGCTGAAATTCATAAAAGTGTAAACGATATGTTAGATAAAAAATAGTGAACGTCATATCGAATATAAACTAAATGAAAGTAACTGATGTAGACCAGTATCTTTGAAAAAAGAAATCAGCATACATAAAAGAGGATTACAGCAATGTACAGGGAATAATCATCTAAAAGAAAATCTAAAGCAAAGCGGTGAGTCCCAAAAAATAGGTAAGAACCACTTTTAATATAATAAAATTCAAAATACAGCAAAAACTGTAGAAAGAAAAGAATAAAATAAAAATATTAAAAGTAAAAAAAGAAAAACTCAAAAAATCCTAAAATTGATAGTAAAAAATAAAATCAAATCAGGAAAATAGAGTGAGGAAAGAGTAATTATCTATTAAGAATAAATAGATAATTAAAAATAAAAAAGAAAGGTGGATCAAAGAAAATGAAATTACAGATTGAAAGCGCAAGATAACGACCACAGAAAGTAAAGGATTCTGTGGTCGTTATCTTTTGTTCTCAATTATGTAAAAAAGAAAAGCCGTCCGGAAAGGACGGCTTTTTTGATGTCTTATTTCAGTTCGATAGTGTAAGTGAACTTGTATTCTTTCTGCAGTTCTTTTACTTTATCTTCGTTATCTTCGATGAAGGTTGGGGTGTAAACAGATTTGCCTTCTTTTTCGTAGTCGGTCACGATCTGCTGCAGTTTTTCCCAGCATTCTTCCTGACGGGTTTCGTTTTCATCGATAGCGATTACAAATTCACGATGTTTTGGAATACGTACTTTCATTTGATAGCCTTCTTTCCTGTAAGTTTCTGATTCATATTGTAATGCCAGGACGGCACTTCGTCAAGATGTTATGGAAAAAATAAAACCGGAAGCGAATTCTCGCTTCCGGTTTTGGCGCGCTTGGAGGGACTCGAACCCCCGACCTACTGGTTCGTAGCCAGTCACTCTATCCAGCTGAGCTACAAGCGCATGTCTGTTTGAGTCAGCTTCATCAATATACCACAGCTCGTTTTATTTGTCAACACTTTTTTGAAACTTTTTTTGAAAAAATCATAGTATGGTAAACAACACTATGAGGGGTGATAAAATGGGGCAAATATATGAGCTTGCTCCTTGGTTAGCTGTAATAGTAGCAACCTTGTTGTGCTGGCTGATGACGGCATTTGGTGCTGCCTTGGTATTTTGTGTTCAGCAGAAAAGAGGTCGATGGCTGGATGCATTTATGGCATTTGGTGCCGGGGTTATGCTGGCTGCAAGCATTTGGTCTTTGCTGATTCCTTCTTTGGAACAGGAGAGTGATTGGAAAATCCCAGCATTGGCAGTACTGCTTGGTGGAGCAGTCATCTTAACGGTGGAGCGTTGTTTGGATTTTTCGGGAATATTAAAATGCAGTCCATCACAAAAGCGAAGTTTTCTGTTGGTGTTGGCGGTCACACTGCACAATATTCCGGAGGGAATGGCGGTTGGCTTAGCATTTTGCGCAGAGAATGGAGCAGCGCCATGGTTGCTAGCTTTGGGGATTGCATTGCAGAACTTTCCGGAAGGTGCAGCGGTATCGTTGCCGCTTCATCGCGATGGGGTTGGACGATGGAAAAGCTTTCTTTATGGGCAGGCCAGCGGATTTGTTGAACCGCTGGCCGCAGTTGGAACGTACTTTTTGTCTGAGAACTTAGAAAATATGCTTCCTTTTTTGATGGCTTTTTCAGCGGGTGCAATGCTGACAGTCGTTGCGGGAGAATTACTGCCAGAAGCAGTGGAGCACAGCAAGTTCCAGGCAGTCAGCGGTTTTTTGCTGGGATTTCTTCTGATGATGGTACTGGATGTGGCTCTGGGGTAAACGAAACCTGTGGATAGGATGGAGAATGATTTTCCCCATCATTAAGAAAACAAAGTGGAATATTATCGTGGAACAAACCGATAATTCCGGAAATGGGAGAAGGGCAGAGCTGCTTGGGAATGAATAGCTGACAGCCCCAGTAGTGACCGATCAAATTTTCACCCTCAATGGGAATCGAGCTTAAGGTAGGGTCAGGTCGACCGGGAAAAATATTTTTGGAAAAACATAATTTGCGGCCGGAAAGTAAGGTAAAACAAAAGTAGGAGTGAAAATTAGGCGGTTCATAAGCACGGAGCTGCAGATTTAGGCCATTAGGATCGAAATAACCCAACAGGAAGGTAAGAGGCGGTTCGGGTTCCTCGTAGAATTGATGAAAACGATAGGATGGGAGAACATCAAAGGATGGACGTTGAGAGAAATACGGAAGCTGCATCAAATCAATCCTTTCCAAACAGAGATCATTTTTTGCATTGTATGCTGAAAAAATGAATTTATGAATGTTCCACCATGTCAACGACGCATTGTGGAAAAGCAGCAAGCAAAAAATTGGTAGTTTGGATAAAGAAAAAGGATTTTTTTCGGAAGATTGGAGAAAAGGTATGCTTTACCTTGTAAAGATGTCCATTTTCGTTTAATATAAAGAAGTAGAAATATAGATGATGGGAGGCACTATTTGTGGCACACATCCAAGGAGAATATCCAATTGTAAAAGTAGGCACCGGCGCAATGGTAGATTACACCATCCATTGCCCAGACATTGCAAAAGAAGCAAAAGCAGGTCAGTTCGTACACATCCGTGTACCGGGCTTCACTCTGCGCAGACCGATTTCTATTTCTGAAATCGATAAAGACGCAGGTACCCTGCGCATCCTTTTCGACGTTCGCGGTGAAGGCACCAAAGAACTGGCAAAACGCAAAGAAGGTGACATGATCGACGTAATGGGTCCTTTGGGCAACGGCTTCGATCTGCTGGACAAAGAGAAAAAAGCAGTTGTTGTAGGCGGCGGTATCGGTGTACCTCCAATGCTGCAGACTGCAAAACACTACGGTGAAAACGCAACCGCAATCATCGGTTTCCGTAATAAAGACCTGATCGTTCTGGAAGAAGATTTCAAAAAGAACAATGTTCCTGTTATGCTTTGTACCGACGACGGTACTGCGGGTCACCACGGTCTGGTTACCGATATGCTGAAAGAACGTATTGCACAGGGTCCTGTTGATATCGTTTACGCTTGCGGTCCAAAAATCATGCTGAAATTCGTAGCAAAAATGTGTCAGGAAAACGGCATCCGCTGCCAGGTTTCTCTGGAAGAGAGAATGGGCTGCGGCGTAGGTGCTTGCCTGGTATGCGCTTGCAAAACTAAAAAAGAAAACGGCGAAGAGACTTACAGCCATGTTTGCAAAAACGGCCCAGTCTTCGAAGCAGAAAAGGTGGTATTCGATGAGTAATCTGAAAGTAAATGTTGCTGGTGTTGACTTCAAAAACCCAGTCATTACCGCTTCCGGCTGCTATGGTTTCGGCCGCGACTATGAAGATATGTATCCACTGTCTGCACTGGGCGGTGTTTCTCTGAAAGGTATGACCTTTAAAGAGCGTCTGGGCAACCCACCTCCACGTATCGCTGAAACTCCAAGCGGTATGCTGAACAGCGTAGGTCTGCAGAACCCTGGCGTAGAACACTTCCTGGCAAATGACCTTCCTTACCTTGAGAAACAGGACACTGTTCTCATTGCAAACATTGCAGGCAGCACTGTGGAAGACTACTGCAAAATCGCAGAACGTCTGTCCGATAGCTCTGTTCATATGATGGAGCTGAACATCTCCTGTCCTAACGTAAAAGAAGGCGGTGTTGCTTTCGGTACTACCTGTGAAGGTGCTGCCGGCATCGTAAGAGAAGTTCGTAAATTCTGCAAAAAACCACTGATGGTTAAACTCTCTCCAAACGTAACCGATATCGTTTCCATTGCAAAAGCAGTAGAAGCAGAAGGTGCTGATGCAGTTTCCCTGATCAACACTCTGCTTGGTATGAGAATCGACATCAACTCCCGCAGACCAATCCTCCGCAACAATGTAGGTGGTCTGTCCGGTCCAGCTGTATTCCCTGTTGCTGTTCGTATGGTATGGCAGGTTGCTAACGCAGTTAACATTCCTGTTGTAGGTATGGGCGGTATCGAAAAATGGCAGGACGGGATCGAAATGATGATGGCTGGTGCTTCTGCAATTCAGATGGGCGCATCCCTGTTCTATGATCCAATGGCTCCAATCAAAGTCATTGAAGGTATGAACAAATGGCTGGATGACAATCACATTGCAAACGTATCCGACATTGTTGGTACTGTAAAACCATGGTAACAACTGTCTACTTGGTTCGTCACGGGGAAACAGATTATAATTTAGGTCCACGTTATCAGGGACAGATGGATATTCCGCTGAATGAGAACGGTCGCCGTCAGGGTGATCTTCTTGGCAAAGCGATGAAAAATCATCACATCGATGAAATTTTCTCCAGCCCATTGAGCCGTGCCTTTGTCACCGGTGAGCTGATCGCTCAGTATCATGAAAATGTTCCGGTCACAGCAGTTCACGGATTGGAAGAGATCGATGTTGGTGTATTCAAAGGTCGTTTGATGTCCGATGTAGCAGAAGAATATCCGGAAGTTGTTCAGGCACTTCGTGAAAATCCTGCAGAGCTCTCTTATCCGGAGGGTGAAAGCTGCCGAGATGTTTATGAGCGCATGAAAAAGACAATCGGTGAGATCGTGGAACAAAACCGCGGCCGTACTATTGTTATCGTCAGCCACGGATTTGCCATTCAGAATTATATTCACTATACCACCGGCAAACCATTTGAAGAAATGCAAAGCTATATCGTTACAAACACGTCCCGTTGTAAGTTTGTGTTTGAAGAGGGAAGTCTGATGCCTCAGACTGTTTACCTCAATAAGCACGACCATATGTCGGACAGTGATTTCAGCGTATGGCTGAAGAAATAGAGGAACACATGAAAATTGCAGCAGTTGACTTCGGTGATGCACGCACCGGTCTTGCGATTTGTGATAAACAGGAATTGCTGGCTTCCCCAGCAGGCGTGATCCAGGAGAAAAACTTTGACCGTGCAGTGATCAAAGTAGCAGATGCTCTGAAGGAGCTTGCTCCGGAGCTGGTCGTTGTAGGTCATCCGATCAATATGAACGGAACCATCGGCACCCGTGCTCAGCACTGTGAAGAGTTTGCAAAACAACTGGAAGCAGCACTGGAAAATATTCCTGTGGTACTTTGGGATGAACGCAGTACAACCGTATCTGCTATCGGCTTCCTTAATGCGACCGATACCCGCGGCAAAAAACGCAAAGCGGTCATCGATACCGTTGCGGCGACCATCATTCTGGAAAACTATCTGAATTATCGCAAAAATCAGAAAGAAAAAGAATAAAGAAAAGCCACCTCACAAGAGGTGGCTTTTTTGTTAGATGATCGGAGAATCCCATGCGTGTACGATAGAATAAGCAACAAAATCTTTCTGTTCGATTTTTTCTTTGATTTCCAGTAAATATTTTCTCAGTCCAGGGTCTAAGTGATATTCTTCGAGAAATTTGAGTTTGAAGTCCAAATTGTCGAGGTTGTTTTTCTTAATTTCAAAATTCTGCGGGAAGAAATGATACTGTTCGCCTTTGATGCCAAAGGAAGATTGAGAATCGATTTTGAACCAAAACATATTTTTAGCAGTATAGCTGTTCAGTTCGGCATTTTTACTGTTGTGCATAAGCTTCTCGGTATTTGGAGCTTGTCGCCAAAAGACACAGGAGCAAGGTTCCAAATGCATCATTGTATTGCGAACTTCCATCATATTCAGTGGGGTTCCATTGCCATCAATATAGTAGCAATCGTTGGTGACGTCCAGTAAGATCCATTTGTTCAGCTTGTGATCGAAAATTTCAGTGTCGACGTGATTATCCATATCATAAGGAGAATACGGCATGATATGGACACGTCGTGCGTAAATCCCCAGAGCCATGCAGCATTCGGCGAGAATTTTGGATTTATAAAGGCAGTTGATACCAACGTCATCTTTTTCATAGCAGTAATCCAAAAGTGCCAAAGAGTTTGCGGTGATGTGACCGTCGTAATCGCCCTTATGTTTTAGACGTGGTGCGAAATGATGGCAAAGACGTCTTGCGCGCTCAAAATCTGTACCTTTGCCGGCGATTTCAGCGAGATGATATTTTTCTTTCAATTCCTCGTATTCCGGGCAGTCAAACTCATAATAAAAGTTTGCGTCCAAACCCTCGGAGAAGGTGGGATTGTTGCGCAGGATACCAGTATAAATATTGTATAACTGTTTTTGCGCTTCAAGCTGTCCTTTTGCATTCATGATAAATACTCCTCATAAAAAATCATCCGGACAATTCTGTCCGGATGAACAAGAATTTTAGGCTATTCCATTACATAGAGCAGTGCGTCAGGTCCTGCAGCCATCATGGAGCTCATGAGTACCTGCAGAGCAGCAGAAACGTCGCGTGGTTCAACATCATAATCATATGCAAAGTCTTCAATGAAGGTAGGGATGTCAAAATCAAGAGAAGCAAAGCTTGCTCGCAGAGGTTTGATGATTTCCGGAGTCAGCAGGATCAAGTCCATTGCATCGCAGTCTTCCTGCCAGAATTCCATCAGTTCCGCATATTTGCCGCCGCTGCGAAGTTCTTCACAAACATCAAGTTCCAGCAAATCGAAGAGCATAGAGAATACTTCATCGTTGCCGCAGTTGATGGAAGGGCAGAATTCATCTTCCTGCTGAAGTTCATAGCAAACTTCACGAACACGTTCCGGATCTTTGGACAGTGTTTTCTGCATGGAATCCAGTGCTTTCAGAGAAATAGTTTTAAAAATAACGCTCATGGCGGACACTCCTTTGTAGTTCTTTTCTTATATTATACAGCAAGTTTGAAGAATTTGAAAGAAGCTCTTTTCCTTTCTTTAAAAATGTGGTATCTTTTTATCACACTCATTATTTCGGGGAGGCATTTATGCAGAAACTGATTGGCCTGATGCGCAAAGCAATTCAAAAATACGATATGATCCAGTCCGGTGACCGCATTGCGGTCGGTGTCAGCGGCGGTAAAGATTCCGTGGCACTGTTGGCAGGTCTGGCGAAGCTGCGTGAATTTATGGGAATCGACTACGAAATCATTGCGATCACATTGGATTATCGCTTTGGTGGTGTTGATGGCGATTTCTCAGAACTGAAAAAGCTCTGTGATGAACTGAAAGTAGAGTATGTCGTGAAGCCAACCGAAATCGGACAGATCATTTTTGATATCCGTAAAGAAAGCAATCCATGCAGTCTGTGTGCGAGAATGCGCCGCGGTTGTCTGCATGATGCAGCCAAAGAGAACAACTGCAATAAAATTGCACTGGGCCATCATTATGATGATGCAGTGGAAACCTTTATTATGAATCTGTTCAATGAAGGCCGTGTCGGATGTTTCCAGCCGGTGACTTATCTGAGTCGAAAAGATTTGACATTGATTCGTCCGATGGTATTGGCTGAAGAGAATGTGATCACTTCTACTGTACGCCGTTGCAATCTTCCTATTGTAAAAAGTAAATGTCCGGCAGATGGTGTTACCCAGCGTCAGTGGACCAAAGAATGGATCCATACCATGGACAAAGAGCATCCAGGTTTGAAGAAACGTTTATATGGTGCATTGGAGAGAGGCAACATCGATGGATTTACTGATCGAGAGCCTCCAAGGGTTAAAGATGAGCGAAATTAAGGCGAAAACTAAGCCTTCTTGCCAGTTTTCCACATAAGGAGCCACGCGGTAACGCGTGGCTTTTTGCATAATGCCAAAAGTGGGAGAAGGGGGTTGACGAAAAGGAAGAGGCGTGATATTATATACAAGCTGACTCGCGGGAGTCAAACAGATTGAACAAAAGATCTGGATAAAGGTTGTAAGAAATGATGTTTT
>JAZQXX010000004.1:0-2634 GCA_045633085.1 Negativibacillus sp. | reverse complement strand
TGAAGAAGATGGAGGTGCGTTAATGAAATCTCCATCCAACGCTCTGCAGAACAAGAACAGCCTGTTCTATAAGCTGATCTCTACTGCACCGGCCTTTCCGTATATGATCTGGACCATCGTGTTCATCGCCATCCCTCTGGGATTGATCGTATACTTCGCATTTACCGATACTGCCGGTGCCTTTACCATTGAAAACATCGCAAGAGCCGGCGAGCATATGCACGTGCTCTTCCGCTCCATCAAATTGGCCTTCATCGCCACAGCACTCTGCGTCATCATCGCCTATCCTCTGGCTTACATCATGTCCAGAAAACGTGCGGTTGCCGGTCAGACCCTGCTGATGCTCTGTATGCTGCCAATGTGGATGAACTTCCTGCTGCGTACCTACGCTTGGATGACCATTCTGGAAAACAACGGCCTCATCAACCGCTTCATCATGATGCTGGGCTTTGAGCCGATCCGTATGATCAACACACAGGGAGCTGTTATCCTCGGTATGGTTTACAACTACCTGCCATTCATGATCATTCCGCTGTACACCACCATGTCCAAGATCGGCAACGACATCATCGAAGCTGCACAGGACCTGGGTGCGAACAGCATCAAAGTCATCACCAAAGTGGTGCTTCCACTGTCCCTGCCGGGCATCAGCTCCGGCGTGACCATGGTATTCGTCCCATCCGTTTCCACCTTTATCATCTCCAAGATGCTGGGTGGCGGTACCAACCAGCTGATCGGTGACATCATCGACCTGCAGTTCCTGGGCAATACCTACAACCCGAACCTTGGTTCCGCGATTTCGCTGGTTCTCATGGTGATCGTTCTGCTGTGCATGAGCATCGTAGGCGACACCGAAGATGAAACGATGGGAGGCAGGATTCGATGAAAAAACACAATCTTCTTTCCAACCTGTATACCAGCCTTGTTATGCTCTTCCTCTACGCGCCGATCGCTGTTCTGATCGTCTTTTCCTTCAACGACAGCAAGAGCCGAAACACCTGGAATGGCTTCACTCTCCGCTGGTACCGCGACCTCTTCCACGATGAAGAGATCATCCACGCTCTGATCTTGACTCTGATCGTTGCGCTGGTATCCTCCGTCATTGCGACGGTGCTGGGTACTGCCGCTGCCATCGGTCTGAATAAGATGAACAAGAAGCTGCGCTCTGTGTTCATGACCCTGAACTACCTGCCTATGGTAAACCCGGACATCATCATCGGTGTATCCTTGATGCTGCTGTTCAGCTACCTGCGTATCGAGTTCGGTGTCAGCACTCTGCTGCTGGCGCACATCACCTTCTCGGTGCCGTATGTGGTGCTCAACGTCATGCCGAAGCTGCGAGCTATGGATAAACACATCTATGAAGCAGCTCTGGACCTTGGCTGCAGCCCTGTACAGGCTTACTTCAAGGTGGTTATTCCGGAGATCCTGCCGGGTATCCTTTCCGGTTTTGTTATGGCGCTGACCCTGTCCATCGACGACTTCGTAGTTTCCTACTTCGTCAACGGTTCCGCGTCCCAGACTCTGCCGCTGGCCATCTACAGCCAGACCCGACGCCGCGTAACTCCAAAGATCAACGCACTGTCCACCATTATCTTCGTGGTGGTACTGGGTGTGCTGGTACTGAACAATCTTTACTCCGCGCACAAAGAGCAGCAGCTCCGCGGCAAGAAGGGAGGCCACTAAATGAAACGACTTCTTTCTGTTTTGCTGGCTGCCCTGATGGTTTCCTCTCTGTCTGTCACCGCTTTTGCGGACGGCGACCGAGAGCCAAACTACGATATGGAGTACTACACTCAGCTGAAAGGCAAAGATGTTGCCATCAATGTCTACAACTGGGGTGAATACATCTCCAACGGCGATGACGGCTGCATGGACATCAACAAAGAGTTCGAGGAATTGACCGGTATCACCGTCAACTACACCCTCTTTGATACCAACGAATCCATGTACGCAAAAATCAAGAGCGGTAGCTCCTCCTACGACCTGATCTTCCCATCGGAATACATGGTTTCCCGTATGATCCAGGAGGATATGCTCTCTGAGCTGGACTTCAGCCTGATCCCAAACTTCCAGTACATCGATGAGAAATTCATCAACCCGGAATATGACCCGGAAAACAAATACTCCGTGCCATATACCTGGGGTACTGTGGGTTTGATCTACAACTACGATAAACTGGGCTTCGATCCGACCAGCTGGGACATCCTTTGGGATGAGCTGTACTCCGGTGAGATTTTGATGTTCTCCAACTCCCGTGACGCTTTCGGTCTGACTCTGAAACGTCTGGGCTACGACATCAACACCGAGGACAAACAGGAGCTGGATCATGCGGCTGCTGAGCTGAAAGCGCAGAAACCGTTCGTTCAGGCTTATGTTATGGACCAGATCTTCGACAAGATGCAGGGTAATGAAGCTGCGCTGGCGCCTTACTATGCCGGCGACGCTGTCAACATGATGGCGGGAAAAGAAAGCCTGCGCTTTGTCATTCCGGAGGAGGGCAGCAACTGGTTCGCTGACGCTGCCTGCATCCCTGCTCCGTCCGATTCCTTCGATGAGGAGCGATATCTGGCGGCTCATATGTACATCAACTTCCTCAACGAGCCAAATGTGGCTGCGGAGAACATCGAGTAC
>JAZQXX010000003.1:0-6013 GCA_045633085.1 Negativibacillus sp. | reverse complement strand
CTTCGAGTCCGACGACCTCAGCGAATTTTACTATCACAAAGAACACGACCAATGGCTCTTTGATTTACTGTAAAAGAAAACGCACCCGTATGGGTGCCTTTTTTATTCTTCATTGTGCGATAGTGCGCGTACTTCTTTGTAAAGAGCCTGCATTTCTGCATCAGTTTCGGCAATGGTTTCTGCACAGTGACGCAGTCGGTAGCTGATTTCGTCCGGTACACCGGATTCCATCTTGTAACGAATATTGTGTTCCAAGCTTGCCCAAAAGTCCATCGCAATGGTACGAAGCTGAATCTCCACACGGACATAACGCTTACTGTCCGCTAAGAATACCGGAATCTCCACTACCATATGGAAACTGCGGTAACCGTTTGATTTCGGGAATTTGATATAATCCTTTTCGATGACCACGCGCATGTCGTCCTGTCTACGGATACGCTCAGCAACTACATAAATATCTTCGATATAAGGACAAATGATTCGAACACCGGCTACATCGTAAAGATTTTTCTCTACCGATTCCATGGAAATCTCATAGCCTTTGCGATTGAGCTTTTCAATGACACTGAAAATATTTTTCACACGACTTTTAATGGATTCGATCGGGTTATGTACACCGCGCACCTGCGCTTCACGCTGCAGGATCTCCATCTTTGTACAGATTTCCTTGATGCCGGATTCGTACAGTGTCATGGATTGCTGCATTTTTAATGCCATATCCAAAATTTCTTCTGCACTAGGACTGTTGGTTAGGTTTTTCTCTAAAATACTTTTAAATTCCAAACCGTCGCCTCCCTATCAATGTTCTATCTTTATCGTACTTGGTTTCCATGACAAAATCAATGCTTTCCTGTAAATTTTTGATAAACAATGCGAAAAGGGTCTGCAACCAGACCCTTTTGCTGCTTATTCAAGTACACTGCAAATTTCAGCCAACGCTTTGCTGTTATTCTGTCGGCGGTACAAAAGAATTTCTCTCAATTCCAATGTCATGTCCTTCAGTGGACATTCTTTCAGATTTTCCGGCAGCTGTTTTGGTAAATCAGCAGTGAGGATCACTGCATGATTGATGCTCGCCATTGGCAGCAGCAAATCTGAATCGTGGAACCACTGGATGTTATCTTTTTTCTCTTTTGAAATCAGATCCATGGAACACAGCTGTGCCCACACGTCATAGCTCATATAAATTTTATCTGCTTCTTTCAGCAGCTGTGAGAATGTCAAACCTGTCTGATCCACCAGCGGATTTTTCTCGGAAATCAGAACCTTCACTTCTTTGCGTTCCAGTTCTTTGTACGCAAATTCCTTATTGTCATCCTGAGAAGTCCAGTAGCAGAGCAGCGCATCATAAAGTTGCTGTGTCAGCTCACGGCGACTGTATTCAGGACTGTACCGCTGCAGTCTTACTTCGATTTTAGGGAAAGCCTGTTTCCACTGTGTAATACGCTCGCAAAGATGAGTGGTCGAACCCAGGCCCGGAATACCGATCACCAAAGAGTGGTCTTCTTTTCGGCAGGCGATCGCCTGTGCTTTCTGTACGGCCTGCTGATACAGCACCTGTATGCGGCGTGCATCTTCAAAGAAGATCTCACCTTGTTCTGTCAGCTCCACTGAACGTCCGTTACGGCGGAACAGCTTGCAATCCAAATCACTTTCCAGCGATGCGATTTGCTGGCTGATGGCAGACTGCGCTACACCACAATCCCGTGCAGCCTTGGTAAAATTGCGGTATTTTGCGGCATGCACAAAATAATCCAGCTTTTCAATACCCATAGCCTACTCCTTCGCTTCCTTTTGATTTTTGCTGTCATGCACACGCTGAATGCTGGCTTCATATTCCTCCAGCAAACAAGAAATGGACTGATAGAACTGATCGCCGGCTTCTGTTAATTCTACACGGCGGTTCTTGCGTTCAAACAGCTGCAAACCCAACTCTTTTTCCAGGGACAGCATCTGCTTGCTGATGGCGGGCTGTGCTATATGGCATTCCTGTGCAGCTTTTGTAAAATTGCGATGCTTTGCCACACTGAGAAAATAATAGAGCTTTTCGATCTTCATAGTCCGCTTCCTTTTAGTCAAATGATTTGATTTTATTGTAGCAAATCGAACAAAAATAGACCAATCAGTTTTATTTATTAAATTCTGCTAACCAATCCAAAAAATCAATATCACCGGCAAAATGGCGCAAATTACCCATAAAATGCCAAAAATCCTGCAGAAACTGCAGGATTTTTGCTTTTCGATTTATTTTTTCGATAAATATTATGCGTTAGGATCGCCGAACAGATGGTTCAGGAAGTATGGCATCTGTACTTTCCACCATGGCCAGTCATGATTTACATCTTTGCCCCAGTAGTCAAACCAGCCTTTGATTCCTTTGTCTGCGAAGATTTTCTGCAGAGTTCTGGTGCTGTCCAGCATCAGGTCTTCCCATGCACCCTGACCAACACAAACAATGATGTTGCTGTGATTGTAGGCATCAATGTAGAAGTGATCGTTTGGCAGGTTTGGCAGGAAGTCGTTT
Organism: Negativibacillus sp.; assembly: GCA_045633085.1. Classification (GTDB taxonomy): domain Bacteria; phylum Bacillota; class Clostridia; order Oscillospirales; family Ruminococcaceae; genus Negativibacillus. The sequence goes on along the minus strand of JAZQXX010000003.1, from coordinate 3,489 downwards.
GGAGAGTTGTTGTACAGATTTTCATCCATGTAGCTACCGAAGAATTCACTTGCGTGGTAAACACCGCTGAGTGCAACAACAGTATCAAAGATATCAGGACGGCGCAGGAAGAAGTTTACGCTGTGGCTTGCACCCATGCTGCAGCCGGTGCACATCATTTTCTGACCGCTGCCATTGATCTCTCTTACCAGTGGGATGAATTCATCCACAACATAGTGGTACCATTTTTCCTGCATCTGTGCACGGTATGCACCGTCGCCGTATTTGTCGGACCAGCTCTCTTTATCGATGCTGTCTACGCAAAACAGCTGGATCTTTCCTGCTTCTACCCATGGACCCATGACTTCGTCATGCATACGGTTACCTTCCCAGTCATAGAAGTGACCGTCCTGGCATGGGAAAACAACACAAGGTTTGCCGCCATGACCATATACATTAAACTCCATATCTCGGTTCAGATTATGGCTGTATGTTTTGAAATACTGCTTCTGCATGATTATCTCCTCTCAATCTCTCTGCGAAATTATGCCAAACCCAGAACGAATTCATTGAATTCTGCCAGTTCTTCTTCTGTATCCAGTTTTGCAGTGTACATTTCATTGCCCATTGCACCGGAGAGAATTTCTGGCATACGTTCACGCATAACAATGCGGTTGCCGTAGCGTTCCATAATCTCTTCATTGGTATGCAGATACTCTTTGCCGTCACGGCGTGCACAGTATGCTGCGAAGTAGTGCTGTTTTTCCAAATCAACATAGGTTTTGCCGAAAGCAACCATGTCAGCCCAAATCTGATATACATCAACGCTGTTTGCGAAGTTGATCATATCAGGAGTATAGCCGCCAGGTGCACGCATGTTTACTTCCAATGCTACGATATCGCCTACTTTACCCAGACCTCTTTTGCCCTTAGTCAGACGGAAGAATTCCAGATGGAAGAAGCGGTTTCTTGCATTGAACGCTTTCAGCACTCTCTCACCGCAGTCACGCAGAGCAGGAGAAACTTCTTTTACAGTGTGGTATGCAACATGGTCTTTGTTGTTAACGATGTCCATGATGGATGGTGGGAATTCATTGGAAGTCGCAAAGATCACTTCTGCTTCGTTGCCGGAAATACCGTCAAAGGAAACGATAGCGCCTTCGATGAATTCTTCCATGATGTATGGGATCTCTGGTAACTCATTGTAGAAGTTGTGAACATCTTCTTCGCATTTCAGCTTGTAGGTTTTAGCCGCACCTACGCCGATGTCAGGTTTTACTACAACAGGGTAACCAACTTTTTTAATAAATGCCAGACCTTCTTCACGGTCTGCAGTTACCATGTGGTGTCTTGCAACCGGAACTTTTGCTTTTTTATAGAATGCTTTCATAGCAGATTTGCTCTTGAAGGAGCCGATTTCATCTGCTTTCATACCGGTGGTGATATTGAAGTCGGTACGGATCTTCGCATCCTGTTCCAGCCAATATTCATTGTTGGATTCTACCCAGTCGATTTTGCCGTATTTGTGGGTGAAGTAACCCATTGCACGCACTACTTCATCGTAATTTTCCAGATTATTGACCTTATAGTATTCGGTCAGGCAGTTTCTCAATTCTACTGGCAGTTCATCGTATGGGGTATCTGCCAAACCCAGCACATTAACACCGTTCTTTTTCAGACGGTCGCAGAAATTCCAATAGCTTTTTGGGAATTGTGGGGAAATAAATACAAAGTTCATAAGTTGCCTCCAATTCTCTATTCTTTTACACATCTCAGTGCTAAAGTTCTCTTATCTTAAAAAAGCCCTGCATTTTTGGGTAGGACTTTTGACAATTATACCACTTTTCTTTTTCTTTGTGAAGTGTTTTTTGTATTCTATATTCAGAAGGGGTCTAAATCCGCAGGATACTTAAAGATTTCAAATATAGATAACTCTAAAACTGCTGCAATGTTCATACAGACCTGCTGATCAGCTTTTTTTCTGTACCTTTTTATGTTACAATAACAGGAGAAATTGAGAAATGAAAGGACGATCCCATGAAACCTTCTCTTTTGATTTGGGATTTTAACGGCACCATCCTCAACGACGGTCTGCTGTTGGTTGAAGTGAATAACAAAATGAATCGGGAACGCGGTATTCCGGAGATCACCTATGACTACTACCGTCAGCACTTCGGTCATCCGCCTAAACCGTTTTACGAAAAATTAGGCTACGATTTTGAACAGGAAGATTACGCTGAGATCAGTCGTCTATTCCTTGAAGAATACGAGCTCCGTCAGCAGAAAGCAGAACTGATGCCTCATGTTATCGAGGTTTTGATTTGGGCTAAAGAACAGAACATTCCGCAAATCATCCTCTCTGCCCATAAGCAGGATATGTTGGAACGTCATTTGCAGCGTTTGGGTATCATGGATTTCTTCTCCCATGTCAGCGGAGAAAGCAGCCATATCATCGGCGGCAAAGTAGAACGTGCGAAAGCCTTAGCAGAGGCTGGACTGTTCGATTTTAGCCATGCTGTTCTCATTGGTGACACAGACCACGACTTCCATGCAGCAAAGGCTATGGGAGCTTCCTGCATCCTCTGCTCTGCCGGTCATCAGTCTGTAGAACGCCTGACCGCTACCGGCTGTCCTGTGATCGACGGCTTGGATCAGGTTCCGGAAACCCTTGCAAAAATACTCTAAAAGGATGTATTGACATGGAAACAAAAAAATTATTTGACTTAGACAGTTATATTCGCGAATTTGAAGCTACCGTCCTCTCCTGCGAGGAAAATCCAAAACAAAATGGCAGCTGGCTTGTTGTTTTGGATCAGACTGCCTTCTTCGCAGAAGGCGGCGGTCAACCTACCGACCAGGGTACCCTCGGTGATGCGCAGGTGACTCATGTATCTGAAAAGAACGGCATCATCTCCCACCATTGCAGCAAAGCACTGGAAGTAGGTTCTGTTGTCAAAGGCTGCATTGATTGGGACATTCGCTTTCCTCATATGCAGACTCACTGCGGTGAACACATTCTCTCCGGTATCATTTTGAAAGAATACGGCTTCCATAACGTAGGCTTCCACATGGGAAAAGATTTCACCACCATCGACATGGATGGCGAACTGACTGCTGAGATGGTTCACCACGTTGAGAATCTGGCCAACAAAGCCATTGCTGAAAATGTAGCAGTTTCTGCCGCTTATCCAGACAAAGAAGCTCTTGCGGAGATTCCTCTGCGTAAAAAACCGGAGGTTGATGATCTTCGCGTTGTCACCGTAGAAGGTTACGACTGGTGCGGCTGCTGCGGCACCCATGTTGCTCACAGCGGCGAGATCGAGCTGCTGAAAATCGTTGATTTCCAGCGCTATAAAGGCGGCACCCGCCTGTTCTTCCACTGCGGCAAACGTGCTCTGCAGGATTATCAGCAGAAATACAGCATGGTCAAAGCATTGGCAGAAGAATTTTCTTCCAAGCCGGAACAGCTTGCTGATGCTGTTCACAAACTGCAGCAGGATCTTGCAGATG
>JAZQXX010000002.1:0-3491 GCA_045633085.1 Negativibacillus sp. | reverse complement strand
TTGCAAAGTAAATTGCAATAATTGTCTCAAAGATTGCAAATCCTGCAGATTCGTGCTACCATATTCCCATGGAACTCTGCACGAAAGGATGTGTTGGCGTGAAACTGGGGGATCTGCAGAAACTGGCCGCTTCCATTTCGGACCTCCACCCCGACCAGGTGCAGCATAAGCTGTATACCCTCATGCAGGACACGGGACTGGATCCCAACGCAGTTTATCAGGAACTGGAGATGACCTCCCCCTTCGTGGACACCCACCGTGATACCAGCTACTCCAATACCCAAGTGCAGCTGCACAGCCACACCTTTTACGAATTGCTCTACTGCATCAACAACTGTGGCGCGGAATATTTGGTAGGATCGGAGCGTTACCGACTCCAGCAGGGAGATATCATTTTTTTGCCGCCCGGAGTCAGCCATCGTCCACTGCTACCGGAAAACATGAACGAGCCATACACGCGTTATGTACTGTGGCTGAGCGTTGATTTTATGGAATGGTATGCAAAGCTGTTCCCCTACCCTTTTACAGAAAAACAGGCCCGCGCCAGCATGCTGCGCACGAGCGGTACGAACTGGGAATATCTCGGCGGATTCTTCGCCGCCGGTGTACACGAAGCAGAGCAGCGGGCAGACAGCTGGGAATCTGCCGTTATTGGCAATACCATGCAGTTGCTGACACACATTAAGCGGGCGACAACTGGACAAACGGCACGAACACTGAAAGCAGAACAACCGGAGCTACTGGACCGGATCACCACCTACGTAGAGGATAATTATTTCCGACCTATTTCCATCGACGATCTGGCAAAGCGTTTCTTTGTCAGCAGCAGCACAATAAGCCACCTGTGCAAACAAAAACTGGGCGTCAGTTTGTATCGCTATGTTACCCAACGACGACTGATTGCCGCCAAGACTCGAATCGAAGCGGAACAGCGACCGGAAGAGGTTGCACGGCAAACCGGTTTTTCGGATTACTCAAGCTTTTATCGATCATTTAAGCACGAATATGGCATTTCGCCTCGTCAGTACCGGACGCTGCAGGAAACGGCAGATAAGTTTCCTCCTTAAGCTGACTTTAGTTTTATATAAATATCCTGTAACCAAAAAGTCACCCTCCAGTTTAGCGAAGCCGGTGGGTGACTTTTGGGTTACAACCATGCAAGGTATGTTGTAGCTGTTGAGTTATTTATAGTTTGACACCGGTCTCTTCCCATACCTTTTCAGCAAACAGTTCCTGAATTCTTTTGCGCAAAGCCTCATCCTTGCCTCCGACAGGCTGACCGTCAATTTCGTATACGTAGATCACATTCTTGGTCGTGCTGCAAAGAATGATTTCGTCGGCATTTTTCAGTTCATCCACTGTGAAAATTCTGATTTCTACCGGGATTCCGTTTTCCTCACAGACCTGATGGATGATCGCTCGGGTGATGCCCGGCAAAATGAGCTCGTCGAGAGGCGGCATCATCACCACGCCGTTTTTTATCATTAGTATACTGCTGTGCGCCGCTTCGGTGACCCGATCACCCCGGTGAAGCAATGCCTCGGTTGCACCTGCGCTGGTTGCTTTTTGCGCAGCAAACACGTTGGGCAGAAGGTTTGTTGTTTTAATATTGCAGTACTGAAATCTCAGATCTTCCACACTGAAAAGGGACGCGCGTTTGTCCTTGGGCGGAAGTGAAACTGCAGAAGTAAACATCAGCAAATTCGGCTTCACACCGACTGGATATTCGTGCTTACGCGGGGCTGCACCACGCGTGACCTGAAGGTACAGCATAATACTGCCCATCTCGGATTGATCCAGCAATCGCTCAATTTCCTTCCTAAGCGTTTCTCTCGGCATATCGAACGGGATCTCGGTCATAGCACAGCTCTTGTACAGCCGATCAAGATGCAGTTCAAGAGCAAATGCCTTGCGGTCAAGGATCAAAACCGCGTCATAAACCGCGTCGCCATAAAAAACAGATCGATCGGAAAACGGTATCATCATATCCTCGTAATTCCCGATTTTTCCGTTGAAATACGCTATTCTTCCCACTGCGTTTCACCTTCAAAAAATATTCTTTAGCCATTTTAACACATCAGCACCAGAATCACAACATAAGATTCCTTTGCAGCGTTGTCCTTTAATTTTCGATTCGATCCCCTCCTCCCTGCTCTGTCGGCAATTAATTCAGCCGTCCTCTTTGACCGCTTTCGCGCCAATGAGGACGGCTTTTTTCTCAAATCATATTTGAATCAAATTATAAGCATATCCTGATTCACTTTTTCTTCTTTTTTGCCAGGGCAAAACCAATTGCAGTACCACAGATACCGCCGACAATATGGGTCAACTGAGAAACACTGTCCTGATTCGCAATACCATCGATGATTTCACCGCCAATGTACACAATAGCAACCAAAATCATGGTCAGAGGAACGGTTCCTGCCTTCATTCCGGTCAGAGAGGACAGCATAATCATCATAAATACAATGCCGCTGGCACCCAACAGAGCACCATCAGAAACCAATCCATGTACCAGAGCGGAAACCACAGCCGTGATAGCAATGGCAAGCAGCAAGTTCTTACTGCCGTATTTTTCCTCCAGCATAGGTCCAAGCACCAAAATCAAGGTCATGTTCCCGATGTAATGCTGCAGGTCGGCATGGCCCAGCACATGGCCGAACATTCGCACATAACCCAGAAAATCGAGAAGTGAGGTGCGATAAGTGCAAAACAGTAATCCGGTGGTTTTCCCTCCGGTCAGAAAATCCAGAACCAACACAACCAGAGAAATCAGTGCAAAGGTCAGGACTACAGGTGAATTATATCGTATTTTTTTCAAAGGATTGGATGCCATGGCCGGTTCTCCTTATATCTATTTTATACAGTCACAAAAATTGTACCGAGCGTTGTGTTTCATTCCATGTACTCACATTCCTGCCCGTACAACAAACAAAATCGCTTCTCATCTTTTTTGCGGTAGGCTTGCAGCATCAACATTAGCACAATACCGATAACTGCAACAAATAGCCAACCTTCCCGGAACGTGTAAAGAACGACGATCCTGCCGATTGCGGCGCTGCCCAGCGAAGAAGACAGCGTGGTAAATATATTGCTGATGGAGACAAAGCGGCCTCTGTGTGTCGCAGGAACCCGTTTGGAAATGTACGGGCTGCTGCCCAAGGTATTCAAAATCTCACCCAATGTAAAAATGACCATGGAGAGAATATACATAGGAAGGCTGTTCCGATAGAAGAAATACGAACAAATGCCTACGATTTCCAACAGTGTTCCCAAGCGAACCCGGTCCAAATCTGCCCACTTCAGGGTCCATTGAGTCAGAATCGGAGTACAACAGATGACCACAAATCCGTTCACGCTGGTGAGCATTCCAAAAAAGAGTGCCCCTTGTTCCAGAAACACTTCATCCATCTGAATGGGCAGCAGATAATTGAATTGGGCGTATACGATGGAACTGATACAAGCAATCACAATGTAAGTAATGAGGATTT
>JAZQXX010000001.1:0-3523 GCA_045633085.1 Negativibacillus sp. | reverse complement strand
GTGCAGGAATTTGACGGTAACTACATTTCTTATAACTATGCACTGCTGCTGCGTAAAATCGAGCTGCAGGAGCAGGCTGCCAAGGAAGAGGCCATCATTGAACGCACCCGCGAGCTGGTGGAACGTCTCCGTGACGATGCTACCGAAGTGGACAGCGCTACCCGCGGCCGCTTCCTTCACGGCAAGGTAAGCCTGCTGGCTCGTTTGGAAGCACGCCGCATTAAGGCACCCTTTGTGGATATTCGTCAGCCTGTGGTGCATCTGCCTGCGGTAGAGCCTGCTGCGGAGCTGGTGGAAGACCGCAATGTGATGCTGCGGGTGAAAGACTACACCGTAGCCTTTGACGAGCTGCTGCTGGAAAACGTAAACTTCGAGCTGCGAGAAGGGGAGAAGGTGGCTATCGTTGGCCCCAACGGTACCGGCAAGACCACTCTGCTCCGTGAGATTTACAAGAACAACAATCCCTACATCACCATCAACGATGGGGTAGAGGTTGGCTTCCTCAGTCAGCTCCACAGCGAAATGCTTACCGAAAGCAACACCGTTCTGGAGGAATTCTTTGAACTGGGCTTCCCCGATAGAGAATCCATCGAACGCCATCTGAATAAGTACTGCTTCAATCCCGACCATCTGGACAGCCGCATCCGCTATCTCAGCGGCGGGGAAAAGAACCTGCTGCAGCTGGCAAAAATCGATGTGACCAAGGCCAATATGCTGCTGCTGGACGAACCTACCAGCCATCTGGACACCTATGCGCAGATTGCTCTGGAAGAAGCGGTCAGCAATTACCGCGGTGCGGTGCTGATGGTTTCCCATGACTTCTACAACATTGTCAACTGCGCGGACTATGTGCTGTATGTGGAGGATAAGACCATCCGCCGTATGCGTATCCGCACCTTCCGCAAGAAGATTTACGCAAATCACTTCAGCAAGGATTATCTGGAGCTGGAGCTGAAGAAGAAGGATCTGGAAACCACCGTTGCAAAGTACTTGAAGGACGGCGACACCGAACGTGCCAAGCTGCTGGCGGAAGACCTGGGCGATATCATTGATCAAATGAATCGCTGCAAATAAATAAAAAAACAAGAGGAAAGGTAATACCTTTCCTCTTTTTCTGTTTAAAAATATTATGAAATTGTGACAAAAATATTGCGTTTCGTCAATTTTTCTATCCGAAAAAGTTGGTTAAAGTTGACAAATAAGGAAAAATGTACAGAATTCAGCAAAGGAAAGGTTTCGAGTTTTTACGGTTTAAAGCGATGTCTTTGTGCATATTCAACGAAAAACCGTGTCTCGGATTTAACACATTGTGTTTCGATTGACAGTGTGCGTTTTTTCATGTACAATTTCTACGATGTAAACTTTTTGTGAAGACAATCTCAAAACAGATTTGACACAGAAAGGGAAAAACAAAACAAAATGAAAAAGGAGCAAAAAATCATGAAGAAGATTCTCGCAATGATTCTCGCACTGGTCATGTGCTTCTCTCTGGTTGCTTGCGGCGGCGGTTCCTCCGACGAAGCAGCTACCACTGAAGATTTCCACATTGACATCAAGTTCTCCAACGTTTTCCAGCCTGAAGAAATGAACGGTAAGGCTTCCGAAATGCTGGCAGAAATGATCACCGAACGCACCGGCGGCGCTGTTACCGTTACCTACTACGGCCAGAACCAGCTGGACTGCTACGGCGACTCCGTTGCTCAGGCTAACATGGGCGCTAACTGGATGGGTCTGGAAGAACCCTCTCTGTTCGCTGACTACGTTGGTGACTGCGCAGTTCTGATCGGTCCCATGCTGTATGCTTCCAACGAAGAATACAACTACGTAATGGACTCCGACATCGTAGCTGAAATCAAGGACCGTCTGGCAGAAGAACACAACATCAAGATTCTGGACACCCACTACAGCTTCGGCTTCCGTTCCGTTTGCACCAACAAGGTTATCACCAAGCCCGAAGATCTGAACGGCATGGTTCTGCGTGCAACCTCCTCCGCTCTGTTTGCTAAGACTCTGGAATGCCTGGGCGCAACTCCTCAGGCTATGGGCTTCACCGAAGCTATCTCCGCTATGTCTAACGGCGTTGTACAGGGCTACGAAGGCTCCGTTTCCACCCACAAGGATACCGGCGTTTACGAATTCATCCACAATGTTGCTCTGACCAACCACCTGATCGCTACCCGCTGGCTGTTCATCTCCAACAACGTTTGGGAGCAGATTCCTGCCAAGTATCAGCAGATCATTGAGGAATGCGCTTACGAGTGCGGCGTTTGGGAACAGAACGCAGTTGCTGACTCCGAAGCTGAAATGATCGCTTTCCTGGAAGAAAACGGCACCTCCTACAACGATGTTGACCTGGATGCTTTCACCGCTGCTTGCGAACCCGTATACGACTGGATCGTTGAAGAATACGGCGCTGACCCCGAACTGCGTGGCAAGCTGGTTGCTCTGGTTCAGGAATACCGCGAAGCAAACGCATAATCTAAGACACGTTTGTTCTGAGATTTAGCACAATTCATTAGTTGAATTCAATATACGGACTACCCTTAGCGGGGTAGTCCGTGTTTGAATTATATGGCGTTGTTAAAACGTTGTAAAATTTTGCTTTCCGACAGACAAGGGAGTGCATAAAACACTTTATGTGCTGCCTTGTCTGATTCGGGGAGCATGTCCGTATCAGTCGATTTAAATTTTTGGAGAGAAATATGAAGAAAACTTTCGGATTTTTGGGGAAAGTTGTTCTGAATTTGGATGCGATTATCACCTGCTTGACCTTGAGTGCATGTACTATTCTGGTTAACGCAAACATTTTTACTCGCTACCTGTTCAACACTCCCATCTATTGGGCAGAAGAAGTTGCGACTTCTCTGTTCATTTGGACCGTATTCATCGGCTCCGCTTTTGCATACCGCACTAAGGCACACCTTGGTGTGGATATTCTGGTTAAGCTGCTGCCTGAAAAGGCAAAGAAGGGTGTTACCCTGGTCATTCAGATTATCGAAATTGCGGTTTTGATTATGCTGACTTATGTTGCAGCACAGTATGTGATCAACTCTTGGCACCGTGTTACCGACGTTCTGATGATGCCTCGCTGGTACTTCTCCATTGCGGTTCCCATCGGCTTCGGTTGGTCTCTGCTGTACGCGATTTATTTCTTTGTAATGGAACTGCTTGGAAAGAGAAAGGAGGACGAATCTCATGACACTGGAGTTTATTGATCTCATTCCTGTCGTTTTGGTATTCCTTCTTTACTTTGCAGGTTTGCCCATTGTTTACGCACTGTTCGGCGGCGCGTTCTTCTACTTCCTGTTTATTGATACTACCACTCAGCCCTTCATGATTATGATGAAGGTTATGAACTCCACAGCATCCTATTCACTGCTGGCAATTCCGTTCTTCGTTATGTCCGGTTCTATTATGAACTACGGTGGCATAGCGGATAAGCTAATGGACTTTGCGGAAATCATCACCGGGCACATGCGCGGTGGTCTGGCACAGGTTAACGTAGTTCTGTCCATGCTGATGG